>JABDFQ010000004.1 GCA_013286495.1 Gammaproteobacteria bacterium | reverse complement strand
GCATCACTTTAATCAAAGGACTGATGCGCAAACCTAACGTAGACAAGTATTGCAATAATTCATACTGCGTTGCTGGCAAATGTTTTCCTTTAACTTCACCAACACCATAAAAATAAATTTCCAGCGGCCGTGACGTGGTAATGGATGAATCCAGTTGACGAATACTTCCTGCCGCCGCATTGCGAGGATTGGCAAATACTTTTTCACCTTTCTCCAATGCATTGGCATTCAATTTTTCGAAACCAGATTTCGACATGAAAACTTCACCACGTACTTCGAGAATTTCTGGTATATGATCATCGAGCAAACGCAAGGGAACCATGCGAATGGTTTTGATATTTTTAGTAACATCTTCACCCGTTGCTCCATCACCACGTGTGGCTGCCTGAACTAATAATCCATTTTCATAACGCAAGCTAATCGCAACACCATCCATTTTTGGTTCGCAACAAAATTCAATTTGCGTATTAATATCCAGCCTATCCTGAATACGCTGATTGAAATCAGTAATATCCTTGTCATCGAAAGCATTTTCCAGCGATAACATGGGCACACTATGCTTGACTTCTGCGAACTCCTTGAGCGGTGCAGCACCCACGCGTTGCGTGGGTGAATCCGGTGTAATCAGAGCAGGATTTTCTTTTTCAAGTAATTTTAAACGCTGAAATAATTTGTCATATTCAGCATCCGAAATAATCGGCTGATCGAGAACATGATATTGATAATTATGCTCATTGAGTTGCTTGCGTAACTGAATAATTTCCTGCGCTGCGCTTTTGCTCATGCAAGTTTTTATCCAACCATACTCATGGCTTTTTCAATATCGACACTCACCAGACGTGAAACACCAGGTTCATTCATCGTCACACCAATCAGATGTTCGCCCATTTCAATCGTAATCTTGTTATGACTAATGAAAATGAATTGTGTTTTTTCCGACATGGATTTAACCAGACGAACAAAACGTAACACGTTCGCATCATCCAGTGCCGCATCGACTTCGTCCAGCAAGCAGAATGGTGCAGGATTTAAATAAAAGATCGAGAAAATCAATGCGATTGCGGTTAATGATTTTTCACCACCAGATAAAAGATAGATGGAACTATTACGTTTACCTGGAGGGCAAGCCATCATGGTGACACCAGCTTCCAGCAAATTATCACTGTTTAATTCCAGATAGGCTTTACCACCACCGAATATGGTCGGGAATAATTCCTGAAAACGTCCATTGACCTTGTCAAATGTTTCCTTGAAGCGAGTACGTGTTTCCCTGTCAATCTTGCTGATCGCATCTTCCAGTGTAGCAAGGCCGGCTTGCAAATCTGCCACTTGCGCATCCAGATATTCCTTACGCTCAAGACAAGTGTTGTATTCATCAATGGCAACGAGATTAATCGGACCAAGACGATTAATGCGCGATATTGTTTGATCCAGTTTCGCTTGCCATTCTTCTGCGCGAATATCGGGTGCGAGCGTTTGTAGTATTTCTTCCAGCACACAATCAGCTTCTGCCATTTGCTCTTTGATCGATTCCGATTTGACTTTAAATCCTTGCTGTTCAACGCGTAACATTTCGAGCGCTGAACGAACTTTATTAGCTTCACGCTCAATTGTTTGCCGTTTCTCATCAAGCTGACGAAATTCCTGATCAAGGTTTTCCATGGTAGTACGCGCAATATTTAATTCACCTTCAATGCTGACATGCTTATCCAGCACTTGTGCCAATGCCTGTTTCATTTCATCAATTGGCTGCATGGCATTTAATTCATCTTGCAAGGATATTTTTCTATCACTGAGAGAGGTCACTTGCGATTGCAGGCGAGTGATATTATGTTGCAATGAATTTTTTTGCGAACGTGAAGTTTGCAATTGAATTTCCAGTTCATGTAATTCATCTTTTTTATTATTCGCCTGTTCACGTGTAGTTTGTAAACGCTGACGAACGCGATCACGTTCCGTGACGAGATCATCACGTTCCTGCGCCTGACCTTCCATTTCCTGTAACGCATTCTCCCAGACTTTGCGGGATTTTTGTAACTCAGCACTGGATTTTTCCAATTGCGCAGCACATTCATTTTGCTGTGTGATCAAACGTTCTGCTTGTGTTTTTAATTCACGCAAACGTTCCTGTTTCATTTTATGTTGTGCATTTACTTGCGCGGATTTTGCCTGTTGTTGATTTAATGCAGTTTGTAATTGTTCGCGTTTTTGCTCAAGCTTGATAATATTTTGTTTACGTTCTTCAATTTCACTTTCCAGTTGTTTTTGCTTTTTTTCCAGTTCGACAAAACGCGTTTGTAATTGTTTCAACTCCTGTTCACGCTGAAACACACCTGCTGCTGGATCTTCCTGACGTAATATTTTTAGCCAGGAACGATTCATCCAGACACCATCACGTGTCATCACAGATTCATTGGCATCAAGACTTTCACATAATTGCAAAGCTTCATCCATTGAATCTGCAATGTAAACTCCAGCAATTAATGAATCCAGTTGCCACGGGGATTTGATTTTATCCAGCAATAAAGTGGCATTATGTCTGGCTTTGGCAACCGGTTTATCCTTGCCTGTAAATATTGCCAAATTTCCTGACTTGAATTGATCAAGATGCGGAATCAGATCATCCACCGCATCAACACAAATCGCCTGCAAATTGGAACCGAGTGCTTTTTCAACGGCAAATTCCCAGCCAGCTTCGACTTCAATATTTTGTGCGAGTCTCGATTTGGCATTTAAATTACGTTCCTTGATCCATGGCGCAGCAGGATTATTGCGTTGACCTAATGCTGTTTCCTGCAATGCTTCGAGCGATGCTTGCTGGCCACGTAACCGTTGCGATTCACCACGCACCTGATCCAGTTGCTGATTCGCAGTCTGCTGCTCAGCTTGCAAGGATTTGATTTCATCACGTGCCTGCGATAATTGCTGATTATTTGATTCCAGTTCTTTTGTCATCTCACTCGCAAGTGTTGCAAATTCTGCAATTTCTTTTTCGAGATCAGCAAGATTATATTGTCCCTGATCACGTTGTAATTGTTCCTGACGTTTTTGTAATGAAGCAATGGTTTGCTCCAGATGCGAAATGCGCGTTTTTTCCACTTGCGCAGCTTGCGAGGATTTCGATGATGTCTGATGAAATTCATCCCACTGGTTCTGGAAATCAACTGTTGCCTGCTCTGCATTTTCCAGTGCATCTTCAAGCGTGGTCATTTCCTTATTGATAGTTGCAACTTGTGGCTCGAGTGTTTGTATATCTTCTTCCAGTTGCTGCAGAGTTTCTTCGGCATCAGCAATCTGGGTTTTAATTGCTTCCCAATCGTTTTCTGCTTGACGAATATCATTTTGCCACTGCTGATGTTTTTCCTGATGATGCAGGATATCCTGCTCAATGCGTGTGATTTCACTACCCGCTGCATAATAACGACGTTGCACTTCCTGATACGTTTCATTTGCATTACGCTGTCCCTGACGTGTTTCTTCCATTTCACGTGTGGTTTTGGCAAGTTCACTATTACGCGCTTCGAGTGCTGTTTCTTCACGCTGAATATTTAAAGTATGTTCTGACATTTGAGTGTCGATGGTGCGCCATTGTATTCCGTATAACTCACCACGCAGTGTTCTTTCCTGCTGTTTCAGGGTTTTATATTTCTCTGCAGTATTCGCTTGTGCCTTGAGATGCGTTAATTGTTTTTCGAGCTCCAGTTGCACGTCATTCAATCGCGCCAGATTTTCCCTGGTATGGTTAATTCGCAATTCAGTTTCGTGACGACGTTCCTTGTATTTGGAAATGCCCGCCGCTTCTTCAAGATAAGTACGCAAATCATCCGGTTTGGCTTCAATGACACGACTGATCATATTTTGTCCAATAATTGAGTAACTACGAGGACCCAGGCCTGTCCCCAGGAATATATCCACAATATCGCGTTTACGGCACCGTACGCCGTTCAGGTAATACGATGAATCGGACTCGCGGTTAATCATTCTCTTCACTGATATCTGGGCAAATTTAGCATATTCACCGCCAAGCGTACCGTCGGTATTATCGAAAATAAGCTCGACCGATGCCTGCCCAATAGGCTTTCTGGCGGTAGAACCGTTAAAAATAACGTCAGTAAGTGCTTCACCACGCAGGTATTTTGGTGAACTTTCCCCCATCACCCAGGTCACTGCATCAATCACGTTTGATTTACCGCAACCATTTGGACCAACAACTGCAATCAGATTGCTGGGCGTATTTAAGGTGGTCGGATCGACGAACGATTTGAAACCGGACATTTTTATCTGCGAAAGCTGCATGATGACTTCCTACGGTTAGGACAAAATAAATCATGTATTATGCCAGTTTATGTGGTATGGATTCCATAGTAAGATTAGGATCTTTAGCAGGTTGTTGTTTGGTTTGTCTGATCAGGAATGGTTACTGGAGGTTCGTCATTGCGAGGCGTTTTTCAGCCGAAGCAATCCAGCGCAGCAAGTGTTTGTGTATATTCGCAATGGCTCGTCGGCCTCCGGCCTCCTGCGCTTTATTTGCAAATATACACAAACACTTGCTGCGCTGGATTGCTTCGGCTGAAAAACGCCTCGCAATGACGAACCTCCAGTAACCATTCCTGATCAGACAAACCAAACAACAACCTGCGTAAACCAGATAAGGATGTCGCATTTGAATTTGCACCAATATATTGCCTCTCCCTACCTTGATGCCATCATCATCGCTGTCATCCTGCTATTATTAGCCGCATTAATCCGCGCAACGCTGCTAGTTAACACTCGCTCAAGGATTCTCAAACAAACCAACGAAAATCTGAAAAATGAAATTCGCGATCGCATCCATATCGAAGAAACCAAACAAAAACTTGAAGTCGCATTGCTACAAGGTCAAAAACTCCAGGCAATGGGAACACTCGCGGGAGGCATCGCGCACGATTTTAATAACATTCTTTACGCAATTATTGGTTACACTGAAATGGCGCGTGAAGATGTGGAAAAAAATTCCCTCGTACATAAAAATCTCGGAAAAATTATTGATGCCGCTAATCGTGGACGTGATCTGGTTTCGCGCATCCTTTCATTCAGCCGCAAACAACATCATCATTTTGATGTACTCAATCTCAAGGAAACCATTGAAGCCGCCTTGTCATTACTACGCCCAACAATACCGGCTGGAACAGTCATCGATTTTCAACCCGTGGAAGCAAGCATTCTTGGTAATCAGACGCAAGTCCATCAAGTACTGGTGAATCTCATTAATAACGCCGTGGATGCCATGGATGGCGAAGGAAATATTAATATTAAAATAAGCCATGTTGCGGCTGATGATCCTTTCCTTAGGCAATTTCCTGATACCCAAACACGAAATTATTGTAAAATAGAATTGTCTGACACTGGACATGGCATGGATCAATCAACAATGGACAGGATTTACGAACCCTTCTTTACGACAAGGGAAGTTGGCAAGGGAACCGGTCTCGGACTTTCCATCGTACACTCCATCGTCAAGGAACATGAAGGTCAAATTCTCGTAAAAAGTCAGTTGGGACATGGTTCAACTTTTATTGTTCTCTTTCCCGAAGTTGATATAAAAGGAAATGAAAATGGCTAAAATTCTACTCGTTGAAGATGATGATCTGGTAAGAGATATGTTAACGCAAATTCTGGAACGTGCTTCGCATCAAGTGACTTGCGCCAGCAATGGTGAAGAAGCAACGGATGCATTACGCAAGGAAAGACCGGATATTATGGTGACAGATATCATCATGCCAAAGAAAAGCGGAATTACCTTAATTTCTGAAGTGAAAAACAAACATCCCAACCTGGATATTATCGCCATCTCAGGTGGTGGAAGATTGGATCCAACGGGTTATCTGGATTTATCAGAAACATTGGGTGCTTCTGTTTCCTTTGAAAAACCCGTGGACAATACTGCCTTGTTAATGGCAATTGATTTACTGTTGCATGGACAAAAAGTCACGCCGTAGCCTTAACCTCTTCTTCCCATATGCATAACGAGTGATATAAGAAACAATATCAGGAAGATGAAGAAAATGATTTTGGCAATTCCTGCCGAAGCTACCGCAATGCCTGTAAATCCCAATACACCAGCAATGATTGCGACGATCAAAAATATTAGAACCCAGCTTAACATACGAGCCTCCTTATAATATTTACTTGTAGAGACACTATCTATTATTTTACACCATTAAAGTGATAGTTTGATAAATAATCATAAGTTAGTGAATATACTATGCTCGCGGAAAACAATAACTTGCAGCCATAAGGAAATAAAACATGCTTCACCAACAACAGGAATTTGCTGACTTTTCAGTAGAAAAATTATCTGCTGATGTGATTATTAAAATTTTTGTTCGCCTGCCGCCTGAACATCTTGTCGAATGGATTGCATTGGTTAACAAACAATTCCATGCGCTGATTCATTGCAACGCTCATAAACTGCAATCTGACTGGCTATGGTTAAACATAATAAAGCGTCAGCATCCAAAAGATATCCCTTATCATCATTCAGGATTTTTTCAATTCAAAACTTTGCAGGAAAAAAGAATTCAACAATTGCATTTACATAACAAACAACTGAAGCCAGATGAACTTATCAGATTGAATCGATTTTTTTCCATGGTGATCGAAAGAGACAGTTTATCAATCGCTGCTTGTCTGCAAAAAAAATCATTTCTTAATCCAGAAATATATTATGAACGCATGCTTGATGATGAGAATCTGATATCGATAGCGCAGCAAAAAAATCATCAGCCTACTCTGGATTTATTCTATAAAGAAATAAGAAAACAATTCTCGTTTACTGATCACTTATCTTCTTATCACGACAAATCGAATACCGGGAAATATATTAAAGGCAAGACAGTTTTATGTCATGCGCTCACTCTCTGGCAATCATTTGACGAGATAAAAAATTTAATTCAGCAGGGAAGTTCCTTCGAAGAACAATATACGGATGACAAAAATTATCCCATACATATTATGGCAGCCTTTCATCATACCAATGAAGTAATCCAGGATGTATTGCGTCTCTATCCGCACCAATTGAATGCTGTGAATAAATGGAATCAGACGCCTTTCATGCTTGCCTGTTTTTATGCTAACGATGGCATGATCGAATATTTATTGCAGCAACCCGGAATTCTATTAACCAATCTGTCGAGCAAAAAAGATAGCGAAGGCTTATCTGCACTGGATATAGCAGCATGCGCAGGAAGTGTGCGCTCCATTGAATTATTACTCGATTATAATCTTGCGCAGGATAAACCACCTTTTACATTCGAGGATATTAGAAAAACATTTTATTTAATGCTCAGAAATAATATTGCACATGAAAAAATACAAATAGTTTTGAAAAAATATCCTGACTTTTACACGGCACAACGTTCAACTGGCCACACAGTATTAATGTCAGCCTGTTTCAATAAACAAATCGAAGTAGTAAATCATTTGATTGCGCGCATGGATGTAAATTTTCTCGCAAAAACCAATGATACCGCTGTTACGCCAAATGCGACGGCATTACATTATGCGGTATTTGCAAATAGCAAGGAAATAGTGGCGCTACTATTAGACAAGATGACTGAAATGAGATTGAGCACTCAGCCTGAAATTATTGCAATGATAAAAGCAGCATATATTTTTGCCCTCGAATGCGAAACGTCATTCGAAATTCTGGATACATTTTTACAGCATTCTCCCAGTCTCCTTCAGGAAGCCACTGCAAATAATTACACCCTGCTTGAAAAGCTGATTGCTAACGATAAAGTTGAATCGCTTGAGTATTATTTACCGCAAACCAGTAATACTAACTTATCATCCAGACTTAATAATCTATTCCTCGCGCTTGCCATCAGCGGCAAACGCAAGATGATGGAAGTGTTTATCCAGCATGATGCTGTGTTTATTACGTATTGCGATGCAAATTACGATACAGCATTGATACTCGCTGCAGCTCATAATCAAATCGACATTATTAAATGCCTGTTGCAACATCCGATAAAATTGACACTAAACTTGCAGAATAAAACTGCTATTCATGCTGCAGCTAGTCAAGGTCATGAAGAAGCTGTCGAAATCCTGCTTGCTCATTTTCATGCGGGACTCAGTCTTTTCAATGTTAATAAAACCGCATTAGCTCGCGTATTACAGGGAAAGTTGCAATTGATTGAAGTCATGTCAGGAAAGTATTCGTATAGCTTCTTCGGCTTGAAAAAACCAGGTAGAAGTTTGGCTGCGCATGACTTGCGGGAACTGGTATTTCATACAGAAAGCGATGAAGAATTTACTAAAAAATTTACCAGATTCAAAGAAGGTTATGCCAAATTCCTGACAGGAAGGTTAAAAAGTATTTATCAGAAACTATCACCGTACTTGCGTGAAAAGGCAAAAATTCATGTGGTTCAATATTATGTGAAGCGGCATACAACTTGATCTTGCAGGCCAATGTCTATTTTTATTCAACTGAACATCAACAATAATGGCGTCACTATTCAGTATTTTGTTTGGTTCACACTTCTTTGCATTCACAATCAAAGCACAGGCATATTGATGATCGCGAGTTTTATATTCAAGCAAATCGAGTTTTATCTGATTATTAAATTTATTTCTAATGTTTTATTACACGAGAATAATGCGCAGCAATAGCTGAAAATAGTTATTATTTATCCCCTGGCTTCAGGCTATTAACTTGATGGTTTAAATGATCTTCAATTCTGAAGTTATCATCAATAAATTTCATTTCAATATTTCCAGAATAATTAAAATCTCTTTTTAACAGTGTTTGGATGCTTTGTAAATTTCTTTCCTTATTGTCTATCGTATGAAGCTTGCCAACGGAAACAACTATAATTTTATCAGGGAATTTTGAAGATAGAGAATGGATATTAATAGCCATAAATAAATTTCTAATCTGGATGATAAAATGATTAAAATATTCTTTTTCAGGAATGTCATCGATTCTAAAATTATCCTTATATTCTGGGTATTGCTCGCCCAAATGATTTGCCAATACATAAGCAAATGAAGTGAATATAATATTCAAACTGTCTTTCATGTTACATAATATTTTTATAATATTTTTAAGCTTTTCAATATTTTCAAATGTTGCATCAGTATTTCTTAATGTACTAAATGATTTAGTAAGATTTTTATAAGCAATGTCAAATACTTTTTTAAAATCTTCTAATATGTTTTGCACCTTAACAGCCCCTTCCTTGTGGAGTGCTTGTTCTAAATTATCTTTCAAATGGGATTTTTCATTCAAACATGAATACATTTCAAAAAAGGATGCCATTATAATAGAAACGCTAAAAATGATACCTTTTTTGATCTCATTTTTTTGTGTATCAATATTTGAAAATAAATAATTATTAAGATTTATATTTTTGAATATTATCCGCGCAGAAAACATGGATCCAAGGAGTTTTATCATGGGATGATCTAATTGCAAATAAAATTCACTACACTCATTTGGTTTTGAAGTATCCAGACCTTCATCAAGAAAAATAATCTTTCGATCTTTAGCATATTCAATTAATTCATGTCCGATTTCATCTGCTCTTTTTGAGGTATGATCACATGTTAAAATTAGCAGGTTCCCGAGTTTATCTTGATCAGTAATATGGTTTTGATGAAAAAAAGTATTGGAATTCATATAGGTGTAATTAAAAATGATGGGGCGTTGAAATTACTGGATCCCGCGGACGAGCCGCGGGACGACGTCACTTCAGTTTACCTGTCGATTCCCCAGCCTCCAGCAGAAGGCTTTTCTTGCCTTACCTCACCTTAATCCATCCAGTACCTTCTCCCCTTCACGCGATATGCATCCGGCATCACATCATTACTCACTTTGAACCGCACACTACCCGTATCCACCGTATTAAATGCAAGCGCATGAATAGCTTCATACGCCTGCACTACTTTCGCATGCGGGAAATGATAGCGATTCAAATATCCTGTCGCGTATAAAACCATCTGCGGATGCACAGCTGCAACAAATGCTGGAACCGCTGATGTTTTACTTCCGTGATGTGGAGCCACCAAAATATCTGCCGCTAATTGATCAGGAATATTGTTCACTAATTCATGTTCAGCAAATTTTTCAATATCGCCTGTCAATAATGTTTTGTATTTGCCATTATCAATCTGTAATACACATGAACTATCATTACGCAGATTTTTCTCATGTTGCGATGGATATAAAAAAGTAAACTTCACACCATCCCATTGCCAGGAATCTCCGTACTGACAATAGTGCGCTTTATTAAATTTTTCTGGCACACTGGTTTTGATCAACGTCCCAGGATAATTTTGCAAAATCGACTTTGCACCACCAATATGATCATTATCAGCATGACTAATTACCATTAAATCAATTTTTTTCGCACCCATACTACGTAAATATGGCAATACAATGCGCTCGCCCATATCTGATGATGCAGTAACTTTTGCTCCTGCATCATAAACCAGAATATGATTCGCAGTTTGCACAACAACAGATAATCCCTGTCCAACATCCAGTAAATTTAACCAGTATTCATTACGCGCAGGCTTATCACCCTGATGCAGAAATACAGGCAAAAATCCTATCACACCCAAAATTCGCAAAGGCATGCCGGCTGGTAAAAGCAATAAAACCACACCCACCATCATGCCTAATAAATAATAAATATCTGGAATATAAATATGTAGTGATGACCAACTGGTTTGTGCAAGCGTACTCAATACTGACCACAACAATGCAAGACTACCATCTGCCATCCATAATAAACCGCTTGCAACGGTTGGAAATATAAATATGAAAACAATACTCACCAAACATAAAGGTAATATCGAAACGGCTAGCCAAGGAATTGCGATGGTATTTGCGACGAATGAAATCAGCGAACATTCTCCAAATAATGCGAATGTCAAAGGGATAAGACCTATGCCTATTACCCATTGAACACGCATGTATTTCCACCACAAACCAGAAGGTGACAATCGGTGATGCATGCCATATAAAATTAATGCGATTGTGCCAAATGATAACCAGAAACTTTCAGATAAAACTGTCGCTGGATTAATTAGCAAGACAATCAATAATGCCAATGACCAGACATTCCATGGATTTATTTTTCGATATGCAAGCGTCGTCATGATAAAAATACACAACATGATAATCGCACGCTGTGAAGGTAATAAAAATCCAGACAAGCTACTATAGATAAATGCTGTAATCAATGCCGCACATAATCCCGCTTTTTGTGCAGGAAAAATTAATGATAATGAACCAGCACGTCGCCATAAAAATGAAACGATAAAATGCATGAATCCTGCAGCAAGTCCAATATGCAATCCACCAATTGCCATTAAATGATTCGTACCCGTGTTACGCAACACTTGCCAATCCTCTGGTGCGATGCCATTACGCTCACCGGTCATCAATGCCATCAACCACGGAGAAGTTGGCGTTTGTGGTAAATAATGCTGAATATTTTGTTGCAATAATTGCCGAATAGTTTGCAATGGATAAAGCCAGTGCTGATGTGCAAGTAATTTATTTTTCTCCTTATCAATCACATTTCCCGTTGCACGTAAACCGCGTTGCAAACTCCATGCTTCATAATCAAATGCACCTGGACTTTGCGTGCTATGCATGCGTTTCAATTTGACATGCAAACGCCATTTATCACCGACATGTAATGCTTCATGATTCCATGTCAGGCGAATTTTTGTATGTGGATATTCAATTGCATGATGATTGCTGAGCGATTGCAAGGCAAATTCAAATGATGTGCCAAATTTTCCTGGTTGTGGTAAGGAAGAAATGATACCAGTTGCAATTAATGGCTTTTTTTCCCAGTTTTTTTGCAAAACCCAGGAAGTGATGTTGTACGCGTGGTAGAGAGTGAATGTGAAACCGAATGTGAATGCGAATATTAAAAATAAAAGTTTATATCGGAATATTCGCCAGATAATCAATGTGAATATAGTTATTAATACAGCCAATGACAGTGATGGCAGATTTGCAAATGTTTGCAAATACATATCGCCTAACAAAAATGTGAGGATGAAGAGAATCATGGAAATTCCGGGAAATTAAATGAGGAAAAGGAAATATGAGTTGAGATTGTGGTGTTTATTATAATCAGCATGGTAAGCATGTAGCAGTGTGAGCGTGCAGCAGGTGTATGTAATATAGCAGGTGTGTCACCCCGGAAAATACGCCGCTGTTATCCTGGTTCAGTTAGCTGCTGTTGTTCGGCGTATTTGTCCGGGGCCCAGTTTTTTTGCGATAGTGAGAGTTTTTAATTTTACTAGAAAAATCTCTCACTATCGCAAAAGACCGGGCCCCGGACAAATACGCCGAACAACAGCAGCTAACTGAACCAGGATAACAGCGGCGTATTTTCCGGGGTGACACACCTGCTACATACATACACCTGCTGCACACTCACACACTGCTACATACATATTGCTTCGACTAAAAAGCGCAACGCATCATCACACTGTAGCGACGACCCAATCAGCCAGTGATTGTATCCAGACATCCGACTGATTAACACAAGGTATATACACAAATTCGCCGCCGCCCAATGCCATCCATTGCTTGCGCGTACGGATATTAATTTCTTCAAGCGTCTCGAGACAATCTGCAACAAACGAAGGTGAAACCACAGCGATATCGCGCACACCATCTGCAATTAATTCCGGCAATAATAAATCGGTATACGGTTTAATCCACGGAGTACGACCTAATCGCGATTGAAACGACACCACATAATCATCCGCACCCAATCCCAGCACATCAGCAATTGCAGCCGAGCTTGCATAACATTGCGCGCGATAACAATAACGATTTGCATCTGTTATTGGAGGACAGGAATGCACACGATCACAATTCGCGACACAATCACTTTTATTGATATGTCTTTCTGGTAACCCATGATAGCTAAAAATAATTTTATCTATTGTTTTATCCTGCAAACTCACACGTATATTTTCTGCAACTGCCGCAATAAATCCTGCATCATTATAAAAATCCTGCCTGACTCTAAGCGCTGGCACATTCCATTTTCCAGAAATATCCAGCAATGCTTTTTCAATAGCCGAACCATTTGCTGCTGATGAATATTGCGGAAATAACGGAATCACCATTAAAGATTCACAAGCCTGCAAGCGTGCAACCGCAGAAGCAATATCCGGTGTTCCATAACGCATGGCTAATTCCACCTGATAAGCCGCACCTAATTTCACAGCCAAATCATCGCGAATCGATTCACTGTTCACTAACAACGGCGAACCTTGCTCCGTCCAGATTTGCTGATAAGCAGCCAATGTTTTTTTATAACGAAAAGGAACAATACCCAAATTCACCAATGGCCAGCGCATGAATAATGGCAAATCTATTACGCGCGGATCAATTAAAAATTCACGCAGATAACGCCGCACGGAACTTGCATCACATTGTTCGGGAGTACCGAGATTAATTAATAAAATACCTTGTTTTGTCATTTTATACTTCTACCAGCTTGCCTTCTTCAATGCGCATCACACGTTGCGCATTGTTCGCAATCACAGGATCATGCGTCACCATCACTACACTTGTCTGATGCACTTTTTGCAAATCAAAAAATAATTGTAATACTTTATCTGCATTCGCCGGATCCAGATTACCTGTTGGCTCATCTGCCAGCACACATAATGGATTGGCAACGAGCGCTCTTGCAATCGCAACACGCTGTCTTTCACCACCAGATAATTGTCCGAGACGATGCTTCATGCGATCCTGCAAACCGACTTGTTCGAGTAATGCAGCAGCACGTTCAGTAATTTTCACTGGCTCATCACCATGAATCAGCAATGGCATACTGACATTTTCCAGCGCTGAAAATTCAGGTAATAAATGATGAAATTGATAAACAAATCCGAGATGGGAATTACGTAATTTACATTTTTCCCGTTCTGATACTTGTTGCATGTTCTTGCCATTTAACATCACATGACCTTTCGTGGGCTTATCGAGACCACCCAATAAATGTAGCAATGTACTCTTGCCAGAACCTGATGAGCCAATGACAGCAATCATTTCAGATGCCTGAACTTCAAGATTGATTTCACGCAAGACATCTATTCTGGATGAACCATCAACATAAGCTTTCGCCAGATTATAACAAGCTAATACGGGATTATTCATAACGCAAAGACTCCACAGGATCCATTTTTGATGCACGCCATGCTGGATAAAGTGTTGCAAACAAACTTAACAGCAACGAAGCGCAACAGATTTTTGCCACATCAGAAAATTCAATTCTGGATGGCAGATAGTTTACGAAATAAACATCAGATGAAAGGAATTGTACGTGGAAAACATCCTGTATCCAGTTCACGATTTCTGTCACATTGGATGCCAGTAATAAACCACCAATTAATCCGAACAATGTACCAAATAAACCGATAATGGCACCTTGCACAACGAAAACGCTCATGATGGTACGCGGTGTTGCACCAAACGTACGTAATATTGCAATATCCGATTCTTTTTCGCTGACCACCATCATTAATGTAGAAACAAGATTAAATGCAGCAACTGCGATAATGAGTAGCAAAATAAAAAACATCATGGTTTTTTCCAATTGCACCGCATGGAAAAATTCACCGAATTGATCTGCCCAAGTGGTGATACTGGCGCCCGTTAATTGCTTGCGTAAATCACCTGCAATACGTGGAGCTGCAAACACATCTTTTACACCGAGATGCAAGCCAGATACATTCTCACCCAGTCCCAGTAACTTTTGCGCATCAACCAGGGATACAAAACCAAGACTGCGGTCAAATCCAAAACCATTGCCTGCACGAAAAATTCCCACCACAGTAAAACGTTTATAACGGGGAATCGCACCTGCTGGTGATAAGGAAACTTGTGGTGTCACTACCGTGACTTTATCTCCCATTCTGGCATTTAATGCCTGCGCAAGATTTTCACCTAGCACAATACCGAATTGTCCCGCCTCGAGATTAGTTAATTGTCCTTCCACCATTTTTCCTGCGACTTGTGACACTTTCTTTTCTTCATCTGGCAAAATGCCTGAGATAACTGCTGGCTGTGTTGAACCTGCATTATTCAGCAATACTTCGCCTGTAATATAAGGCGCAGAATTTAAAATAACGGGATATTGCTTCAGTAAGTTTTGTAAATTCTGCCATTCTGCAAGAGCTCCTGTGCTACTGCTGACAGTAATAGGTGGTACCATGCTAAATACACGCTGTTTTATTTCGCGATCAAATCCATTCATGACGGATAAAACGGTAATCAGCACAGCAATGCCTAATGCAATACCAATCATCGAGACCAGCGAAATAAATGAAATAAAATGATTACGCCGTTTAGCACGCGTATAACGCATTCCAATAAACAGAGCGGCGGGTCTAAACATGTGGTCTCACTGCTCCCTTGAATAAGGTAAAGAAATTGTTACTGGTCATCTCAGCTAATTCTGCTAATGAAATACCGCGTGAATTCGCAAGATAATCCGCTGTATAGCGAACATAAGCAGGTTCATTGGATTTACCACGATAAGGAACGGGTGCGAGATAGGGAGAATCAGTTTCAATCAGCATACGATTGAGCGGAAGCTGTTTTGCCACTTCCTGAATCACCGTTGCGTTTTTGAAAGTGACAATGCCTGAAAATGAAACGTAAAAATTCATATCAAGTGCAGCTTTTGCCATTTCCCAATCCTCGGTAAAACAATGGATAACGCCTCCTGCGTGTTCTGCCCCTTCTTCCTGCATAATGCGTATTGTATCTGCTTTTGCATCACGCGTGTGAATAATCAGCGGCTTATTCAATTTGCGCGCTGCACGAATATGCGCCCGAAAGCGATCATGTTGCCATTTTAAATCACCCGTCGAACGATAATAATCGAGACCCGTTTCACCAATGGCAATCACTTTGGGATGCTTACCCATTTCAATTAATTGTGCTTCAGTCGTTTCTTCATCAGTATCATTTGGATGCAAACCCACTGATGTGCTGACAAAGGTAAAAGCTTCTGATGTTTTCAATATAGTTGGGAAATCAGAAAGTTTGACGCAAACATTCAATAAATAATGCACACCATTTGCTTGCGCACGCTTTACAATTGCATCTATCGTTCCCTGTTCAGGCGACAATAAATCCAGATGACAATGCGAATCAACCAGAAACATGGGCACACTCCATCCAGCGAATAAATAAATTTTCTATCAGTAATTGTTTATTATGATTGAATCCCTGTTGTTGCTGAGCGCGTAATCGCATTAAAAAATTCATATGTGCAATTAATTGTTGTGAACTGGTTTGTTGTTGTAGTTCCATTAATTGGGCGCGAAAATCGGTGTTTATTAATTCCTGATCATCATAATGCAAGTGCAAGATATCGGTTATTACCGTCAACATGGTATCGAGTAAAAATGAAATATCGATTTCATTTATTTCAGCCGCACCGCTTAATACGCTCAATTGTTTATTCACCAGCTTATGCAAAACTTGCAAAAGACTGGCGCGCACAGCAAATTTATCCTGCTGTGCAAAGTGCAAGGCAGCAAGCGGTGCACCATGTGTTAATTGCAGGGCAAGATCAACATCGGTAGAAATCTTATCGGCAAGCCATTTATGCGCCAATGATTTTTCTGGACGCGGAAAATGAAGATGCTGGCAACGACTTAAAACGGTTGCAGGAAGATGGGAAGCTTGCTCACTGATCAGAATTAAAATCGCATGTGCAGCTGGTTCTTCCAGTGTTTTTAATAAAGCATTCGCTGCATTGATATTCATACTGCTCGCAGGATCAATCAGCACAAATCGATACTCACCTTGCAGGGAAGTCTGATTCACAAAGTCGCTCACTTCACGTATCTGATCCACTTTAATAGCACCACCAGCTTTTTCTGGCTCAATCCATAAAATATTCGGATGCGATTTACCAGCGATAAGACGACAGGAGTGACAATTACAAAGATCAGAATATGTCGCCTGACATAATTGCGCGCGCATAAAACACACAGCAAAATGTGCTTTGCCAATCCCTCTGATACCCGTTAATAACAAGGCATGCGGCAAACGTTTATTTTGCTGGATGAGTTGTTGCCATTGATCTTGTTGCCAGGGATAAACCATATTTTATCTCTTCAGAAAATCATCCAGTATCAAACGAATATTTTTTTCTACCTCTGCCAGTGACTGACTGGCATCAATTATTTTTATACGCTCAGGATTCTGCTGCGCACGCAACAGATAAGCGTTACGCACACGCTCAAAAAAATCCAGCCTTTCCTGCTCAATCCTGTCTTTACCATCTACGCGTGATGCTGTGCGTTTGAATCCTTGCTCAGGAGAAATATCCAGTAATAATGTGAGATCAGGATAATTTTTTCCGACTATCCATTCATCCAGCAGATGTATTTTATTTTCATCTATTTTTCTACCACCACCCTGATAAGCATAACTGGCATCGACAAAACGATCGCACACTACCCATTTTCCTGTTTCGAGCGCTGGTAAAATAGTATGTTGCAAATGTTGTGCGCGTGCTGCAAATACCATTAATAACTCTGTTTCAGCATCAATTGCTTCGGTATCTTGCGTATGCAAAATAAAATCACGTATACGCTCAGCTAATGGCGTACCGCCAGGCTCACGCGTCCAGACCGCATGAATAGCTGCGTGATGCAAATACTCACGAATAAAATTAAGTACGGTCGTCTTACCCGCGCCTTCCGTGCCTTCAAGTGTAATGAATTTGCCTCGCTGCATATTTGATTGCTCCACTTGCCCTCACCCCTACCCCTCTCCCCTCGCTGAAAAACGCTCCGGGAGAGGGGAGCTCTCCGTCGATGCATTATCTCTAAATCCTTACCTTACATTCCTTGCCTTCAAGTGTAATGAATTTGCCTCGCTGCATATTTTAGTGCTCCACTTGCCCTCACCCCTACCCCTCTCCCCTCGCTGAAAAACGCTCCGGGAGAGGGGAGCTCTCCGTCGATGCATTATCTCTAAATCCTTACCTTACATTCCGTGCCTTCAAGTGTAATGAATTTGCCTCGCTGCATATTTCAGTGCTCCAATATTTTCAGGAAAGGCACGACGGAGAGCTCCCCTCTCCCGGAGCGTTTTTCAGCGAGGGGAGAGGGGTAGGGGTGAGGGTGTTCGTCGCATACCCCTACCCCCTCGCTGAAAAACGCTCCGGGAGAGGGGAGCTCTCCGTCGATGCATTATCTCTAAATCCCTACCTCATATTCCTTGCTTCTTTTGCGCCTCCACTGCTGCATGATGTGCATTCAGTGTCGCTGAAAATTCGTGTGCACCTTTTCCCTTGGTAACGTAATAATAAAACGGATTTCGCTCTGGATGCGTTGCTGCTTCAAGTGATGCAAAACCCGGCATCGATATCGGCGTAGGTGGCAATCCTCTGTGGAGATAAGTATTAAACGGTGTATCTTCAAGTAAATTCTCTTTATAAATTTTACCCGTATAACGATCACCCAAACCATAAATCACCGTCGCATCCACTTGCAAAGGCATATTACTCGCCAGACGATTCATGAATACACCAGCAATCACGGGACGCTCCATATCCAGATACGCTTCACGCTCAATAATCGATGCCACAATCAAGGCTTCATAAGCATTTTTATATGGCAATCCAGCACTGCGATTATTCCACACTTGCTGCAATTTTTTTTGCATGCGATCAAATGCTACTTTAAGAACCGTCACATCTGTATCACCACGCGTGTAATTATACGTATCAGGAAAAAATTGCCCTTCCGGTAAAAGATCAGCATGACCGAGCTTATCCATCAATTGTTTATCATCAAGCGATGCAGTAAGTTGTCGTAACACTGATGCTTTTAATAATGCAGTGCGTACTTGTTTGAATGTCCAACCCGGGATAATTGTCAAATGTCGATAATACAATCCTGTACCAGTTTTCATCTGATACCAGACGGAACGTAGCGTCGCACCTTTTTTGAAATGATATTCGCCGGTTTTTAATGCGGTTTTTTTACCTGGCAAGGCAATGATGCCAAGTGCAACTTCCTGATCAAGTCGCAATATTCCAAGCTTGTGCAATTCACTGATGACTTCAAACTTGCTCATGCCTGGACGCAAATAATAAACATATCCTTCAGGATTTTTTACAACGGTTGTAAAAAGAAGAATGATAGCGAGTAGCATAACGGTGAAGATAAAACCAAAGGCATAACGAAAAGTGTTATGCATACTTCACCGCTATTCTTTTAATCTTGCAAAAATAAGTGTTCCATTGGTGCCGCCAAAACCAAATGAATTGGATAAGGCATTATCAATCTGCATTTTCTGCGCCTTGTGTGGAACAAAATTCAGATCGCAATTTTCACCCGGATTATCCAGATTGATTGTCGGTGGTGCCACATTATCACGAATTGCCAATATCGAAAAAATAGCTTCCACTGCGCCTGCTGCACCCAGCAAATGTCCTGTCATGGATTTGGTGGAACTCACTGCCAGTTTATAAGCATGTTCGCCAAAGCTACGCTTGATGCCTTTAACTTCCAGCTCATCACCTGCTGGTGTGGATGTTGCGTGTGCATTGATGTACTGAATATCTTCAGGTTTGATACCAGCATTTTTGATCGCCATGTCCATTGAAAACGCTGCACCTTTTCCTTCCGGATCAGGTGATGTCATATGATGCGCATCAGCACTCATGCCAAAACCCGTTAATTCTGCATAAATTTTTGCACCACGCGCTTTTGCATGTTCGTATTCTTCCAGCACTAACATGCCAGCACCATCACCCAGTACAAAACCATCCCTGTCCTTGTCCCAGGGTCGGCTTGCTTTTTCGGGTTGATCATTGCGTGTGGATAATGCACGCATGGCTGCAAATCCACCCATGCCGAGCTTGGTCGTCGCCATTTCCGCAGCACCTGCCACCATCACATCTGCATCGCCAAAAATAATGGAACGTGCAGCAAGACCGATATTGTGTGTGCCGGTTGTGCAAGCAGAAACGAGGGAAAGATTGGGGCCTTTCATGCCATATTGAATGGAAAGATTGCCGGCAATCATATTGATGAGTGCGCCTGGAATAAAAAATGGAGAAAGCCGACGTGGGCCTGATTCCAGTAAAATCGAATGATATTTTTCAATGGTAGGTAATCCGCCAATGCCTGAACCAATCGCCATACCCATACGATGAGCATTGTCTTCTGTTACTACCAGGCCTGAATCCTGAACCGCTTGCACTGCAGCAGCCATTCCGTACTGAATAAAATAATCGCGTTTTTTCGCTTCTTTTTCCGGCATGTATAAACTGGGATCAAAATTTTTCACACGACTGCAAATCTGGCAGGAAAGATCGGATGCATCAAAATGATCAATATTAGCAACGCCACTTTTACCAGCGACAACTGCTTGCCATGTGCTTTCCACATCATGTCCCAGAGATGTAATCATCCCAAGGCCCGTTACTACAACACGCCGTTTATTCAAGTTGAAACCCTCTTGGAAAATATTTTTCAGAAAGGAGTGCTGTACTCCTTTCTGAAATTAATATGGAAGGGAAAGCATTAACCTGTTTTAGTTTCTTTTTCCATGTGGCCAACAATATAGTCGACAACATCTTTAACCGTAACCATTTTCTTGGCTTCTTCGTCCTGAATGGTAATTTCGAATTCGTCTTCCAGTGCCATCACGAGTTCCACGGTATCGAGTGAATCTGCGCCAAGATCATCAACAAATGAAGTTTCCCTGGTGACTTCATCTTCCTTGACTCCCAATTGTTCAACGACAATCTTCTTAACTCTGGCTTCAATTTCATTCGTCTGCATCGCGGTCATGTCTAATCTGTCCTCTATAAGTAAATACAATAAATTGTGCTAGTTTATTCAAAAACTACCAACTTGCAAGTTTTATTAACCTGTCAATTCATGAACAATCCACCATTCACATGCAAGGTTTGGCCGGTGATATAACGAGCATTTTCTGACGCCAAAAACAATACAGCTGCTGCTATATCATCCACTGTGCCTAATTTTTGCATGGGAATTTTAGCGAAAACTGCCTGACGCTGATCTTCTGTCAATACATTAGTCATATCGGTGCTGATAAAACCTGGTGCAACAATATTGACCGTAATATCTCTTGATCCAACTTCGAGAGCGAGCGCCTTGCTAAATCCAATCATGCCAGCCTTGGCTGCACAATAATTCGCCTGTCCTGGGTTTCCCGTGGAACCTACTACTGAACCAATGTTAATAATGCGTCCCCATTTGGCTTTTAACATGTCGCGCATGCAAGCTTTGGAGAGACGAAACAATGAATTCAGATCGGTTTCAATCACATTCATCCACTCTTCATCTTTCATACGTAAAAAAAGATTATCCTGCGTTATCGCGGCATTATTCACGAGAATAGAAATCGCACCGTATTTTTCCTTGATGGCAGCAATAACTGCATCCACGGATTCAGTGGAAGCAACGTTTAACATCATGCCGCAACCATTAACGGATTGTTCCTGAAAAACTGCAGAAATTTTATCTGCACCTTCTTGCGTCGTAGCTGTTCCAATTACGGTTGCAGCTTCGCGGCCTAATGCGAGAGCAATCCCCTGACCAATGCCACGACTCGCACCTGTCACGAGAACAATTTTATTTTTTAATAAACCATCAGCTGACATCATGCACTCCTTAGTTTTTTTCATTGTGTACTCTGGTGGCGAGCTCAGATCCGCGATCACAATAACGTATTTAAATTTTCCAGATCACTCGTATTCATCAATTGCAAATTTTTATCGATACGTTTATTTAATCCGCTTAATATTTTTCCTGGCCCGCATTCAAGAATTTGTGTTACGCCATTTTGCGCAAAATACTGAATCGTCTTCACCCATTGCACAGGATGAAACAGTTGTCTCACCAAACCATCACGAATCGCATCAACGTTATCATATGCACACACATCCACATTGCTGATCACCGGAATTTTCGGAATTTGCAAATTCATCACAGCCAGTAATTTTTCCAGACGCAAAGCAGCAGGCTTCATTAATTCACAATGTGATGGAACACTCACGGGAATCAACATTGCAATTTTCGCGCCTTTTTCCTTTGCCAAATGAATCGCACGCTCAACTGCTGTTTTATGTCCTGCAACAACAATTTGCCCAATGCTGTTGAAATTGGCAGGCGATAAAATCTCATCGCCTTCTTTTGCCTGCTGACAAATTTCATTCACGACATCTTCATCAAGACCAATTAATGCAGCCATCGCACCCGTTCCTTGCGAAACTGCTTCCTGCATATATTGTCCGCGCGCTGCTACTAATTTGACTGCATCGGTAAATGCCAATGATTGTGCACAAACTAATGCTGTATATTCACCAAGACTATGTCCAGCCAACATCATGGGAGTAATGGGTTTGCGCGCCTGAATAATGCGCCAGATTGCATAAGATGCGGTTAACAATGCGGGTTGTGTGTGAATGGTTTTATCTAATTCTTCTGCCGGACCTTCTGCCGTCAATTTCCATAAATCATAATCCAGTACAGAAGAACTCTCAGCAAACGTTTCCTTTACTTCAGGATATTGTTTTGCAATATCAGCTAACATGCCAACAAATTGCGAACCTTGCCCTGGAAATACAATGGCGAGTTGATTTGTCATGATTAATACCTTACTAATGCCGAACCCCAGGCAAGACCACCACCGAATCCTTCCATAATCAATAATTGTCCGCGTTTAATGCGGCCATCGCGCACAGCTTCATCAAGTGCCAGTGGAATGGAAGCGCTGGAAGTATTGCCTTGTTTATCGAGTGTGATTGCGACTCTTTCCATCGGCAAATCCAGTTTTTTACGCATCGCTTCGATGATGCGCATGTTTGCCTGATGTGGAACCAGCCAATCGATTTCAGATTTTTGAATATTATTTGCAGCTAATGTTTCATCAAATAATGAACCTAATGTGTTCACGGCCAATTTGAATAATTGATTTCCCATCATTTTTACTGTTTCAAATTCGGGTGAGGATTTAGTCGTTTGCGGTAAATATAAAACATCCTTGTGTGTACCATCAGCATGCAAATGTGTGGATAAAATTCCAGGCTCATTGCTCGCACCTAATACCATTGCTCCAGAACCATCGCCGAATAAAACACAAGTGGTGCGATCACTCCAGTCAACCACACGTGACATGACTTCACTGCCAATTACCAGTGCTTTTTTGATTGCTCCGGTACGAATATATTGATCAGCAATACTTAATCCATACATGAAACCTGCACAAGCTGTCGCATTCAAATCAAATGCAGGACATCCGGCAATACCTAATTTTTCCTGTAATAAACAGGCAGTGCTGGGGAAAACTAAATGCGGTGTGGTGGATGAAACGATAATCATGTCTATTTCTTTGGCATCAACACCGGCAGTATCCAACGCTGCACGTGCAGCTTTTTCTGCGAGTGTCGCGGCATTTTCATCGGCTGCAGCAATATGTCGCTCGCGTATGCCGGAACGTTCCACTATCCAGTCATTGGATGTATCGACCATTTTTTCCAGATCGAAATTAGTGAGAACTTTTTCAGGCAAATAACTGCCGGTGCCAAGAATTTTTGAGTAGATCATTTAATTATCTGCCTTGTTGTGAAACGTTGTGAGGTTCGATATTGCAAGCTGACCATGTTGCGAGGGGTCGTCATTGCGAGCGCTTTTCAGCGAAGCAATCCATTCACATTATGCATGGATTGCTTCGCTGAAAAGCGCTCGCAATGACAACCTGTCTCAACATTCCTTTACGAAATTTTCAATAAATGTTCGACTTCATGCCGAATACGTTCTGGCACATTTTTTTCTGCACCAATCATTGCTTCTTCAATTGCACACACGAACGCGCGTGTATTTGCAGCACCGTGACTTTTTACGACAGTTCCATTCAAGCCAATGAACGTTGCACCATTGTATCTGCCAGGATCAATACGTTTGACGAACGTTTTTAAAACAGGCTTCACCAATAAACCAATCATCTTCGTAAAAAGATTACGCATGAATGATTCTTTCATCAGACGCGTAATAAATCTTGCTACACCTTCAGTCGTTTTCAATGCAACATTGCCAACAAAACCGTCGCACACAATTACATCCGCTTCGCCGAAATGCAATCTGTCTGCTTCAATAAATCCAACATAATTCACTACTTTCGAATTCGATAATAATGCAGCCGTTTGCTTGACTTGTTCATTGCCTTTTATTTCTTCTTCACCAATATTCAGCAAATAAATTTTGGGTTGAGGAATATTATCCAGTGCAGAAGTCAGCACCGAACCCATCACCGCAAATTGCACTAAATGCTCTGCCGTTGAATCAACATTTGCGCCGAGATCAAGTACACGGATATTTTTATCTGGGTCAATCGTGGGAAAAGTGGAAATGATGGCAGGTCTATCGACACCCGGTAAGGTTTTCAATACAAAACGTGCGGTTGCCATTAACGCACCCGTATTGCCTGCACTGACACAAGCTTGCGCCTTACCTTCTTTTACCAGGTTAATCGCAACACGCATGGAAGAATCTTTTTTGGTACGCAAGGCAGATGATGGCATTTCATCCATCTCGACTTGCTGGGATGCATGTAAAACTTCGAGACGATTAACATCGTAAGTGTGCGATGCTAACTCCTGCTCTAACGTAGCTGCATCACCTACTAGCACAAGACGAATGTCAGGATGATTTTTCAGTACGATTAATGCCGCAGGAATAGTAACAGAGGGGCCAAAATCGCCCCCCATTGCATCTATTGCTATCGTGATTATGGTCAAGCGAAATTACTCTTCAGTATTTTCGTCTTCAGCAGCCGTTTTTGTGTCTGCAATAACTTTTCGGCCTTTGTAATAACCATCTGGACTGATGTGATGACGACGATGCGTTTCACCAGTTGCACTATCAATGGATAATGCAGCGGTAGTTAAACCATCATGTGAACGACGCATTCCACGTCTGGATCGGGTTACCCGACTTTTCTGAACTGCCATTGCTAACTCCCCACCTTAATCTATATTCAATTACGTTTCTCTTTTAAGGATTCGAGAATCTGGAAAGGATTTGCACCCTTGCCTTCCTTCTCGCCTGAATCCGCCACAGGTAACTTGACCTTGCAATCTTCAGGTTCATGTCTTGGGATAATAGGCAAATTCAGAAGAATTTCATCTTCAATCAAATCCCTGAGTGCCAAACTACCCTCAACTGCCATTGCTGGTTCATATCGTTCCGGCAAGGCATTTGCTTCATCCAGGGTATTTACTATACCCAAGGAAAAGTCCGATATTATTTCATAAACAAAGGGCTCCATACAACGCTGGCATCGCAGATTAAGCGAAGTTTCCAGATGACCATGGAGAAATGTGATCTGTTGCTCATCACGACCAAATTGCAGTTTCGCTGTCACGATTGCATCATGATCCGCAATATTTGCGCCAAGTCGTTGCATTTCCGACACTTTTACGATGCCGTCCAGGCTTAAGCCTTGTTCAGCATAGCGAAAGGGATCGATATGTTCAGGTATGAATTTTTCAGACATGGGGCGCATTTTATGAGCAGGGATGGGTGCTGTCAATAGATTATGCGGAGATTAGCCACTATACGATAACCGCATGGAATTTCCCTGTTGCTCGACTGTCGTTCCCTTATTTTCCCCAAACAGGATGCTGGTATTTTTATGATAATTTTTTACCAATGAGGTTTTTTCATTTTTATCAGCTTCCTGAATATTTCCAATATCCGCTTTATTCTGAAGCTCAATCGCCCTGGGTTTTGCATCCACTTTTTTCGGTTCAAATTCTTTTAAAAATTTAAGCATTTCATCTCTTTTATCCGAATAAGCCGTGCATATCTTTACTCCCCAAAATATAGATATCATTGCAATAATGAACAAGGGCATAGTCAGCAATGGCAGCGGTAGCAATAAGAGGCCAATGGCTTCAGAGGTTGAATTAGTGACATTATACTGTCCAAAAATTTCTGTCGTATTACTATCCATCCTGTGAAATGTGCTTAATAGCCCACAAATTATCCCCAAACCAGCTAATAGACCAATCACCAAACCAGCCAGAGATATTTGCCTGAGGGTTAAAGAATCCCGGCAAATTTTCATGTTTGTTTCTTTCCTTACATTTGTATTTGCAATTGCATAGTCAATCGCGAATTTGTTTCTTTCACTTTGTTTGAATAATTTATTTAATTCCTTGCGCACATCGTTTAACGACACGTTTTTCTTGTCAAATCTATCGAGAGAAAAAATTAATTTATCTTTATAAAAAATAAATTTTTCCTCAATGTGCATCTCACTAATGAGATTAAAAAATAGTTTGCAAGCCAGCATGAAATCCAGACGCTGGTAAAACGAAAAGTCCTGCATGATTAATTTGAGACAATCCTGTACGCCTGGTTGACGAAGTATTTCATTTAAGTGTTGAGTGCCTTTTTTGTTTACAGGCTTCTCTTTTCCATAATCCTTTTTAATTTTTTGCATTTGCTTAAACGCACTCCATTTCGCATCATTCATTTCTTGTATTCTTTTTGCAATAACCCCTGAAACATGATTTGAGCTCCAGATAATTTTCCCCTGCTCCAAACTAGTCATCATGGGTTTTAATAAACCTGGCGCCAATTCGCGCAGACTGGCTTCCTCGACTTCTTTCTGACCTTCAATTGTGATTGCTCGATGCTGCATAAACAGAATCCTCGTCGTTAAAAGTTATTTAACCGAACTTTATCACCTGACTGAATGACCCGCAATCAGCTACCAAAATCTGCGCATTTTGCTAACTCCTGGAACACCCCTCAAAATGCGTTTGTGCGAATTTATCCCGACCGTTTTTATTTGCTTGCTATCTCTTTCACGATACATTATCTTGTAATCCTTAAGCAGAAAAACAACTACATATTGTGGTTTCGCTCAGTCAGCACCACAAGTCTGCTATCACGAATTCTGGTCTTTGTAAAAGCTTATCGCGGAGATAGAAAGCATGGAAAACCAATCAGCATTTCAAGTTAACCCAACGCTCAATCCTGAAGTCATACACACCGCTCCTGGTCAAATTAAGGTTATTCGCCGTAATGGCACCGTTACCCCCTTCGACACCAACAAAATCGCCATAGCCATGACGAAAGCGTTTCTGGCTGTCGAAGGAGATACGGCAGCTGGCTCAAGCCGCATTCATGATAAAGTCCAGGCACTCACGCAAAAAATTAATGAAATGCTGATAAAACGCCTACATGACAGTGGCATTATTCATATCGAAGAAATTCAGGATAGGGTCGAGCTGGAACTCATGCGCGCAGGTGAGTATAAAGTCGCCAAATCCTATGTACTGTATCGCGAAGAAAGACGTCGCGCCCGCAAGGAACAGGCCGAAGCAGAACAACAACCAGCTTCCATCCTGCATGTGACGCTGGAAAATGGCACTGTGCAGGCACTGGATATGAATATCCTGCAACAAGAAGTTGAAACAGCGTGCAAGGGGCTCGAAAACGTATCCGCCAATCACATCGTTGAAGATGTCAAACGCAATCTCTTTGATAAAGTACCGGTGCGCGAAGTCAACAAGGCTCTCGTCATGTCTGCACGTATTCTTATCGAAAAAGAACCTAATTACACTTATGTTGCTGCACGTTTGCTGCTGGATGATTTACGTAGTGAAGCATTGAACTTTTTAAATACGCAGGAAAAATCATATTATTCCCGCGAATATTTAAATGCTTATCTCGATACTGGTATCAAACAGGAATTACTGGATCCTGTATTGAAACAATTTGATCTCGATTTGATTCATGCTGCAATCAAACCAGAACGCGATAATTTATTTACCTATCTTGGCTTGCAAACTTTATACGATCGTTATTTTCTGCATTGGGATGGAAAGCGCTTTGAATTGCCACAAATATTTTTCATGCGTGTTGCCATGGGTCTTGCGATACAGGAAAAAGAAAGGGAAAAACGTGCGATTGAATTTTACAATTTACTTTCCACTTTCGATTTTATGAGCTCTACCCCTACTCTTTTCAATTCAGGCACACCACGATCACAATTATCCAGCTGTTTTCTCACCACCGTTCCGGATGATCTCGATGGCATTTACGGCGCCATCAAGGATAACGCATTGCTTTCCAAATATGCTGGCGGTCTTGGCAATGACTGGACGAATGTGCGTGCCATGGGTGCGCATATCAAGGGAACCAATGGCAAATCACTGGGTGTTGTGCCATTCCTGAATGTCGCTAATGCTACTGCTGTTGCTGTTAATCAAGGCGGCAAACGCAAAGGTGCAGTTTGTGCTTATCTTGAAACCTGGCACAAGGACATCGAAGAATTTCTCGAACTACGCAAAAACACTGGCGATGAACGTCGTCGTACACATGATATGAATACCGCCAACTGGATCCCGGATTTATTCATGCAGCGTGTGGCTGAAAACAAGGAATGGACTTTATTCAGTCCGAATGAAGTACCAGATTTGCATGATCTTTACGGCATTGCATTCAAGGAAGCCTATGAAGCATATGAAGCAAAAGCAGCGCGTGGCGAGATCAGAAACTTCAAAAAAATTCCTGCGATCAACTTGTGGCGCAAGATGCTGACCATGTTATTTGAAACTGGTCATCCCTGGATAACTTTCAAGGATGTTTGTAACCTGCGTTCACCACAACAACATATTGGCGTCGTACATAGCTCCAACCTTTGTACTGAAATCACATTAAATACTTCACGTGAAGAAATTGCCGTTTGTAATCTTGGCAGTATTAATCTTATCGCTCATATGACTGAAACGGGACTGGATAAGGAAAAATTACGTCGCACGATTCATACCGCATTACGCATGCTGGATAATGTGATCGATATCAATTACTACTCTGTTCCGCAAGCCAGAAATTCCAATATGAAACATCGTCCAGTAGGCATGGGAATTATGGGCTTTCAGGATGCGCTTTATAAAATGCGCATAGCTTATTCTTCTGATGAAGCTGTGGAATTTGCTGATCGCTCGATGGAATTAATCAGTTATTTTGCAATTGAAGCATCCACTAATCTTGCCGAAGAACGCGGTAAATATTCGACATATGAAGGTTCATTATGGAGTCAGGGCATTTTGCCGATTGATTCGCTCGCCATTCTTGAACGCAATCGTGGTGCATATCTTGAAATCAATAAATCACAGACACTGGATTGGGATAGTTTGCGTGAACGTGCAAGAACAATCGGCATGCGTAATTCCAATGTACTCGCGATTGCACCGACTGCCACCATTTCCAATATTTGTGGTGTATCGCAATCGATTGAACCGACTTATCAAAACCTGTTTGTGAAATCCAATTTATCAGGTGAATTTACTGTGATTAATCCTTATCTCGTCAATGATCTCAAGAAAGAAGGATTGTGGGATGAAGTCATGGTCAATGATTTGAAATATTATGATGGCAGTGTGGCGAAGATCACTCGCATTCCAGATGCATTAAAGAAAATATATGCCACTGCTTTTGAAGTCGATCCTACCTGGCTGGTAGAAGCTGGATCGCGCCGTCAGAAATGGATTGATCAGGCTCAATCGTTGAACTTATACATGGCACAACCTTCAGGTAAAAAACTCGATCAACTGTATCGTCATGCCTGGCTGCGCGGATTAAAAACCAGTTATTACTTACGCAGCATGGGTGCAACCAATACTGAAAAATCAACCATTGATAATCGCACATTAAATGCAGTGCAAGTTGATACTGAGGTAACGGCAGCGCCAAAAGCTTGTCTTATCACTGATCCCACTTGCGAAGCTTGCCAATAGGAGAATTTTATGGAAAACACAGCAATTAAACAAAATGGTGTAACCGGTCTTGAAGCAATTGAAATGGGCGCTGCACGTGTGATGGTGGATGACAAGAAAATCATTAATTGTCGCGCTGATTTAAATCAACTTGTGCCATTCAAATATCATTGGGCATGGGAAAAATATTTGCATGCATGCGCCAATCACTGGATGCCAAATGAAATTAATATGGCAGCAGACGTTGCATTATGGAAAGATCCGAATGGTTTAACGGAAGATGAACGTCTGATTATCATGCGTAATCTTGGCTTTTTTTCTACTGCTGATTCTCTCGTTGCCAACAATCTTGTATTAGCTGTTTATCGACATATTACCAATCCAGAATGCAGACAATATTTGTTGCGTCAGGCATTTGAAGAAGCGCTACATACACATGGTTATCAATATATAATTGAAAGTCTTGGCATGGATGAAGCGGAAGTTTTTAATATGTATCGCGAAGTTCCATCTGTTGCGCGTAAAGCAGCATGGTCACTGAAATATACACAGAGCCTGAGCGATCCAACCTTCCATACTGGTACACATGAAAATGATCAGCGTTTATTACGTGACCTGATTGCATTTTATGTCATATTCGAAGGCATATTTTTCTATGTTGGATTTACGCAAGTATTATGTATGGGTAGACGTAATAAAATGACGGGAACGGCTGAGCAATTCCAGTATATTTTGCGTGATGAATCCATGCATTTGAATTTTGGTATTGATGTGATTAATCAGATCAAGATTGAAAATCCGCACTTGTGGACAGAAGAATTCAAGCAGGAAGCCATACAAATGATTCATGAAGGTGTTGAGCTGGAATACGCTTATGCGATCGATACCATGCCGCGCGGTATTCTTGGATTGAATGCAGAAATGTTCAAGGAATATTTGCAATTCATTGCCAATCGACGTTGCGCACAAATTGGTTTGACGCAGCAATTCCCTGGTGTGACCAATCCATTTCCATGGATGAGTGAAATCATGGATCTTAAAAAGGAAAAAAACTTTTTTGAAACACGCGTGATTGAATATCAGACTGGCGGTGCATTGAGCTGGGATGAGGAATGAATAAGGATATTTTACTGCGTCACACTAATGCCACCGTTGACGATTTAGCTGGCAACGGTGGCATTGGGCGTTATATTTTATTACCTGGCTCTGATGGTCGCGCAAAAGAAATTTCCCAGCATTTTAATAATCTTGTCATTAAATCCCATCCACGCGGACATAATTTATATCTCGGCACAATTACTCATGGTGAAAAAAACATTGATGTCGCTGCCATTTCCAGTGGCATGGGATGTCCGAGCATGGAAATTATTCTGCATGAATTATTTCATCTGGGAGGAAAACGATTTTTACGTATTGGCACAGCAGGATCATTGCAACCAGATTTTGTGAAAATTGGTGACATTGTGAATGCTCAAGCTTCAGTGCGTGATGAACATACGACGCTTGATTATGTTCCCATTGGTATGCCGGCCATTTCATCGATGGAATTTAATTCTGCTTTTGAACTCGCGGCAAATAAATTGGGATTATCTGAAAAAACGCATAGCGGCATCGTGCATTGCAAAAGTTCATTGTATGCACGCGAATTTGGTGTTGGGCCACAAGCAGAGATAAATCATTCATATATTCGTTTGCTGACACAATGCGGCGTACTCGCGAGTGAGATGGAGACAGCAGCATTATTTATTCAATCACAACTTTATAATTATCAACTCATGCAAAAAGGTAAAGGCGAAGAACATCGCGTTTTATGCGGAGCGGTGCTTGGTGTAGTGAGTATTTTGACGGATGAATTTGCCAGCTCAGAAGAAGAAAATATGCTGGTGAGGAATTTAATCGAACTTGCGCTGGATATGATTAGAACAATTTAACAAAATTGTAATCCAGCCGTCATTCAACCGTAACACTTCCTCTACTACTATCTGGTTGTTTAAAAATAACAAGGTCAGAACTGAGGAATCATCATGTTGCATATTGAAACCGCTACTCCCAGACAATTATCCGAATTACTCGAGGAACCCATTCTTGCATTAGTAAAATTGGCAAATATAAAGGAACGTATCAAGGCATTGAAACCGGTGAGCACGGAAGGTAGTGAAAATGAGGAAGAAAAGCAATTGAAAGCGATGTTAAAAAAAATGAAAGATCAGCTAGGTGAGATCAACGAAGCTAAAACGAACGCAATCAATGCAAAGCAGGAGATCAAAAAATGGAAAAAAACACGCTGCGATTTGTCTCCCGAGAAACAATTATTTTTTTCACGGGAAGATATTGATGTATCCGATATCCTGAAGCATATCCTGGCAAACTTTGATTGGTATCAGCGATTTTTATTCAGGGCAGTTTCGAAGGAGTTTAAAAAAAATATCGATGCCATGCCGCTGAATGAATTTCTTTTTTATAAAGATCAATTTGTGATTTGTACGGATAAATTAACAATTAATAAATTCTATTCTGAATTGAAGAAAAATAAATTATTCCAGGAATGGATTAAGCTAAATGCCAATCTTCCCAGGGAAATGGGAGAAGATGTTTTTGAGGTTGAACGAAAAAATGCTTTAAGTATAGATAAACTTATCACTACAGAAAAATCGCTTAAAGAATATTTCTTGTTTGTTTTGGGTGCAATACTGCTAGCCACTTATGGTTGGACACCACCAATATTGTGTGCGCTTCTCCTGCCTTCTCCAAAAAATGAGTTGAATCAAACCGAGTGGGGAAATAAAGCTGCATGTGCATTGGGAACATTGTTTGCTGAAGGGATACCGTTAGTTTTTCTTTACACACTGTATTATATTTTAAAAGCTCGATATAAAAAAAATAATGTTGTGAAAAGCGCAAATTCATTTTTTTCATTCTTTGCTGCAGAGGATAATTCTCCAAAAGAATTAACTAATGTGTTGGTCGCGAGTGAGAATGATAATTTGAATGAGGTGGATAAGAGTGGTTATGGAAGCGTGAGGATGTGATGCGGGTGTGTGTGCAAGTAGTAGTGTGTGTGTAGCAGGTGTGTAGGTGCGTTTGCAAACAGGTGTGTCATCCCGGAAAATACGCCGCCACTGTCTTGGTTCAGTTAGCTGCTGTTGTTCGGCGTATTTATCCGGGACCCAGTCTTTTGCGGTAATGAGAGATTCTTCTATTTAAAATTAAAAACTCTCGCTATCGTAAAAAGACTGGGTCCCGGATAAATACGCCGAACAACAGCAGCTAACTGAACCAAGACAGTGGCGGCGTATTTTCCGGGATGACACACCTGTTTGCAAACACCCTACACACACCACTACTTGCACACACCCACTCCATCCCAACAACCATTCCATCCCAACAACCATTCCACCCATCACCCACTCTCCGTAATGCGGATCATATTCTCCATTGCACGACGAGCATTATCAATTATCCATCGCTGGCCTTCTGCATCTAATCGTTCTCGCTTGCCAATGAATTCATCCACCACATCACCGGGTTTTACCAGATTAAATTCTGGAATTTTTCCCAATCGCAGTAAATCCAGCACGGCAACCAAATGCGGTGGATCATTGCGCGACATGGTGGCGCAACCGCATCCTTTTTTATTGAATTGATATTCTGGTATATCACTTAAATTCACTACACTGATATTTTTATCACGACACTCTTCACGCAAGTTTTTAACAAAATGATTTTCCGTACCAATCGCATACTTCGCAGTACCCGCACGATCTGCTGTTACAAAATCCCATAAATAAGCTGTCGAACCACAACCATCTGCAACTGACACTACTTCATGACGACATTCTGGATGCACCAGCACATGATAGCCTTGCGCACGCCAATGCTCGACCATGGCTGCACGATAATAGGCATGCACACCGCATTCACTGGAAAATAAAATCAGGCTGGCCTGATCAAATTGACAAATAACATCCGCTGCTTGCTGCGCCAAAACAAATTGCGCACCTGACTGTCCTGCCGGCCAATATGCAATTTTATCCCGCGGAATTTGCAACCAGGCAGCTACGTTTTCCCCCATATGTCTATCGGGAATAAATAATATTTTTTTATTTTGTTTTAATGCCCATGCAAATATTTTTTTTACATTGGAACTCGTACACACCGCACCACCTTGCGCACCTGTCATCGCCTTGATGCGACCAGATGTATTCATATAGCAAATCGGCATGATGTTATTATCACCATAACGTTCATTTAACTGCTGAATCGCAGGCTTTACCATAAAATCCTTGGCAAACATTTCCATCGTGCAACCAGATTTTGGATTGGTAATATAAACATGTTGATCAGGATGCGCGAGTATGCTGATGGATTCCGCCATAAAATGTACGGCTGATTCGACGATAATTTTTTTCTGCGGTTGCTGATACGCCATTAATGCTAATTGATAAGAATCTGCAATCGTGCCGCCAAAGTATTTGATCATTTTTACAATTTCACCACCCATGTAATAATGTGCGAGTAGTAGTAATGAGTCGCCAAAATAATTAATGGCAGATTCCATATAAGGCTGCATCCACATGAGTGTTGTCAAAATATCACGATCAGGTAATGCCTGATATTCCTCTGCATAAGGCAAGAATTCTTTTTGATACCAGTCCATGGGATAATCATCCTGACAGATATTCATCACTGCAGGAATGAAATGCGAAGTGGATGGTGGCGTGAAATAAGAATGAGACATGTTTTTTAAACCTTATATTTATTACAAATCACACTGCATGGATAAATCTGCACTGAATATTGAATGCGTCAAACGGCCAATCGAAATAAAATCCACACCACACGCTGCAACTTCACTCACATTATCCAGATTAATATTGCCAGATGCTTCTGTTGCAATGCGCGATTCGCAAAGCGCCACACAGGCAGCAAGCTCTGTCAGATTCATGTTGTCCAGCAAAACACGTGTTGTTTTATGTAATCCATTTTTGAGAACAATGTTTAATTCATTTCTATTACGCACTTCAACAATTACTGGATAGTGTTGCGTAATATCATCGGGCAACTGTGATAATGAATGTTCAATACCGCCTAAAAAATCAGTATGCGTATCCTTGATCATCAACGCATCATACAATCCCATGCGATGATTGACGCCACCACCACATTGCACAGCATATTTTTCAAGACGACGTAAGCCAGGCGTTGTCTTGCGTGTATCCAGAATTTTGGCTGAAGTATGCCTGACTGCATCAACATATTGCCGCGTTACCGTAGCAATGCCAGATAAACGTTGTAAAAAATTAAGCAGGGTACGCTCGGCTTTTAACATCACTCGCGCAGGCGCAATTATGCTTAACAAGGTATCGCTAGGCGCGCACCACTCACCATCCTGAATATGAAAATGACATTCATGATCATGACTTAATTTATTCAGCAATGGTTTGACAATCGCTGCGCCGGAAAAAATAATCGGCGCAGGATGTTTGGAAATAATTTTCGCCTGATAGTTTTTATTGCCCGAATCGCTAAATAACAAATCACTGGTTATATCTTCATATGCAATACCGAGATCTTCCACCAGCGCAAGCTGCAATAGTTGTTCGTCATTTGAATTCAGGCAATAAGCGGTCATTTGTTTGAACGCACGATTTTCAATTCGAACTCATCGAGATTAATTTTATCGTTGGCACGTCCTGCAAGGACATCGGTTAATATTTTAACCAAGGAGCTCTCCTTATCCAACTTAATTGATGTGATATGTTTATTATATTCCTGAAACATCATAAGAATATTGAAATAATTGCAACCTCCCAAGCCAATTAACAGATCATGAAATTCTTGTGTAACCATTCCAACTGGATGTTCAGCATTAATAATTTTCATGACTTGATTCTTATCATCATTTTTTATCGCCAGCAAAAGATTACTAAAAATTTTAACGCGTCTGCTAACAGTTGGATCACCAATTACCCCATTTGCAATTTTAGCTTCCAGATATTCATGTATGGCAAACAAACCTGTGTGCTGAACGAGTAAATCCATGTATTCATTTTTGGAAATTTTAGTACCATCACAAAAAATACTGGCAACTGGCTTCGTTACACTCTTGCATCTGAGATTAATCAGTTGATACGCCGTAAAATTTTTTCCGATGAGTGTGTGTTTCGTAAAACATTGGGTATCTTTTGCAATCTGGATTTTTTCTTCAATACTATATGTGTTTGCCAGCAAATAATTTTTCACCTCATCCTTACTTCCATAAAATGCAAGCGCAGCAATCTTTGGCCAGCCATAATATTCGCCGGTTGCATCTTTTATTCGACCAGAATCTGGATTCGCATATGACTCCATATAAAAACTCCTCTTGAAATTAAATTACGACTGATGTTTTCTTGCTGATAAAATTTTATAAATTCCCATCAGGCTGATAATAATCCACGCTATTTCAATGACAAATGCTGAAAGATTAAAATCGAATAATAAGGAATATAAAATAAGTGATGCGGCTAACAAGTTATATATCTGATATTTCAGACTGTGTGATGAAATCCGATTCGTGCTTAATAAAAAAAATGCCAGTAATAATAAGAATGCACCAAATAATCCAATGAAATTGGATGTCATGTGTAGAAAGTCGTACATGTTTAATCTCCGTGTTATTTACGTTTAATCGTTATGGGAGTCTATCATTCTGTAAAGGAGCGCTGTCATCCTGAGCGCTGTCATCCTTCTGACGGAGAGCTGTCATCCTGAGCACGCTCTTGTTCTTGTGCGAAGGATCTCTCAATAAAAGTTCACGGATTCTTCATGAGATCCTTCGCACAAGAACAAGAGCGTGCTCAGGATGACAGCTCTCCGTCAGAAGGATGACAGCGCTCCTTTACAGAATGACAGCTCTCCACACAAACACCACCTAACCTTTCACCATCTCCAGCGCTTCGCGTATCACGCTCACATCCGCATCTTTTTTATGCGCATGCTGGCTCAAATAACGGCGCCATTTTCCTGCACCACGTAAGCCCTGAAATAACCCCAAAATATGACGCGTGATACTATTCAACCTCACTCCTTTCTGCATCTCTGCCTGCACATACGGCAGATACGAATCAATAACCTCATCGCGTGTCTTACCCGATGAGGAAAAATATTGACGCTGAATTTCAGCTAAAAAATACGGATTCGAATAAGCTTCGCGTCCAATCATCACGCCATCGACATGCAACAAATGTGCATCAATATCGGCAAGCGTTTTAATGCCGCCATTCAAAATGATATTTAAGCCAGGAAAATCTTTTTTGATTTGATACACCACTTCATAACGCAGCGGTGGAATTTCACGATTCTGTTTTGGACTTAAACCATTTAACCACGCTTTACGTGCGTGAATGATAAAAGTATTACAGCCAGCATGGGCAATTTGCGTCATGAAATTTTGTAATTCAGCATAACTATCCGCATCATCCACACCAATACGACATTTAACCGTAACAGGAATATTCACGTTTGCACGCATCGCCATCACACATTCTGCTACTAGCGAAGGTTCCAGCATCAGACATGCACCAAACCGTCCTTTGCTCACGCGTGGACTGGGACATCCAACATTCAAATTAATTTCATCATAACCATATTGCTGACCTAATATGGCCGCGCGTGCCAACAATGCCGGATCACTGCCGCCTAATTGCAAGGCAACAGGATGTTCGAGTGCATCAAATCCCAGTAAATAATCCACATCACCATGCGCCAATGCGTGTGCAGTAATCATTTCGGTATAAAGCAAAACATCTGGCGCGATCAAGCGCAGGAAATAGCGATCGTGCTTGTCAGTACAATCCATCATGGGAGCGACAGAGATGAGAGGTTTATTATTCATTTTTATACTCGTGCAGCCAATTCTTCTTCACCGTGAACTGGCATCATGGTGCTCCATTGCTTGCAACCCGGACAATGCCAATGCAGCGATTTACCAGAAAAACCACAGGAATGACATTGATATTCTGGTTTGGTCGCTAAAAGTTTTTTCATTAAATTCTGCAGGATTTGCAAATCTTCACGCGCCCTGCCTTCCGCACTGGAAATATAAATATTGACGAATATGGATAACCCACGCAGCGATGGATAACGACGCACATAATCTGCTACGAATGTTGCAGCAACTTTATCACCTTTGCGCTTGCGTATACGTTCAGCAAGAATGAGCGCCACAGGTACACGCGGATGTTCATCCAGTAATTGCTTGAGATATATCACCAGCTTTTCTTCTTCACCTAATTTTTCATAACAGGATGCGAGTAAATCAATTGATTCAGAAAGAAAATCAGGATTTTGTGACTGGATTTTTTTGAGGCTTTTAAGCGCGCCTTTGTAATCAGCCTGATCCATCAATATTTTTGCCTGTAATAAACTCGCCCGTGCGCAACTTTTATCAGTAGCCAGTGCCTTATCCAGCCAAATCAGTGCGGCTTCATGATGTCGCTTGATGGATTCTGCTTCAGCCAGTTCGCAATAATATTGTGCGATGATGGGTTGCATATTCTGATGAGTGAGCGATGCGTATTGCGATGCCATGGTGATCGCATTATTCCAGTCTTTTGCTTGCTGATAAATATCAATTAATGTTTGCAAGGCGCGTGCAGAATGCGATTTGGTATTAACTAATTCGAGAAATATTCTTTCCGCTCTATCGAGCATGCCTGCGCTTAAATAATCCTGACCCAATTCATACAGCGATTGTTCACGTACGACTTTTTCCAGTTGCGGACGCGCAATAAGATTTTGATGAATGCGAATCGCACGATCCACTTCACCACGACGTCTAAATAATTTGCCAACTGCTAAATGTGTTTCAACGGTATCACTATCGACTTCCAGCATCTTGATGAATATATCAACTGCTTTATCAGTTTCTTCATTTAATAAAAAATTGAGACCAATCAGATAATCACGCGGGATATTTAATTTACGTGGCGGTGTTTCTTCTGGACGAGAACGCGCTCCAAGCCTGTACGCTATGGCAATGCACGCCAGAAAAAATAATATGCCAACCCATTTCATTTAGACTTTGTCCTGCAAGGGAATGGCTCGCAAGTTATCAACTTCCTTTTCCACTAATTGCAAGCGTTGTTTTAATCGGTAATTAATTAATTTGGATTTGATCAACAACCAGAAACCTACCATCATGCCTATCAGACATCCCAAGGCAAATACCAATACGAGCAAGAGTGATAACGGCATCGTGGAATTGCCAAAGTAATAATTGATCGTCACAGATTCGGAATTTAATGTCGCAAACGTCATGCCAAATAATACGATAACGAGTAAAAAGAAATAACTGATGATACGCAATTTCACCTCCTGTTAATTCGGATACTACTCAATCACCTTCAAGCCACCCATGTACGGTTGCAGTGCTGAAGGAATATGTATACGTCCTAATTCATCCTGATAATTCTCAACAACGGCAATCAGGGTACGGCCAATTGCCAATCCAGAACCATTCAGTGTATGCACAAGTTCAATCTTGCCAGCAGCATCACGGAAACGTGCTTTCATGCGACGCGCCTGAAAAGCTTCCATATTACTGCACGAAGAAATTTCACGATAACATTGTTGTCCAGGCAGCCAGACTTCCAGATCATATGTTTTAGCCGAGGAAAATCCGACATCACCCGTACACAAGGTGACAACACGATAAGGTAATTCCAGCCGTTTTAGCACGGTTTCTGCATGACCCGTCAATTCTTCCAGCGCTTGCCAGGACATGTCAGGTTTGACAATCTGCACTAATTCCACTTTTTCAAATTGATGCTGACGCAACATGCCTTTGATATCTTTGCCATACGAACCCGCTTCACTTCTAAAACAGGAACTATAACAAACATATTTTAATGGCAATTGATCTTCAGCAAGAATCTGATCACGCATCGTATTTGTCACGGGTACTTCAGAAGTGGGAATCAGATAATATTCATTCACGCCATTTACAGAAAACACATCTTCTTTCAAATTAGGAAATTGTCCTGTGCCATACATACTGGTGGCATTCACCATCGAAGGAACATAAATTTCCTGATAACCATGTTCATTGATATGCAAATCGAGCATGAACTGACTGAGTGCGCGTTGCAGTTTCGCCATTGCTCCGCGTAACACGACAAAACGTGCACCAGTGATTTTTGCTGCAGTTTCGAAATCCATCAAACCGTGTTTTGCACCTAATTCAACATGATCCTTTGGAGTAAAGGAAAATTTTTTCGGCTCGCCAATCGTGCGTACGACAACATTATCTTCTTCACTTTTTCCTTCAGGAACGGATTCATGTGTCACATTGGGAATGCGTGCGAGATAATCATCGAGCTCAACTTGAATCGCAGCAAACTCTTCTTCTACTTTTTTCAGTGAATCACTTAATTCCTTGAGACTTTTTAATGCTTCATCAACATTTTTTCCTGATGCCTTGGCAATGCCAACTTCCTTTGAGCGTACATTGCGTTCATTCTGCAAATCCTGCATTTTGACTTGCAACTGCTTGCGTTTATCTTCCAGCGTATTGAATTTTGCGATATCCAGAACAACACCGCGCTTTTTTAATTGCGCGGCGACTGTTTCCATGGAACCACGTACAAGTTTGGGATCAAGCATGTTATGTCGTTACCTCACCTAAAACTTCCGCTGTCTTTTTACCCATTTCTGCTGGTGAACGCACAATATAAACGCCTGCTTCTTCCAGTACTTTAAATTTTTCTGCGGCTGTTCCTTTACCACCAGCAATAATCGCACCCGCATGACCCATGCGTTTGCCAGCAGGAGCCGTCACACCAGCTATATAGGCAACGACTGGTTTGCTGACATGTGTTTTGATGAATGCGGCTGCTTCTTCTTCAGCACTACCACCAATTTCGCCAACCATCACGATGATTTCTGTTTGCGGATCTTTTTCAAACAAGGCCAGTACATCAATAAAATTCGTGCCCGGAATAGGATCGCCACCAATGCCAACACATGTGCTTTGACCCAGATTTAAATCCGAAGTTTGTTTGACTGCTTCATACGTGAGTGTGCCTGAACGCGAAACAATACCCACTTTACCAGGTTTATGAATATAACCAGGCATGATGCCAATTTTGCATGCACCTGGTGTAATAACACCTGGACAATTAGGACCAATCAGACGCACATCTTTATGTTGATCAATACAGGCTTTGACTTCCAGCATATCCAGCACTGGAATCCCTTCAGTAATACAGACAATTAATTTCACGCCGGCATCCACTGCTTCCAGAATGGAATCCTTGCAATAAGGAGCAGGAACATAAATGACACTGGCATCTGCCTGCGTTTCTTTCATGGTTTCAGCCACGGTGTTAAATACAGGTAAACCAAGATGTGTCTGACCACCTTTTTCTGGTGTGACACCACCAACCATTTTTGTGCCATAACTGATTGCCTGTTCAGAATGCAATGTGCCTTGCTTACCAGTAAATCCCTGACAAATAACTTTTGTGTTTGCGTTTACAAGAATACTCATGACATCACCTTTATTTTTTAACCGCTTCGACCACTTTTTTCGCGGCATCTGTGAAGCTGGTTGAAGCAATAATATTTAAACCACTTTCTGCCAGCATTTTTGCGCCGATATCTGCATTATTTCCTTCAAGTCTGACAACAACTGGAAGTGCTGTGCCAATATCTGCAACCGCACCAATAATGCCTTCAGCAATTAAATCACCGCGCACAATGCCGCCGAAAATATTAATGAGAATGGCTTTGACTTTTTTATCTGACAAAATAATCTTGAACGCTTCTGAAACACGTTCCTTGGTCGCACCACCACCGACATCCAGAAAGTTTGCAGGATTGCCGCCATGCAGCTTGATCATATCCATGGTTGCCATCGCAAGACCGGCACCATTTACCATGCAACCAATATCACCATCCAGTGCGATGTAATTTAATTCCCAGTCACGTGCGTGATTTTCACGCTCATCTTCCTGACTGGCATCACGCATGGCGCGTAATTCTGGTTGTCGATAAAGCGCATTGTCATCAATATTTATTTTGGCATCGAGGCACAATAAATTGCCTTGTTTAGTGATGACCAATGGATTAATTTCCAGCATGCTCAAATCCTTGTTCACCATCATCTTGCCCAAACCAGATAACAAATTGACGAATTGCTTGATCTGCTCGCCTTTCAATCCCAGACCAAAAGCAAGGTCACGTCCCTGATAAGGCATGACGCCAACCAGCGGATCGACCGTAATCGTGAGGATTTTTTCTGGTGTGTGTTCGGCGACTTTTTCAATTTCAACACCACCTTCAGTGGATGCCATAAACACAATGCGCTGTTTGGAACGATCAATGACTGCGCCTAAATATAATTCGTGTGCAATGTCACAGGGTTCTTCAATTAATACCTGATTAACAGGCTGACCTTCAGCAGTGGTTTGATAAGTCACCAGATGCGTGCCCAATAATGAACGCGTGACTTCTGCCACTTCTTCCCTGGTGGAAACCAGTTTAACGCCACCTGCTTTACCACGTCCGCCAGCATGCACTTGTGCCTTGACTACAAAACGCGGTGTTTTCATTTTGTCAGCAATATGAACCGCTTCTTCCACGCTGGAAGCCACTTCGCCTTTGGAAACCGGCAACCCATATTGTGATAGTAATTGTTTCGCTTGATACTCATGAAGATTCATTGCATTCACCTATCTAATTGTTACTTGTTTATATACAAACACCCTCACCCCTACCCCTCTCCCCTCGTTGAAAAACACTCCGGGAGAGGGGAGCTCTCCGTCGAAATTGAACTTAAACTTCCAGCAACAAGGGGAGCTCTCCGTCGAAATTGAAGTTAAACTTCCAGCAACATTCGTGTTGGATCTTCAAGTAATTCTTTAATCGATACGAGGAAAGTCACGGATTCCTTGCCATCAATCAATCGATGATCATAGGAAAGCGCTACATACATCATCGGACGAATCACAATCTGTCCATTCTCAACCACTGGACGTTCCTGAATTTTATGCATACCTAAAATCGCACATTGCGGTGCATTGATGATGGGCGTCGCCATTAATGAGCCAAATACGCCACCATTGGTGATTGTAAATGTGCCACCCTGCATTTCTTCCAGTGTCAATTTGCCAGTACGCGCCTTGTCCGCATATTCAGCAATTTTTGCTTCAATCTCAGCCATGCTCATTTGATCAGCATTACGTAATACGGGAACAACAAGACCACGTTCGGTTGAAACGGCAACACCAATGTCAAAATAACCGTGATAAACAATATCATTGCCATCAATCGAGGCATTCACCGTCGGGGCACGTTTTAATGCTTCTACACAAGCCTTGACGAAAAATGACATGAAACCCAAACGGGTCTGATATTTCTTTTCAAATTTTTCACGATAACGACTACGCACATCCATCACCGGCGCCATATTGATTTCATTGAAGGTGGTAAGCATCGCGGTATTTTGTGTGACTTCCAGCAAACGTTCAGCAATACGCGTACGCATGCGTGTCATGGGAACACGTTTCTCTGGTCTATCACCCTGCATTTGTGTATCTGTCTCTGAACCACTCATGGCAGACATCGCATTTTCACGTGTAATGCGTCCGCCTTTACCTGTACCAGTCACATGCGAGACATCGATATCATGCTCTGCAATGACTCGCCGTACAGATGGACTAAGCGGTGGCTGTTTTTCATTGGCAGATTTTGCTGCTGGAGGTGTTTCTGATTTCGCTGGCGCGCTTTTTTCCTTGCTGGATTCATTGGCTGGTGCTTTTTCCTGTTTGCTTTCCTGCTTCGGTTTTTCTTCTGCCGAAGCCGCTCCACCTTCTTCAATCACTGCAATCACTTCCTGAGCGTGCACAGTGCTGCCGCTCTGTTTGATAATTTCCTTGAGGATGCCATCTGTTGGAGAGGGAACTTCAAGCATTACTTTATCTGTTTCCAGGTCTACGATATTTTCATCGCGAGATACCTTGTCACCAGCTTTTTTATGCCAGGTAGAAACGGTTGCATCAGTAATGGATTCTGGTAACAGTGGAACTTTGACCTCGATTGTCATTTCAGTTTCCTCTCTATTTCATTAATGCCTTGGTAATGATTTCTTCTTGCTCTTTTTCATGCACAGCATGATAACCCACTGCAGGTGATGCAGAAGGCAATCTGCCAACATATCGCAACTTTTGCCCGTTTGAAAGAAATTGCGTGATGATGGGTGACATCGTCGACCATGCGCCCTGATTCTGCGGTTCTTCCTGACACCATATAAAATCTTTTACGTTTGCATATTGCGCGATAACTTTCTGGAACATTTCTTCAGGAAAAGGATATAACTGTTCCATACGCACGATGGCAATATTTTCTATTTTTGCCTCTCTTCGATGTTGCAATAATTCGTAATAAATTTTTCCGGAAGTAAGAATTAATCGATCGACTTTTTTATTATCCAGCTCATCCACTTCTGGAATAATTAACTGAAATTCGCCATCAGCCAAATCTTCCAGACTGGAAACAGCGAGTGGATTACGCAACAAACTTTTTGGTGTCATGACAATTAATGGTTTGCGACAAGCACGTACCATTTGTCTGCGTAATAAATGAAAAATTTGTGCTGGTGTGCTTGGCACACAAACTTGCATATTATCCTGAGCGCACAATTGCAAATAACGTTCCAGTCGTGCTGAGGAATGTTCTGGTCCCTGACCTTCATAACCATGCGGTAACAACATGACAAGTCCACATAATCTCAGCCATTTTTGTTCACCGGAACTGATGAATTGATCAATGACAACTTGCGCACCATTGGCAAAATCACCAAATTGTGCTTCCCATATCACGAGAAAATTGGGTTCAGCTGTGGAATAACCATATTCAAATGCGAGTACAGCTTCTTCAGATAAAAGTGAATCAACAATATTAATTTGTGCTTGCTGCGGTGAAACATGACTCAGTGGAATATAAACATTTGCAGATTCCTGATCATGCAAAACAGCATGTCTATGAGCAAACGTTCCGCGACCTGCATCCTGTCCACATAAGCGAATGGGAAAACCTTCATCCAGCAAGGTGGCATATGCCATGGTTTCGGCATATCCCCAGTTTAGTGGCATTTCACCATCTGTCATTTTTGTGCGGGCTTCCAGAACTTTTTTGACTTGTGGTTGCAAGATAAATCCTTCTGGAAATTCATCCATTGATCTTGCCAGTGCCTGCAATTTTTTGACTGGAACACCGGTGTCTGCTTTTTCAGTCCAGTTTTTTCCAACAAATGGATCCCAGTTAACTGCATATTCATAAGATGCAGGACCATTGGTTGCATCAACAACACGCTCTCCCTTGTCCAGCGTTTCACGATACTGATCTGCAATTTTCTTTTCATCACCTGATTGAATGACGCCCTCATTAATTAATTTTTCAGCGTAAATCGCATAGGGAACTGGCATGGCTTTGATGGATTGATACATGACTGGTTGTGTAGCAGAAGGTTCATCTGCTTCATTATGTCCATGACGGCGGTAACAAACCAGATCAATGACAACATCACGCTTGAAGGTATTACGATAATCTGTCGCAAATAATGCTGCGAAATAAACTGCTTCCGGATCATTTGCATTCACATGCAATATTGGCGGCTCCACCATTTTTGCAACGTCCGTGCAATAAATTGTTGAACGCGCATCTTTCGGATTACTGGTAGTAAATCCTACCTGATTGTTTATGACGATATGCACAGAACCACCTACTGTGAACCAGCGTGTTTGTGACATATTGAAAGTTTCCATCACCACACCTTGTCCTGCAAACGCAGCATCACCGTGTATCTGAATGGGTAACACTTGTTTTTGTGTGGTATCACGACGACGACGTTGACGTGCGCGCACGGAACCTTGTACCACTGGGGAAACAATTTCCAGATGTGATGGATTAAACGCAAGTGCAATATGCACATAACCATAAGGTGTTTTTACATTTGATGAATAACCGAGATGATATTTGACATCACCTGAATGTGTTGCAGAAATACCTTTGCCTTCAAATGCATTAAATATTTCACGCGGTTCCTTGCCGATAATATTAACCAGCACATTTAATCGTCCACGATGCGCCATGCCAATCACGGTTTCACGAATGCCTGCTTCTGCACTGCGATTAACAATCGTATCCAGCATGGGAATTAAACTGTCGCCGCCTTCAAGTGAAAAACGTTTCTGGCCGACATATTTGAATCCGAGATATTTTTCGAGACCATCGGCTACGATTAATCTATCGAGAATATGTTTTTTTTCTTCACTGGAAGGTTTGAAATTCGTCCAGCCTTGCTCAATACGTTCACGTATCCATTCCACTTCTTCCACACGATCGATATGCATATATTCAAAACCAATCGTGTTGCAATACACTTTACGCAAACCATCATTGATTTCAGCCAGTGTTGCACTTGACTTGTTCAAACCAGCGAATGAACCAACATTAAAAGTTTTATTTAAATCCTGATCGGTAAATCCGTAATAACCTAACTCCAGTGTGGAGTTGTAAATTTTATTGCGAATTTTTAATGGATCGATATCTGCCTGCAAATGTCCTGAGCGGCGATAAGCAGCAATCAACTCAATCACTCGTTCCTGTTGTTCGTCATGCCAGGTATTGGTTCCTGCTGATGTGGTTCTTGCGGAGTGAGATGCAAGCTCGAGGAATTGCTCACGAACGGCAGCGTGGGAAGTATCTGGTGTATTTCTGGGCAAGCGCTGCAGCAAATCATTAAAATATTTTTTCCATTCGGCGGGAACACTGTCTGGATCAGCCAGCCAGGATTCATACATTTCTTCCAGATATTCTTCATTACCAGAGGCAAGATAAGAATCCTGCCACAGCTCGTTCATGGTTTTCACCGGAGTAGTCATGCGCAATCTCTAAATTAATGTTATCAATCAAGTCATTATATCTTTTACTTCATGATAATCATGAAGATTTTTCGAGCATTTCTTCCTTGATATTATTAATCGCTTCGAGTGGATTCAGATCCTTGGGGCAGACGTCAACGCAGTTCATAATACCACGGCAACGGAAGAGACTATATGGATCTTCCAGATCATGCAAACGCTCATCCGTATGCGTATCACGGCTGTCAGCGATGAAGCGATAAGATTGCAGCAATGCCGCAGGTCCCATGTATTTATCAGGATTCCACCAGAACGATGGACAGGAAGTTGTACAACAGGCGCACAGGATACATTCATATAAACCATCCAGCTTTGCCCTTTCTTCCGGCGATTGCAAACGCTCAATGGCAGGCGGTGGCGCATCATTCTGCAAATAAGGTTTGGCTTTTTCATATTGCGCATAAAATTGTGTCATATCGACCACCAGATCGCGTATGACAGGCAAACCCGGCAGCGGACGAATAACAACCGGTTCAGTGAGCGATGCCAGATTGGTGATACAGGCAAGACCATTTCTGCCATTAATATTCACACCGTCTGATCCGCACACACCTTCACGACAGGAACGACGCACGGTAAGCGTTTCATCCATTTTATTTTTGATCACTATTAAAACATCCAGCACCATGACGCAGTTATGTTCTTTTATATCGACATCATAATCCTGCATATATGGCTTTTGATCAGTTTCAGGATTGAAGCGGTAAATGGAAAAACGCATAGTTAAATCCTCATCATCAATTGTTCTCTTCACGCTCACGTAATTTGATTGGTTCCATGCCTTCCGGTTTCATGTTAACTGCACGGAAAGTAATGCGACCATCTTCGAAATAGAGCGTATGTTTGAGCCAGTGTTCATCATCACGATCAGGATAATCGAGACGCGCATGCGCACCACGACTTTCTGTACGCGTATCCGCACAATGAGCAGTCGCCACCGCTGTTGCCAGCAGATTATCCAGTTCCAGCGCTTCAATACGTGCCGTATTAAAACATTCACTCTTGTCTTTAATGCTGGCGTAGTTCAAGCGATCCTTTAACTCTTCCAGCTTTAAAAAGCCGCTTTCCATATATTCAGCGGTACGGAATACACCGAAATCATCCTGCATGACTTTCTGCAGGGCGGAACGCACTTCATCCACGCTTTCGCCTTTTTCATTACCGTTCCAGCGATACAGGCGTGACAAGGCGCGTTCAATATCATCATTGCTGGCTTCATTGAAATGTAAACCCTGGGTGATACTTTCGCGAACATGCAAACCAGCAGCGCGACCAAATACAATCAGATCCAGCAAGGAATTTGCACCGAGACGATTGGCACCATGTACGGAAACACAAGCACATTCGCCAGCAGCATATAATCCATCAATCACGACATCTTCGCCTTTGGCATTTTGTGTCAGCACCTGACCATGATAATTGGTTGGAATGCCACCCATGAGGTAATGACAGGTTGGCACGACAGGTATCGGCTCTTTAATAGGATCAACACCAGCGAATGTCATGGCAAGTTCACGGATAGCAGGCAAACGTGATTTGATAATATCTTCACCCAGATGATCAGCTTTCAATAACACATAATCACCTTTTGGTCCCGCTCCCCTGCCTTCACGAATTTCAATCGCTGAACAACGCGAAACAATATCACGACAGGATAAATCCTTGAGATGCGGCGCATAACGCTCCATATAACGTTCGCCGTTTTTATTAATGAGATAACCACCTTCACCACGTACGCTTTCACTGATCAATGAACCTGAACCATAAATGCCTGTTGGATGAAATTGCCAGAATTCCATATCCTGCAATGGATAACCTGCACGTAATGCCATGCCGAAACCATCGCCAGTATTAATATGAGCATTGGTCGTGGATTGAAAGATACGTCCTGCACCACCAGTTGCCAGAATCACAGCACGCGCCTGCAAAAACACCACTTCGCCAGTTTCAATGCAAATGGCAGTCAGTCCCGCAATACCTTTCGGTGTGGTCACAAGATCGAGTGCAAACCATTCGTTAAAAAATCTTGTCTTTGCCTGCAGATTTTTCTGATACAGGGTATGCAGCATCGCATGACCGGTTCTATCTGCTGCAGCACAAGTACGATGCGCCTGTTCCTTGCCATATTCACGTGTGGCACCACCGAATGCGCGCTGATAAATCTTGCCATCATCGAGACGCGAAAATGGCAAACCCATGTGTTCCAGTTCATAAATCGATTGCGGTGCATTCTTGCACATGTATTCAATCGCATCCTGATCGCCTAAAAAGTCTGAACCCACAACGGTATCGTACATATGCCAACGCCAATCATCAGGCTCAATATTACCCAATGCGGCGTTAATACCACCCTGGGCTGAAACAGTATGGGATCGCGTCGGAAATACTTTGGAAATAACAGCTACATTCAAACCTGATTGCGCCAATTCAATGGATGAACGCAAACCAGCACCACCACCACCAACAATTACTGCATCAAATGTATGTATTGCAACTTTCATCTAGACACTCCATAAAATCAAAATGCCCCAGAAAAAGCAGGCAAACAACATAAGCAGAACCAGAAAGTTCAGTATGCTGCGAATAACAAAAGGTTTGACGTAATCGGTAAACACTGTCCAGATACCAATCCACGCGTGAAATAATAATGAGGTGATAAATAATATGCTAAATACTTTCATCCATTGTTGTGCAAATAAGCCATGCCATTCAGCAAATGACAAACCTGGATGAAATAGCAGATAAAAAATGAGAGCCAGTGAAAAAACTGCCATGTAAATAGCAGACATGCGTTGAACAATCCACTCGCGTAAGCCGTTTACCATAACCATACCCCTGCCAGAATCACTAATAATGCGGAAATAATACAGGTGAGCCAGGCAGTCAATCTGCCCATTTTCAGTGTATCGCCAAGATGAATATCAGAAAGTAAATGGCGAATACCTGCGATAAGATGAAAAATAAAAGGTACAAGACACGCCCAGAGAATTATTTTAACCAGCATGTTTTGCATTCCCTGCTGCAAATAATCGTAACCATCACTGGTCAATGAATAACTCAGCAGCCAAAGTACAAAAGGAATACACAATAACAGGAACACGCCTGAAACACGGTGCAAAATTGAAACAATCGCAGGGATGGGAAAATGAATCGTAAATAGATTCAGGTTTATCGGTCGAGGTCGGTTCACTCTCTGGTTCCTTAAAAATTGGGGTCACAAACTGGGGGATTATATTATTGGGATTTTTTTAAATCAAACATAAAGCCAATAGATCACTCCAGAATAAAATGGTTTAATATCCAGACTAATCACACCCTATGGAGACACAAAATGGCGGCAGATGACAAAGCCATACTAACTGTTAAAGGTAAAACCATCGAATTAAACGTTCTTTCCGGCACAATGGGCCCGGATGTCATTGATATCGGACCTTTATTAAAGGATGGTTATTTCACCTACGACCTTGGCTTTAATTCCACCGCAGCCTGTGAATCCAGCATCACTTATATTGATGGCGACAAGGGAATATTATTGCATCGCGGCTATCCCATTGAACAACTGGCCAGTCAGTCCAGCTTCCTTGAAGTCTGTTATCTCCTCTTAAATGGTGAATTACCCACCAAAGAACAATATGAAGCCTTTACCCACGATGTGACACAGCACACGATGGTGCATGAACAAATCCGTAATTTTTTTAATGGCTTTCGACGTGATGCCCATCCCATGGCGATCATGGTAGGTGTAGTCGGTGCCTTGTCTGCGTTTTATCACGATACGCTGGATATCAATAATCCTGAACATCGCGCAAGCTCTGCCCTGCGTTTAATAGCTAAAATGCCGACGATTGCTGCCATGTGCTATAAATACTCGATTGGCCAGCCTTTCATGCAGCCCAGAAACAAATTGCATTATGCAGAAAACTTTTTGCACATGATGTTTGGTACACCCTGTGAAGAAACCACACCTAATCCCGTGCTCGCGCGCGCACTTGATCGAATTTTTATCCTGCATGCTGATCACGAACAAAATGCATCGACTTCCACTGTCCGTCTTGCAGGTTCTACGGGTGCGAATCCATTTGCCTGTATTTCTGCTGGAATTGGCGCATTATGGGGACCTGCTCATGGTGGTGCGAATGAAGCAGTATTAAATATGCTGCATGAAATTGGAGATGTCTCGCGCATCAATCAATTTATCAAACGCGCAAAAGACCCCAATGATACTTTTCGCTTGATGGGATTTGGTCATCGTGTTTATAAAAATTATGATCCGCGCGCCAAAGTGATGCGTGAAACCTGTCATGAAGTGCTGGAAGCAGTTGGTGCGCATAATGATCCCATTTTCAAACTTGCCATGGAGCTTGAGAAAATTGCCTTGCAGGATGATTATTTCATCCAGAAAAAACTGTATCCCAATGTGGATTTTTATTCCGGCATTACCTTGAGTGCAATTGGCATTCCTTCAGCGATGTTTACCGTGATTTTTGCATTGGCAAGAACCGTTGGCTGGGTTGCGCAATGGAATGAAATGATCAGCAATCCTTATCGTCTCGGTAGACCACGACAATTATATCGGGGCTTGCGTGAGCGCGATTTTATTAAGATGGAGTCACGATAACTCAACCGTCTTTTTGCTCAGGATATGCCTGACAATCGACAGGATTTTTTTATTCGATGTTTTCGATTTGATTAACACATGGTCGACCATGGTTTTGTATTGCATCGGCAATTCATAGGCAGAATAAATAATCACAGGAATTTGTTTACTGCGCAGCTCAGGAAGAAGCTGACTGCCAGCGCCATCCGGCAACATCAAATCCAGAATGACGACATCAAACATTTGCTTTTGCAACAAATCACGTGCTGCCTGAATCGATTTGACATGATAAATATTACCTTCTGCATTGAGAGTTCGCTGAATCAGCACAGCAATATCCATATCATTTTCAACAAACAAAATATTAGCTGATTTGTTTGCCGCAGTAGTTTCATACACACTCACAGAATGATCAATGACAGGTATGACGCCTGGTAAATCAAAATAAAATGTCGTGCCATTTTTGCCAGTCGTATATGCAATATCACCATGCAAATTGTCGATAATCGCTTTTGAGATACTCAAACCCAGACCCGTTCCACCTTTTGCTCGCGATACAGTAGAATCTTCCTGCGCAAACTTTTGGAATATACGTTTACGAAATTCCTCTGAAATTCCTGGACCCTTATCGCTCACTGATACACGCACTGCATCTCCCAGTGCTGCGATACTGACTGTCACCTGTTCTCCCGCAGGCGTAAATTTAATTGCATTGGAAATCAGATTCGTCAGCACTTGCATTAATTTATCCCTGTCCACATTCACATACAAATTGAGCGGTGTTCCAGAAAATACTATATTTGTGCCGGTTTTAATCGCATAGGGTTGATTCAGGGTAATAGCTTCATCAACAATTGAATGAATATCCAGTGTTTGCAATCTGAATTCCATTTTGCCGGATTCAATTTTTTCGATATCAAGAATATCGTTAATCAATCGCACCAGACGCTCGCTATTTTGTCGGGTAATATCGAGCAATTCCATGGCATCTTCATCCACTTTTCCTGCTGTGCCATCAAGAATTAAATCCAGTGAACCCAGAATGGAAGTTAATGGCGTACGCAATTCATGACTGACTAATGAAACAAATTCATTCTTCATTTTTTCAATTTTTTTACGTTCTGAAATATCGCGAATGATAATGACATAAGACAACTGATTTTCCAGCGACATTTTTGAATAAATAACTTCCGCATTAAAATATTCGCCGTTCTTGTAGCGACCAATCCATTCAACCACTTTCTTGTCGTCCTGCTGGTTAAATTCTTTCGTAAAATCCGGTAATAATGCATTGATATTATCCTCCTGCAAATCATCATTTCCATAATGAAACATATCATTGGTTTGTAAATTGCATGACAGAATACGACCGTGAACATCCACTGTGATAATACTTTCCTGTGCGGAATCAAGAATAGCTGTTTTATATAATTCACTTTCCTGTAATTTTTGTGCGGATTGCGATTGCACAATATATTCACCCATCAAACAGGCAACATAAAACAACATGCCCAGCATGGATTCATCCACGACAAAATTGGTGGTGATAAAAAATTCCAGCATGCCGACTAAATGATTCTTGTGAACGATTGGGATAAAACACGCAGATTTAATGCCATACATTTTTGCTTGTTCTGCACGCACAAAATCAGGATGATCAATGACATTATCAATATATACGGGTTTAAGTGTACGCATGATTTCTCTTTGTATTCCCGTTCCCACTGGCAACGATAATTGTTTCGTTATCTTCGTGAAATCACCAAAATCAGCACGCGTAATTGGCCAGCACATTACACATTTCAATGATTGATCGTCATTTATTTTCCAGTAAGCGGCCATATCAAATGGCATCATTTTGCAGATGGCCTGAATAATCTTGGTAAACGTATCAGAAAATGAATGACTGGATGATAACAGACGAATAATTTCATACTGCATGGCAAGCCGATGTTCAGCAATCTTTTTATCATTAACATCAATAAGAGAGCCCACCATCCTGATTGGTTTTCCGAAATTATTCCAGATAGCACGTCCAGATGCCTGAAACCATTTATACTCACCCGATTTGGCACGCAAGCGATATTCAATTTTGAAAGGTGTTTTATCTTGCAAATGATGCTCAACTTCACTCCATAAACGAGCGTAATCATTCTTGTGCAGGATATTATTAAATGAATCGAGTGTATCTGGGAATTCGCCATTATCATAACCGAGCATTTTTTTAAAATAAGAAGAATAATACACTTCATTGGTAGCGGGATTCCAATCCCACAATCCAATTGCACTTCCTTCTGTTGCAAGCAAATAACGCTTTTCACTGACTAGCAACTTGTCATTCATATCAAGCAATGCTTCCTGCGATTCTTTTTTTGCTTTCAAATATTCATCACGCTTGCGCAGATAACTATTCAAAAGAATAAAACAAAAAAGAAAAATAAATCCGGCTGCAATGCTGCTAATGGATAATTGCCGAATGATGGAAGAAGTGTTTTTCTGATACATTTGCGTACGAATACTCAATAAACGCAATTCTTCATCAACAACTGCCGTTAAAGCCTGTGAGATTGATGTGCTAACAAGAATCCTTCCCTCATCTACAGCAAGTGCTTGCGCCTGGTTTTTATTTACCTTTCCCATTTGCAGGATTTTTTGCATGTAAGTGACTTTTTCATTCACTAATGGTCTCAGTTTGGCAAGATTCGCACGTTGCACAGGATTATCATTAGTTAAAGATTCGAGAGCGATCATGAGTTGACTGATATCAGCAGTAATGACATTCAGATTTTGTATTATTTCCCCATTACTGTTATTGCTAATGACATACAAATTCACCCGCGATTCCATTTCAGCAATATCAAATCTAAGCTGATCTGCCTTGCCAATGACTGTGTAGGTATGCCATACGAGATTATTGGTATTATAAGAACGCCGAAAATGTTGCCACGACAAAATTAGACTCATGATTAGCAAAAGAAATGCTGCAGAAAATAATGAATTGATTATCCATTTATTATCAAGCTTGCTGAACAAGTTAGCTATTTTCATGCTGAACTCACGTTTAATTCTTTATTAATGATTTCCAGTATTTGCTTGAGATCGAATGGTTTTTCAAGATAGGCAAGCACACCCAGCTCTTCTGCTTTTGCTTTCACCTCAGGATTGCCACTCGCGGTAATAATGATAATAGGTGTCGCAGAAAATTTTGGATTGGTAGCAACAAATTCTGCGATTTCAATCCCACTGCCACCAGGCATGGAAATATCCAGCAGAATAAGATCGGGAGCATTCGCCACAATGGCGGTTTTTCCAGTGATTGCATCATAAGCAGCGGCTGTTACAAATCCATTCTTCTGCAACATGATTCTTAAAATTTTTGAAATATTCATATCATCTTCGATGATTAATATTTTCTTTTTCATAATTTCTCCTCATGTTTGTCAGCAACTACCACACGATTGCGACCGGTATCTTTTGCCTGATAGAGTGCCTTATCAGCGGCAATCAATAATTCTTCCAGTGATTTGCCATTCTCAGGAAAAAGTGAAACACCTTGTGAGATAGTAATACTGCCAAGATCAAGGCCTTTATATTCGAGATGCTTTTTTTCAATCACAGTACGCAACATTTCAAGACGTGCGCACACATCCTCCAGTGATTCATTGCAAACGATTATTACAAATTCTTCACCACCCAATCGGCAAACCAGATCGCATTTTTTTACGCAAGCCTGCAATTCACTGGCAACAAATTTTAATACGATATCACCTGCTTCATGGCCAAATTGATCATTGAATTGTTTGAAGTGATCGACGTCTACCATGACGATCATCATTTTTGATTTTGAGCGGAGTATCTTTGTCATTTCCTTGCCGAACACCTGAAAAAGATAACGTCGATTAAATAAACCCGTGAGCGGATCATGTATGGATTGCTCGTGAAGTGTCTGACGCAATTTGATATTGGCAAGCGCAATGGCAATTTGTTCACCCATGGCTATTGCGAGTAATTGTTCGGTGTTTGCTGATTTTTTATCTTCATCTTTCTTGTGTAATTTATCGAATACAATAGTTAATAATCCTAATGTTTGGCTTTGTGCCATTAAAGGTATGCAGATAGAAAGCGTTTCTGGATTAGTAATATGTCGACACTTTACCTGATGTTGCTGACCTGAAAAATAACATTGGCCACGACGCAATGACCAGCAATCATCGGGTAATATAATTTGTTCATCGACGCCTTTTTTTCCCCAGGATGTCATTACTTCAAGATATTCATGATTTTTATCCAGCAAATAAATATCACCACTGCTATCAGGAAATAAATTCTGACAAAACTGTTTAACAACCTGATAAGCTTCCTGATTATTGTGACAGGATTCCAGCATGCCATTCATTTGGCTTAGCAAGGATAAATTGGAATAATTAGCCTGTTGCTCGTTTAATTGTGTTTCCAGTTGTGTATTCACTGTTTCCAGTTTGGATGTGATTGCTTCACGTTCACTTAATTCACCAATCATCTTTTTCCTGGTTTCCATTAATGTCATGACAATTTGTGATAATTGTTGCAATTGAACTTTTTGTTGTTCTGATAATAATTTTGGTTTGCGATCAATGACACACAACGATCCAATTTTATAGCCATTTTCGCTGATCAGCGGCACGCCAGTATAAAAACGTATATTCGGTTCACCTGTAACAAATGGATTATCCCGAAAGCGTTCATCGGTACTTGCATCTTTTATTTCAAAGATACCATTGGAAAGAATAGTGTAAGAGCAAAAGGCAGGATCACGATCTGTTTCTCTCAATCCTGGAGCAAAACCAATGGAAGATTTAAACCATTGGCGATCACGATCAATGAGTGTGATGGAGGAAAGTGGTACATCACAAATGGTTGCTGCAAGATGCACGATAGTATCAAAGATTTTTTCTTCAGCAGTATCGAGAATATGATACTTGTACAATTCCTTTAAACGCTCTTCTTCTTCTGGTGGCTTAGGCGCGGGAATCATTGCCAGCTCCATGCTTTATGTCTGATTTTAATATTATATCTTGTCAGGGAAGGTTAAAAATTAACGAATGCTGCTAATTGCTTAATGAACGGCAATATCACTTGTTTTAATATATTTTTCAAATTATTATCCAGCCATTTTCATTTTCAGGAAAAACCCTTTATTTTAGGAGAAACCCTTTATCATCACTATAATTGCTTGATCCATGGAGTCGAGGAGGATCGAACTCCCGACCTTCGCATTGCGAACGCGACGCTCTCCCAGCTGAGCTACGACCCCTATTTTCGAAGTGATATTATCACATCTTTATTTACACTTTTATCTGGGTTGGTTCAATGAATATCTCTTACCGTTATATCGTCGCCATCATTTATGCCGTCGTGTTATTTCTGGATCGACTGGATCTGACGATAGTCAATATCGCATTACCTACACTTGCGGATTATTACAATGTTTCCGTCACACAAACTGAATGGATTGCGAATGGTTTCTTACTCGCATTAGCGATCAGCATTCCCATTAGCAGTTGGTTAGGTGAGCGATTTGGCGATAAAAGAGTATTTATTATCGCTACCAGTATTTTTGGATTAGCTTCTGCTCTCTGTGCTTTTGCACCCAATTTATGGATGATGGTAGTTTGCAGATTTCTGCAAGGTATTGGTGGCGGTATCATTATCCCTGTCGGCATGTCCATGGTTTATCGTGTATTTGATCATTCTGAATTTGCAAGCATCACCAGTTATATTTTTCTGCCAACCTTAATCGCTCCAGCACTCGCACCCGCATTGGGCGGCTTCATCATTCATGTTGCCAATTGGCAATGGATATTTTTATTTGCAGTGCCCATTTGCTTATTAGCTGTATTGTTATCTTTTTGTGTATTGAATGAATATAAAATCAGAGAAACTGCCAGACTGGATTGGGTTGGATTTATTCTCGCCGCATGTTCATTAATAGCCATATTAAGTTTTATATCTGTGTTAAGCAAAGATGGTTTCACTGCATATTCATTGTTTATATTTGCTATCGCTGTCACTGCCACATTATTATTTTTATTTCAGGAATCCAGAATCAAAACGCCACTCATTCCTCTCGAATATTTTAAAAATAAATTATTTCTACAAGCTAATTTAATCCAGATATTTTTTCAGATCTGCCATTTTGGTTCATTCTTTCTGATAGGAATTTATTTGCAAGTCGGTGTTGGCATGAGTGCTTTTGTCGCAGGTCTTATCATTGGCATGCAAGCATTGGGCGCCATGTGTACCAGCAGATATTCTGTCAGATTATTCGATCGGTTCGGCCCTGGTTTGCCTATCATTGCAGGATTTATTGGTATCGCTGTTTTCACCAGTCTTATTTTATTGATCAACAAACCTGACATGATCTATCTCGCCGGTTCCTTACTTTTTATTCGCGGTATTTTTAGCGGTTTATGCGGCACGCCAATCCAGACGGCAAGCATCATCAATTTTGATAAAAAAGATGTGGGAAGAGCGAGTGCTGTTTTTAATGCTGGCAGACAAGTCTCAATCAGCCTGGGAGTGGCCTTATCTTCCATGCTGATTGCATATGGATTCAGGATACATGGTTTAAGTCTGTCTGCTGATATCAGCAATGTTAATCCAGATGTATTTTATTATGCTTTCGCCATGATTCCTGTATTTGCACTGGCAGGAATAATTGTCGCAAGCGCAATTAATAATAAAAATATTTCTAGGTATTTTTGAGAAATGCGACTTCTGCATCGGTGGAAGGTCTACCTAACACTTTATTACGCTGAGGAAAACGGCCAAACTCCTTGATCACACGAAAATGCGCATAAGCATAGGCAAGGAATAATTGATAAATTTGCGTTGTTTCACTCATGGATAATGAAACAAGATCCTGATACAACCTGATCGATTGTTCCTGATTAATATTACTTTCTGAATGCACCAGTGGCATATAAAAAAATACGCGCTCAATTAACGTGAGCGACTGATCCATTTTTTCACGCAAGCCTTCTGCACATAATCGCTGCGCTTCTTCATCATGTGCAAATGCTTCTGGTGATTTGCGATGTATATATCGCGGAAATTGATCGAGAAGAATAATCAGCGCAAGTCGACCTCGTGGTGTCTCTCGCCATTCTTCCAATGAACCTGCGGAGGCTGCCTGGTATTCATTATGAAATGTATCAACCAGCCTTTGTCTTACGACATCATTTTCACCAAACCATAATGTCGTACGGTCACTGGTTGGCAAATCAGCAGAGCCAAGATTGCCAAACCAGAAATCAAGTAGTTGATGAATTCTATCCGTCATGACCACCCTCGTTTATTAACTTGTTGTTATTTAGCTTTGTGTGGTTGCATGACTTTAATAATAGCATAGTTGACAGGATGATTTTTAATCGCGCGGAAGTCCATCATCTTTAATTAGAATTTTGGTTCCTACTGAAACTTTTGCAAATAATTCAATAATGTCCTGGTTACGCATACGCACACAACCACGTGATCCTGGGACACCAAAAACAACATCATCCGGTGCACCATGAATATAAATATGACGTGACATGGTATTGCGATTTTTTTCTTTTTCAAGACCGCTCAACCATAAAATACGCGTCAGAATCCAGTCGCGGTCAGGAAATTTTTCCCTGAGAGCAAGATCATAAATTTCACCGGTAGCCCGACGATTTACAAATACTGAATTAATGGGACGTGATGCACCAAATCGCGCACGCACAATATGTAAGCCACGAGGTGTCTGTTCACTTCCATATATTTCACCCGCACCTTTTTTTCCAGTGGAAATAATATATTCCTGCATGCATTTTCCATTTTCATATACATACATTTTTTGTGTGGCGATATCCACTTCGAGCGAAATCAGACTCATGTATTTTTACCGTTACGAAATATATCGAGTAATTCTGTAATTAATTTTTCTGTTTTTTGATACATGTCTCGCGAAGGATCAAATTCAACAATTTCGGTAGCAATTAATCTTGGATCTGCAGCAACTATTTTCAAGGCATTTAGTAATGCCTGATCATTCACGCCATTTAATTCTGGCACATCCACACCAGGTGCATTCTTTGGATCAATGGCATCGAGATCGAGTGATATACCATAACCGACAGTATTTTTACTCACTTGTGTTATCGCTTCCTGTAATACTTCTGCGATACCACGTTGTTTCACTTCTTCAATAAAATAAATCCTGACATTTAATTTTGCCAATAAGGCAGCTTCGCCTTCCTCAAAACTTCTTACGCCAATCAGACAAACATTTTCTGGTTTTATTTTGGGAGTTTGTTCAAGAATTCCAGTCAATGCGGGATAACCATAACCCAGCAAACATGCAAGTGGCATGCCATGCAAGCGACCCGATAAAGTGGTTTCTGGTGTGTGGCTATCCATGTGCGCATCAATCCAGATTAATCCCAGATCGTTTTGCAATGCATAATGCACTCCACTCCATGTACCAATCGCAGCAGTATGATCGCCGCCAATCACTGTAAAGGTTTTTTGTTTTGTCACCAATTCCGCTACATCTTTGGCAAGTGCGGTGCACACATGAGAAACCGTATCGATAATGGATTTATCCTGCAACGGATGAACCATGCTAGTCCATTGGTAATCTGATGATTTCAGGAAAGGAGATTGTTGTACGATCATTGGCGCATCGCCAGCATGGGTATCCACGCCCGCCACCCCCGATGCATATCCCAATAGGCAATATTTATTTTGTGTCATCCAGTTATCTTAAACTATTTTTTATTAACGGCAAGAAACATGCCCATTTGCTCAGCAGGAAGCGGTTCAGAAAAATAATTTCCCTGAATGACCATATGTCCACCTGACAAACTTTGCATTTGCATCAATGATTCAACACCTTCTGCAACGATTGGAATTCTTAATGCAGCAGAGAGCTTTATCAAATGTTTTACCCACTCTGTCTTGTGATTATTTTCAAGAATATGATCAATATGCGTTTTTGCAATCTTGATACGATCCACTGGAATACGTTTGAGATAATCCTGATTGGCATGACCTGTGCCAAAATCATCGAGCGCAATCAATATACCTTTCTGACTTAATTGATGAATCATTTGAATCAGTTTTTCATCGTCTTCTTCAATAATCATCTTTTCACTCAATTCCAGTTCAAGACAGGATGGTGATAGCCTGATTTCTTCGAGAAAACCAATAATCGATTCAACAAAAGCTGGCTGATGAAATTGTCTGCCAGCGACATTAACAGAAATACGTCCTGGAGATAATTGCCTTTCCTGCCAGGATTTGAATTGTGTGCAAGCTGTTTTCAGCGCCCATTCGCCGATCGTTAATATAAGGTCTGTATTTTCGACCACATCAATAAACTCTTCTGGCAATAACAATCCCCTTTCAGGATGTTGCCAACGAATCAGGGCTTCAACACCATCAAAAGTGGCAGAAGCGAGATTAAATTGGGGTTGATAATAAAGGACAAATTCATGGTTATGAATGGCACGCGCTAATTCATCTGCCAATTGCGATGGACATGTTTTCATATAATCATCCTAATGTAAAAAAAACACACATATTTTGAATTATAGGACAATTACATGAAAAAACCCGGTGAATACCGGGTTTTAAAGAAAGTGAAATAAAATCAATTAATAATCATCATCGCCAGAAGGAACATCCGGTGTTGCCTGGTTTGAGCTTCCCATCTCCCCACCATTCGATCCATTGTCGGTATTGTTGCTGCTGCCCATGCCCGCATTACTACCCATATTGGTGTTGCTGCCCATGCCAGCACCGCTTCCCATCGTGGAATTGCTGCCCATTGTCGCGCTGCTGTCATTATTCGTATCATCTGCCAATGCTGGCATCATCGCAAAAAAAGATGCGCCTGCCATCATACACAGCAAAAAAGCCTTAATTTTCATCGCACTCTCCTAATCCATGTCATTTAAATGAGGATTGATAATTTAATCCCAAATATAAGCTTTTTCTATCCTTTTTTGACGATTTCAGGCGATAATGCTCGATTCGATTAAAGTTTGACTTTAGCTAATCTGTTTTGTTATAAAGCACTACCTTAAGAATTAGTTAACACAAACGGAGAAGATATAACCTTTCTCCTATACATAGGAAACCATCCATGATAGCAACCAACCGTACCATGCCACTTTCCTTTCTTCGATCATCGTATGCGTGGCTGATGGTTTTATGCGGAATGTTTTTTTACTGCTACAACTATTTCCTCCGTGTTTCTCCCAGTGTGATGCAAAGCGAATTAACCCAGGCCTTCCACATGACAGCCACCCAGTTTGGCACTCTCGCCGGCTTTTACTACTGGGCTTATACTCCGATGCAAATTCCTGCTGGCATGCTGTATGACAAATTCGGTGTACGTTTCGTATTATGTGTTGCCTGTCTCATCGCTGTGACGGGTTTAGGCATTTTTGTTTCCGCCGATAGTTTCAGATATGCAGGCATTGGCCGTTTCATGATTGGTCTGGGTTGTGCATTTGCTTACATCGGCACACTCAAGCTTGCTTCCATCTGGCTGCCAGCAAACCGTTTTGCAACCGTCGCAGGTATTGCCACCGCGATTGGCATGACTTCCGGTGCACTCGCCCAGAACTATCTCACTAAGGTTGTCGAAGCGATTGGTTATAAGGAAGCATTAGGTTCTGCGATTATCGTTGGCATCTTCTTAAGCATGATGATGCTCCTGATTGTCAGAAACCGTCCCAAAACGGTTGCTGGCGGGCCTAAAGATGAAATGAAAAGTCCTATTAACCTGAAACAGTTAATGGGCGCACTTTATATCATCTTTACCAATCGTCAGATGTGGCTGATCGGTATCATTGGCTGTCTAGTATACCTCCCCTCTTCTGTATTCCTGGATTTATGGGGCATTCCTTATTTAAAAACGGTATATCACCTCACACCAGAGCAAGCGGTCAGTATTTCCAGTTACACCTTCTGGGGCTGGATTATTGCAGGTCCGATTCTTGGCGCCTTATCTGACAGAATCAAGCGACGCGTCATGCCATTAACCATCACTGGCTTTTTTGCAGCAGCATTATTGTGCGTCGTGTTTTATGTGCCTGGTATCAACCTAAGCGCGCTTAACACTTTATTCTTCATGATTGGCTTTTGCTGTGGTGCGCATTCATTGTGTTTTGCATTAGGCAAGGAAAACAATCCTATTCAGATTTCAGGTACAGCCGTTGCTGTTACCAATATGTTGATCATGGCAGGTGGCGCGATCTTCCAGCCGGTGGTTGGCAAGTTACTTGATATGCATACGAAGAGCCCACTGGATGTGAATGGCGTGCCGATGTATACCTCCAGTGATTACACATTTGCATTAAGCATTATTCCGATTGGTGTTGCGATTGGTATTTTCCTCGCACTCTTCCTCAAGGAAACATATTGCGAATCACAGGCCGATGAAGCCTCCGAACGCTTATTCAAACCAGAAGCTGCGGCATTAGCGCCAGAAATGAAGTGATTTGATCTTTCATTAAAAAAGGCCTCATCTGAGGCCTTTTTTGTTTCATAGACAATAAAAACTTTTCTGCTGTCAAAATTAATCCTAATCTGATAGTCTGCGCATAAAAATTATAATTAATTAATATTAGGCTATATTATACACAATTTAAAATGAATAAAATAATTGCGCACGTACGAAGTACAGACAAAAAAGAACAACTGTTAGAACAGCATTTAACAGAAGTTTCTTTAATTACAGGTAAGCTCGCATCAAAAATAAACATGAGAAATGTTGGTGAGCTTATGGGATTAATGCATGATTTTGGAAAATATAGTCAGCAATTTCAGAATTATATTCAATCCGCTACAGGAATTCTTAATCCAGATTTAGATGACGACTGGATTGATGCAACCAAATTTAAAGGGAAAATTGATCATTCAAGCGCTGGCGCTCAATGGATCTGGAACAAATTGAAAAAATTTGGTGGTGAAGGAAAATTGTATGGCCAAATACTTGCATTATGTATTGCTTCACATCACAGTGGCTTGATTGACTGCTTAACACCTGATGGTAATGATAGCTTCCTAAATAGAATGCTTAAGGAAGATAGCTTAACGAATCTAAAAGAGTGCATAAAAAAAGCAGATTTAAATATTCTTGATAAAGCCAATAAACTTGTTGATAAATCTATCCTTATTACAATGAACACACAAATTAAGAAGATTTGTGAAGATCAAATCGTTCAAAGATTATTTCCCGCAATTCAGCCATTTTATCTCGGATTTTGGGTTAGGTTTTTATTTAGCTGTTTGATTGATGGTGACAGAATCAATAGTGCTGATTTTGAAAACCCTCATTATAGATCTGTGCGAAATGATGAAAAACCCTGCTGGGATACTCCAATCAGCAGGTTGGAAATTTACTTAAGATCATTAAAACCAAAAAATACTGTTGATATAATACGTCGTGAAATTTCTGATTACTGCTTAACAAAAGCATTATTTTCCCAAGGTATTTATAGCCTTTCCGTTCCAACTGGGGGCGGCAAAACGTATGCAAGCTTGCGTTTTGCACTTCATCATGCCAAGAAACATAAATTGGATCGAATAATTTATGTTGCGCCTTATACATCGATCATTGATCAAAATGCTCAGGCAATTCGAAGCGTTATTGAGCATAACGACGATCATAGACAATGGATATTGGAGCACCATTCAAATTTAGAACCAGAAAAGCTTACATGGCGTAATAAATTAATTTCTGAAAACTGGGATGCGCCAATCATATTAATAACGATGGTACAACTGCTTGAAACTTTTTTTGGTGGCGGAACTCGCGGAGTCAGACGATTACATCAATTGGCCAATTCGGTTATCATTTTTGATGAAATACAGACTTTACCAGTAAAATACACCCATCTTTTTTGTAATGCAGTAAACTTCCTGACTACCCATACAAAAACGAGTGTGGTTTTATGTACTGCTACACAACCTCTGCTGGACAAACTTAAAATACCAGGAAATGGCCAGCTTCACATTCCGGTAGAAAATGAAATTGTTAAAAATAAAACCAGTCTATTTGCAAAATTAAAACGGGTTAATCTTTATAATAAGATTAAATTAGGTGGCTGGAAAATAAATGAAATAACACAATTAATACTGGATGAATATAAAAAAAATAATAGCTGCCTGGTTATTGCAAACACAAAAGCATGGACAAGAAAAATATTTGAATACTGCTATAACCATGTACCCAAAGATTCGATTTTCCATCTAAGCACGAACCAATGCCCAGCTCATCGGAAGAAAATATTGCAACAGGTTAAATCAAGATTAAAGCTGAAATTACCTGTCTTATGCATCAGCACTCAATTAATCGAAGCCGGTGTTGATGTAGATTTTTCTTGTGTCATTCGTTTTCTTGCCGGACTGGATTCGATTGCACAAGCAGCTGGAAGATGCAATCGCAATGGAATATTGTCGGAAGGAAAAGTTTATATTATTAACCCTGATGAGGAAAATATTGATTTGTTGCCTGATATAAAATTAGGAAAGGAAATCACTGAAAGAATATTGTCTGAATATAATGATAATGATTTCTTATCTCCAATTCAGATGGAACGATATTTTGAATATTATTTTTATAAACGCGCTAGTGAAATGTCATATCGATTACCAAAAAACCATATTAGAGAAGATACTCTATTAAATCTTCTTAGCTACAACGAATTTAATCCCGGCAATCAAAATCATATATATATGTTACGTCAATCATTCATGTCTGCGGGAAAAATATTTGAAGCTATTGATGCGCCAACTGAATCTGTTATTGTGCCATTTGAAGGCGGAAAAGAAATAATTACTGAATTATGTGCCGTAGCAAAAGAATTTAATGCAGACCGCTATTATAAATTATTAATGCATACCCAAAAATATAGTGTCAATATTTTTCCGCATGTATATAAAAAATTATTTGAAAAAAAAGCTATTCAGGAAATTCAACAAGACGGAATCCATTATTTAAATGAACGTTTTTATGATGAAAATTATGGATTGTCTACAGAATTAATTGGCAAATCAGATGTGATGATATGTTAGGAGAAAGTATGCGCAATAGAATTAGTTTTCGTTTATGGGGAAAATACGCTTTATTTACAGATCCCATAACAAAAGTTGGGGGTGAAAAATGTTCTTATCATCTTCCCACTTATGAGGCAATCAAAGGAGTTCTAAAATCGATTTATTGGAAACCAACTATCATTTGGCATGTTGATAAAATACGCATAATGAAACCATTACGCACGCAAACGAAAGGAACAAAACCACAGAACTGGAATGGCGGAAATAGTCTGGCGATTTATACATTTTTACATGAAGTGGAATATCAGATACAAGCCCACTTCGAATGGAATGAACATCGGAAGGAGTTAATACAAGATCGCATTGATGGCAAACATTTTAATATTATTCAACGCACACTTGAAAAAGGCGGTAGACAAGATATTTTCCTCGGTACACGAGATTGTCAGGGATATGTTGAACCTTGCAAATTTGGTGATAGTGCTGGAGCTTATGATGAAATTGATCAGTTAGGGTTTGGCTTGATGTTTCATGGATTTGATTATCCTGATGAAACTGGAATAGAAGAATTACACAGTCGTTTTTGGTATCCAACGTTAAAATATGGTGTTCTGGAATTTCCTCGTCCAGAAGAATGCAATATCCGTCGCTTTGTCAGATCGATGACAAGAAAAGATTTTCATATCGGAGTTAATTTGCTGGAAATTGAAAACGAGGATGAACCATCATGAGCTGGATGACAAAATTATACGAAACTTACGAGCGCGGAGCAGAACTTGATTTATCAGATAATGACAAATTATTACCAATATGCCATACCCAACAGAACGCCCACATCAATATTGTGCTAGATGTGAATGGTAATTTTAAGAAAGCAACCGTGCTTGAAAAAATAAAAATTATTTTGCCAGCAACTGAACAATCTGCAGGACGCACGCGCGGAGAAGCGCCACACCCATTAGCAGATAAATTACAATATGTTGCCAAGGATTATTCTTATTACAGTAGTAAGAAAAATTCTTATTTTGACGGTTACCAGAAATTATTATTGAGCTGGTGTGAGTCCAGATACTGCCACCCAAAAGCAAAAACAGTTTATCAATATATATCCAAAGGAAATATTCTAAAGGATTTAATTGATGCGAGGATTATTCATGTAGATAGCAAAAATATACTTCTTAGCTACTGGCCATATGAAGATAATAGCGATAATCCAATCCCTCTCTTATTTAAGGTATTGCCCAAAGAAAATGGTTGTTTAGATCAAGGTAACGCGTTGATTTGCTGGACTGTCGAAATTGATTCTGATCCCAATGCAGAAACATGGAATGATGAAAGCCTGCAAAAAAGCTGGATTGCTTTTGATACCTCTATGAAATCTAAAAAGGGATTATGTTATGTAAGTGGAAAAGAATCTATATTATCGGCCAATCATCCGGCAAAAATACGGCATACAGGTGACAAAGCAAAATTAATTTCATCGAATGACAAGGAAGGATATACCTATCGAGGAAAATTTATTCTTGATAGTGAAGCGTTAGCAATCAGTTATGAAGTTACGCAGAAAGCACATAATGCCTTACGCTGGTTGATATCACGCCAAGGCCACCGCAATGGTGATCAGAGATTCGTTGCTTGGGCAGTATCATGCAAACCCATTCCCGCTCCGCTAATCGATACATTTTCCTTTCTCAAAAATAATATGAATGAGCCTGAGCAAGATGTTTATGAAGATAATATGATGAAATTGGATCATGGCCGTGATCTTGGTCAATCATTTGCACTCAAACTCAATAAAAAAATGGCGGGTTATCGTTCTGAATTAAATGATTATGAAAGCATTATTACCATGATGATCGATTCAGCTACACCCGGACGCATGGGAGTTTCATATTATCGTGAATGCATGGCAAAAGAATTCATTGATTTACTCGAGTCATGGCATCTGGATTTTGCATGGCCTCAACGATATAACATGCCATTAAAACAACAAAATGATAAAAAATTAAAATATAAATCGATCTGGTCTGTTAGCGCTCCCGCACCTTATATAATCATTGATGCAGCTTATGGAAAATCAGTATCAGATAGCTTAAAGAAAAATCTACATGAACGTCTTCTTCCCTGCATTATGGAAGGCCGCCCACTGCCACCGGACATTTTAAATAGTTGCATTCATCGTGCAAGCAATCCTTTTGCTTGCGAATCATGGGAGTGGAAAAGAAATATTGGGGTAGTATGCGCTCTTTACCGTGGTTTTTATCATCGTCATCCTATTCAATCCAAACGGAGAAATTACTCAATGTCTTTAGAAATTCAAAACACTTCTCGCGATTATTTATATGGGCGCTTATTGGCAATTGCCGAACGTATTGAAAAAGAGGCGTTAAGAATTGCTAATGAAAATCGCATCACAACTGCCGAACGATTAATGCAACGTTTTTCTGCCAGGCCTTATTCGACATGGCGAACTATTGAATTATCACTCAGACCATATATTCAAAAACTTAATCATAGTAGAAAAGGATTTATTACTAATCGATTAAACGAGCTTGATGAAATCATGAATTTATTCAATACGACTGAATTCATGAGTGATAAAAAACTAAGTGGTGAATTTTTGCTTGCCTATCATTGCCAAAAGCAGGAAACAAAAATCCAGTCAACATCTACAATTAAAGAGGAAATTGAATCATGAGCATCCAGAATAAAATTGATATCGCAATAATTTTTAGTGTTAAAAATGCAAATCCAAATGGTGATCCATTAAACGCAAATCGTCCTCGCACTGATTATGATGGATTTGGCGAAATTACTGATGTGTGCCTAAAACGTAAATTACGTGATCGTTTGCAGGACGCAGGTCATCTCATTTTTGTTCAATCCGATGATCGTAAAATTGATTCAATGCCAAGCCTGAAATCCAGAGCAGAATCAGATTTGGTAGGCCTTGGCAAAGAAACATTCAATCCAAAAAAAACAAGCAAAGAAACAGCTGCAAAACTAGCCTGTGAAAAATGGATGGATGTCAGATCTTTTGGTCAAGTTTTTGCTTTTGGCAAAAGTAGTGACACAGACGGGGTATCGATTGCTATTCGCGGCCCTGTAACAATTCAATCTGCATTTAGTGTTGAACCTGTCAGTATCACTAGCACACAAATAACAAAAAGTGTTAGCGGTGAAGGCGATGGTTCAAAGAAAGGGTCAGATACCATGGGAACAAAACATCGCATCGATAAGGCAATATATGTTGTATATGGAGCAATAAATCCTCAACTAGCTGAACGAACAGGTTTTAGCGATGAAGATGCGGAAATTATTAAAAACATATTACCAAAACTTTTTGAAGGTGATGCTTCATCAGCGAGACCAGAAGGTTCAATGATAGTAGAAAAAGTATTTTGGTGGAAACATAATTCAAAGGTAGGTCAATATTCATCTGCAAAAGTGCACAGATCGCTAAAAGTAAACCAGGATGGTAGTTATCAAATGGAATCACTGGATGGATTGACGCCTGAAATTATTGATGGTTTTTAGAATATGAATGACAGACGTTCTGTTCCATTATCGGCACTTCAGCACTTTGCTTTTTGCCCACGGCAATGCGCACTCATTCATAATGAACAGTCCTGGGAAGAGAATTGGCTAACAACACAAGGTCAATTACTACATCATAGGGTTGATACTGCTGAACCAGAGACCAGAAATGGTATTCGTTATGAGCGAAGTATTTCTGTAAGTTCAGAACGTCTCGGCATATTCGGAAAACTTGATCTCATTGAAATCAATATGAGCTCCGGTAAATACAAACCTGTGGAATATAAGCGTGGTAAAGCGAAAATTGATAATTGGGATCGAATTCAATTATGTGCACAGGCTTTATGCCTTGAGGAAATGTTAAGCATTAGTATTACTGAAGGAGCAATTTGGTATTGGCAAACTCGACAACGTGAAACTGTATCTATCAGTTCAGAACTTCGCCATGAAACAACGAATGTGATAGAAAGAGTCAGCATCCTGCTTCATGATTCAACAATCCCAAAAGCAAAATATACAACCAAATGCAAAGCTTGTTCGCTATATTCCTTATGCAATCCAAAATTATCCAACCGAGACACAAGCGCAAATTATTTTATTTCATTATTTTCAGGAGACTTTCAGGATTGAGGAAGCTACAAAATAATCTTTATATAACTAAACAAGGTGCCTATGTTCACAAAGAACGGGAAACGATTATTATTGATGTGGAGCGAAGCAAAGTATTTCAAGTACCGATTCACTCAATCTCTGGTTTGTTTTGTTTTGGAAATATTCTCGTTTCGCCATTCTTAATGGCTTTTTGTAGTGAAAATAATGTTAATTTGTCATTCTTTACTGAATTTGGCAGATTCATCGGTAGGCTACAAGGTAAAAAATCTGGAAATGTACTATTACGTCGCGCTCAATATCACGCTGATGATAATAAAAAAATTAAAATTGCACAGGCAATAATTGCGGCCAAAATAAATAGCAGCCGCGCTGTATTACAGCGTTACCAGAGAAATCATGGCCAACATGATTTAATATCGGATGCGATTAAAAAACTTAATTATTCGCTCATGCAGACGAAAAAAACCAATTCACTGGATTATCTAAGAGGAATTGAAGGTGATGCTGCTGCAAATTATTTTTCTGTATTTCAACTATTAATTAAACCGGAATTGCAAACTGATTTTATATTTACTGTCCGTAATCGTCGTCCACCGCGTGATCCGATTAATGCACTTATGTCCTTTGTATACAGTGTTATTGGTCAGGACATCAGTGGCGCATTAGCTGGAATAGGTTTAGATCCACAAATTGGCTTTCTGCATGCTGATCGTCCTGGTCGAGATAGTTTGGCACAGGACATACTTGAAGAATTCAGGGCATGGTTTTGTGACAGACTTGTTCTCAGCTTGGTCAATCGAAAACAAATCAAATATGATGATTTTATCAAAGAACCTGGTGGTGCTGTTCTTTTAAAAGAAGATGCGCGTAAATCCTTACTCACAGCCATACAGTCAAGAAAACAAGAAATAATACGACATCCTTTTCTTAATGAGGATATTGAAGTTGGTCTTTTACCGCATGTTCAAGCTTTGCTCCTCGCAAGGTATTTAAGAGGTGATATGGAATACTACCCACCATTTTTCACTCGATAAATTGAGGTTACTATGATGATGTTAATAACATATGATATTTCCATACAAGAACCTGCTGGCGCAAAACGGTTACGAAAAATTGCAAAAGCATGCCTGGATTATGGAGTTCGTGTGCAAAACTCTGTTTTTGAATGCGAGGTTGATCCGAGTCAATGGGAAAAATTAAAATCGAATTTGCTCAAAATTTTGGATGAAAAACATGATAGTTTGAGGTTTTATAAATTAGGAGCGAATTGGAAGCCAAAAGTTGAGCATCATGGCATCAAAGAAGCACCAGATATTTTTCGTGATGCGTTAATAATTTAATAATATGGTAGTTAGCTAACCTAAAGCTCTCATGAAAATACCGATAGGATAGCGCATTTATAATTACAGGAATTTTAAACATTTTTTCTTTGTGAAATTTTTTCAAGATAACTATCATTTTCCATGCAATAGATGATTAGCGATATTAATGATAAAAAATTTTTAAATTCATAGTAGTAAATAGAACCATTCGCGCTCCGTGCGAGCGCGTGGATTGAAACAATCATGAAAAGACTCGGAAGGGGGAATGATGCATTCGCGCTCCGTGCGAGCGCGTGGATTGAAACCTCCCGTGTGGACAATATCAATAGCCTTCCCGGCTTCGCGCTCCGTGCGAGCGCGTGGATTGAAACTGGTGCAAATGAAAAATTACAGCGCACGGGAAATTCGCGCTCCGTGCGAGCGCGTGGATTGAAACGGATGAAGTGGAGGCAAATGATGCACCACCTGGAATTCGCGCTCCGTGCGAGCGCGTGGATTGAAACTGTCAGGAGATCGATATCATTTCCAGGTTCATAATTCGCGCTCCGTGCGAGCGCGTGGATTGAAACTTGCACAAGGCTTGCATAAGGCTTAAGGAAACGTTTCGCGCTCCGTGCGAGCGCGTGGATTGAAACCATCAAGGATATTCTTGCAGATATTAAAAGTACTTTCGCGCTCCGTGCGAGCACGTGGATTGAAACACTTTATCGAAATAGGATTGAGGGATCATGCAGCGTTCGCGCTCCGTACGAGCGCGTGGATTGAAACCAGGATATTTGATACGGATTGCATGGAACCTGAATTCGCGCTCCGTGTGAGCACGTGGATTGAAACACATACTTGTTTGCTGTCATGTGATTTGTCGTGTACTTCGCGCTCCGTGAGCGCGTGGATTGAAACTTTTTAACGGGAATGAAACGCAGACAAAAAAGGATTCGCGCTCCATGCGAATATCCAAAATAATGTAACTTAGCTCCGAATGAAAAAAATATTCATACTCAAAATCAGCTAAGTTTTATCAGGCTTTACTTGATTTGTCTTATTCTGAGAGCTTTGCAACCTTCGCCAATCCCAATGCAGTAATACCTGGTGCAAGGGGATATTCTTCTGATCCTGCATAAACAATATAAACATGTGTCAAATTCAAATCCTTAAATGCAGCTTGGGCTGAACGGGTAACAACTGGTGCAGCCGTTCTTTTAAATTCAAACCCGAGACGAGAGTTACCTTTCATTACTACAAGATCCATTTCTGCTCCCGAATAAGCACTCCAGAAAAATGTTTCTTCAATGGGTATTTTCAATTGCGTTAACACTGTATTCATTGCAAAACCCTCCCATGATGCGCCTACTTTTGGATGGCATTGTAATTCTTCCCAATTATCCAAACCTAATAATGTATGTAACAACCCGCTATCACTTAAATATATTTTTGGTGATTTCACCTGGCGTTTTGAAATATTTTCCCACCATGGTGCAAGCTGCCTAACAACAAACGTTGATGTCAGAATATCCAGATAATCCCTTACAGTTTTATCACTCATTCCAAAAGCGCGACCAAATTCTGATGCATTCCAGATTTGACCGTGATAATGCGCTAGCATCATCCAGAAACGTCTCATTGTTATGGCTGGAATATTAATCCCGAGTTGCGGTAAATCACGCTCCAAAAATGTGCGAATAAAATTTTGCCGCCACTCCACACTCGCTGTTTGACCATTAGCAAGATAAGCGCGTGGAAAACCACCACGCAACCAGCGCTTTTTCAAATGTTCAATACCAACTTCCTGCAATGAAAAACCTTCAATTTCAACATAAGCTATTCTACCCGCCAGGGATTCAGCAGTTTGTTTAAGTAATACAGGTGAAGCGCTACCTAAAACCAGAAATTTTCTTTTTTGCTTTGGTTCATCAACTAGCACACGCAAAACCTTGAATAATTCAGGCTGGTGTTGAATTTCATCAATCACGATTAATCCTGTGAGATCTTTTAATGCCAGCATTGGTTCAGTCAACCTGGATAAATCTACTGGATTTTCAAGATCAAAAAACGTGGTCGCAGAATATTGTTCTGCCAAATAACGAGCGAGAGTGGTTTTTCCAACCTGTCTAGGGCCTATTAAACCCACTACAGGATTATTTTCCATCAAGTATTTGATTTTATTTAAATAGTCATTTCTTTCAATCATAAATTATCCTTGAATTTTCGGATAGTATATCCGAAAATTCAAGGTTCGCGCTAGGATGTGCCCCTATAACTTTATTTGCGTCGTATACTCATGATGCGCATTTTTCAGTGTTTCAGGAGTCGCTTTTTTAGCCACTTCATAAATAATATTGAATAGTAATTTTCCATTATTTTTAAATTCCCTGACTCCCTCATTCTCATTGACATAAGAAACAATGGAATTCAGTTTGGCATCAGCAGTTTTAGCTGAGGACAAATCAAGAAATAATGCATTACTGGAATTACTCGTGGTAAGAACATTTTTCACTTGCATGTATGCAGATAAAATACCAGTGCTAATTTTTTGCTTAATTATCTCAGGTTCATTTTTAATAAAATCCAGACACAATTTCAATTCCTGCAATTGTATATTGGTTAAAAATTTTCTTGTACATACCCTGAATAAACCATGTCCTGCACCAGGCAATGTTCCAATGAGTCCACTTACCATGCTTGTCATCCCTTCAGGTATTTTAATTGATTCCTCCAAATTCAATGTTTTCAAAAAATCATCTAAAATCAGGCCGATTTCAGCTGTTTTAACCACACCGCGAAAGACAGAATCTACAAAAAGATTCCATGTGCTGAAGTTTAAATTTGAATTATTAGCCAGATATTTTGAACCAGACAATTTGCCATAACGGGAAAGGTAGAAATTATTTGTTAAGAATATTTCATTATACTTTTTGCATGTTTTTCCCATACTTATTTGCGCATTAACACCAGATTGGATATTTTCAAATGCATCATTGATATTTTTATTACGTAACATGTGTATTAACTCCTATTTTAGTAAAAGCTAATAAAGTTAATTCGCCAGGAGAGAAATGGATATAAGTTAAAAATACGTATTTTTAATGGTTTGATTTAGCGAACAAGGGTGCCTGATCCGTAATGGATCAGTTTTTCAATTAATTCTGATTTCCGATTTGTTTTCATTTTTATTTTTATATTATCGATATGTTTTTCTACGGTGCGTGGAGAAACAAACATGATTTGTGAAATATTTCTCGCAGTTTTGCCACGAATCAAATGATTTGCGATTTGTGCTTCTCGCCTGGTAAGATAAACTTCTTCTATAAAAGTGCCGGGGAATATTGAAAGTGGAACTGATGATGAAAGTAATCCCATGCGAAAAATGACGGACAAGGTTTCCCGCAGTGGGTGTTTCCCCAAAAAAAATGAGAACCCAAAAATACCCATCATCCTGTTTTTTTCTCCATATAATGGAAATTTAAAATCAAAAACAGTAACTGTGACGTTATCAATTTTTTCAAGCATTTCATCTGCAATGTATGCAGTATTATTCGATAAAACAAACCTGTCATTTTCCAGCACCATTTTCGCTGATTGCTTGCCAAAGACATCCTTAGAAGATCTTCCCATCGCATCATTGACAGATAGAAATCCACATGATTCAGCGCAGGTATCATTGCATTGCAGATTGGTACTATTTACATCCAGAAAATAAACATTAAATGGCAATTGCAACAGATTACTGACCAGATAAGCATGGCCAGGGTCAATATTCTTTTTATTTTCCAGCTCGATCAACCTGAGGCCATGACCATGACGCACGAGAGCCTGTCTTTCGTTATTTTTATCAAATTTAATCATTACTCCATTCTCTCACTCGCAAATATTCTTCATATAATTTTTTTTCCTCCGATCCATCTTCTGGTTGCCAGTTATATTGCCAGGCAACAGCAGGTGGCAGTGACATTAAAATGGATTCAGTACGACCATTGGATTGCAGCCCAAATAAAGTGCCGCGATCATACAGCAAATTAAATTCCACATAGCGTCCGCGTCGATATAACTGAAAATTTCGTTGCGCCTCGCCAAATACCTGGTGTTTACGACGTGCGACGATGGGTTGATAAGCCTTGATAAAATGTTCACTCACGTCACGCATGAAAGCGAAACATTTTTCAAATCCCCATTCATTCAAGTCATCATAGAAAATTCCGCCGATACCACGCGGCTCTTGTCGATGTGGCAAATAAAAATATTTATCAGCCCATTGTTTGAATTTGTCATAAACATTTGCACCAAAAGGTTCGCATGCCTGTTTCGCCATGTTATGCCAATGTCTGCAATCTTCATCAGCACCATAATATGGCGTCAGATCAAAACCACCACCAAACCACCAGAGAGGATGGTTTTCTTTTTCCACCACAATAAAACGCACATTAAAATGTGCAGTCGGCACATAAGGATTGCGTGGATGCACAACAACAGAAATTCCCAAGGCCTGGAAACCCGCATTGGCGAGCTCTGGTCGTTTCACCGTCGCCGCTTTAGGTAATTCACTGCCACACACATGCGAAAAATTCACTCCCGCTTTTTCGATGACATCGCCCGTTAGCACACGGGTCAACCCACCACCACCTTCCTTATGAAACCATTCATCTTGCAAAAACTGCGCCTTGCCATCTTCTTGTTCAAGAAATCGGCAAATCTGATTTTGCATATCCAGCAAAAACGCTTTGACTGTGGCGATACAGGTTAAATGATCTATTTTTTCTATGGTTTCAGTCATGCTTATGACTCCCATTCACTGGCGAGGGCGTATATAATGCCAGAAATTTTTCGCAACTACTAAGCTGGTGTCAAGCGTAACCACACTGCATTAGAAATGGACACCACAAACACCCGGAGATTAGCCCATGACTTCGCTGGATTCATTCAAGACTTTACGCAAACTATCCGTCAACGAGAAACAATATAACTATTACAGCTTGCCGACACTGGAAGCTGCGGGTTTAACCGGCATATCGCAATTACCATACACATTAAAAATCCTGCTGGAAAATTTATTGCGTCATGAAGATAACGAAACCGTAACTCAGGCAGATATCAAAGCCATTGCCGACTGGCTACAAACGCGACAATCCGATCGCGAAATTTCCTATCGACCAGCGCGTGTGCTCATGCAGGATTTTACCGGCGTACCAGCAGTCGTCGATCTTGGCGCAATGCGCGATGCCATCAAAAAAATGGGCGGCAATCCTGAACGTATCAACCCACTTTCACCCGTTGATCTTGTTATTGATCACTCCATTCAGGTCGATGCATTTGGCACACATGATGCCTTGCAAATCAATTCACAAATGGAAATGCAACGCAATGTAGAACGTTACGCCTTCCTGCGCTGGGGACAAAAAGCATTTGCCAATTTTCGCGTCGTGCCACCTGATACTGGTATTTGTCATCAGGTCAATCTGGAGTATCTCGCCAAAACCATCTGGCAAGATGGCGTAACGGCTTATCCCGATACCCTGGTCGGAACAGATAGTCATACCACCATGATTAATGGATTAGGCGTACTTGGCTGGGGCGTAGGTGGAATTGAAGCTGAAGCTGCCATGCTGGGACAACCGATTTCCATGCTGATTCCTGAAGTGGTTGGCGTCAAACTCACTGGCAAATTACGCGAAGGAGTAACAGCAACTGATCTTGTGCTCACACTCACACAATTATTACGCAAACACGGTGTTGTCGGAAAATTCGTTGAATATTACGGAAAAGGGTTAACTGATTTGCCAGTTGCAGATCGCGCAACGATTGCGAATATGGCACCGGAATATGGCGCAACCTGTGGTTTCTTCCCGATTGATTCTTCCACACTGCATTATTTGCGTTTGACTGGTCGTGATGAAAATGACATTGCATTAGTGGAAGCTTATGCAAAAGCACAAGGATTATGGCACGAAGAAAATCATGATCCTTTATTTACGACAACACTGGAACTGGATTTAACATCTGTTGAACCCAGTCTCGCTGGTCCAAAACGTCCGCAGGATCGTGTGGAATTATCGCAATTAAAATCTGCATTCGATAAATTACTGACAGAAAACAAACGTGCGCAGATTGATCATGCGCAATTACAACATGGTGATGTGGTGATTGCAGCGATCACCAGTTGCACCAATACTTCCAATCCCAGCGTATTAATGGCAGCAGGATTAGTCGCGAAAAAAGCGCTGGAAAAAGGCTTGCAACGTAAACCATGGGTTAAATCATCACTCGCACCTGGCTCGCAAGTTGTCACGCAATATTTGCAAGCTTCTGGTTTAGATAAATATCTTGATGATCTTGGATTTGATCTGGTGGGTTATGGTTGCACCACGTGTATTGGAAATTCCGGCCCTTTACCAGATGCGGTTGCGAAAAATATTACTGAAAATGATTTGCTGGTTTCTGCCATGTTATCTGGCAATCGAAATTTTGAAGGACGCATACACCCACAAATCAAGGCAAATTGGCTGGCATCACCACCACTCGTGGTGGTATTTGCATTAACCGGAACAGTGCGCATTGATTTGACACAGGATGCCATTGGTCATGATAAAAATGGTCATCCTGTTTATCTTAAGGATATCTGGCCGAGCAATGCAGAAATTGCAGCAGAAGTTGCAAAAGTCACCAGCAAAATGTTTGAGGAAAAATATGCAGATGTATTTGCGGGCAGTCAAAAATGGCAAGCCATTGCAGCACCTGCTGGTGAAACCTATTCCTGGCAGGAAGATTCCACTTATATACAACATCCACCGTTCTTTACTGATATGCAATTAACACCAGATGCGATTCAGCCTATTGCTTCCGCGCGTATTCTTGCAGTATTTGGTGATAGCATCACGACTGATCATATTTCACCAGCAGGTTCGATCAAACCAGAAAGTCCTGCAGGAAAATATTTGCAAGGTAAAGGTGTTGCTATCAAGGATTTTAATTCTTATGGTGCAAGACGCGGTAATCATGAAGTCATGATGCGTGGCACGTTTGCAAATATTCGCATTAAAAATGAAATGATGGATGGCATGGAAGGTGGCATGACCAAGCATTATCCTGATGGCAAAGTGATGTCGATCTATGATGCTGCGATGTGTTATCAGCAAGAAAATATCCCGCTGATTGTGATTGCTGGCAAGGAATATGGCACAGGTTCATCACGTGACTGGGCAGCGAAAGGCCCAAAACTGCAAGGTGTACGTGCAGTGATTGCCGAAAGTTTTGAGCGTATCCATCGTTCGAATCTGGTTGGCATGGGAATATTGCCGCTGCAATTTATGGATGGTGAAAATCGTCAGAGTCTCAAATTAAATGGCACGGAAGTAATTGATATTCTCAACTTGAATGATGAAATGAAACCAGCTGGCGATATTCAGATTGCAATCAAACGTGCAGATGGCAGCATCACACACACGACGGTAAAAAGCCGCATTGATACGCAAAATGAAGTTGAGTATTACCGACATGGTGGAATATTGCAGTATGTGCTGAGGAAGATGGTGTAAGCCGTCATGTTCTGTGTCAAAACTTCTGCAATATATCGTTTTTCATTATATTACGAGAGTTTTGACACATGTTGGTATGACAACGATTCATCATTCTGAACAGTGACCATTCTCGCGATCGGATTTGCGAATGACTCCCAGCATCCTGCATATACAGCACGAACAAGGCTCTTAATATGATCATCATTTCGAGAATAATTTTCACTTGACTGAAGAATTTCATCAGCACTTGCGCATGGATTAATTTGAATTGTATTGCCGTCTTTTGCATATTCCATCGAAAAATGCTGGGCATTATTAGCATTTTTCGTAACAAGATAAAAACCACGCCTGATATCCTGCTCAGTACCGAGATAAAAAATAATGTTTGCACAAGGCAAGTATCGTGGAGCATAGACCCACTCACCCGCCAGCTCAAAAATATTAAAAGTATGATTTTGCAGTTGAATAGAATAGTAAATCAGGCTGGAAATATTTAAATTATCTTCTCGTAAAATCGAATTAAAATTTCTGACATTTTCGTTAAAACCAAGGGTCATGACACTCGCTACATTATTCGCTATGGTATTTATCTCAGTTAACTTATCAGGTGTTGTAATGGCAAAACCTCTCGGCATGAGAATATTTTTTGGTTGCAATCCCGCGTTGTTTTGCTGAATGGTATTCAGTTGAATATTTTTATTGTAAAAAAAGCTATTTTCACACGAAACTGGCTTGGTATTTTTGATAATATTTTCATTTTCCATTATCTTTTCATCTTTCTTTTTAACAGATTCATTTTTTATTTTCTTTTTTTTCTTTTTAATTTTCTTTGGAACAAACGATATTTCATCGAGAATTTCTTTCCTGAAATTATCTGGCAAGGGATCAATTTTATCGATGACATTAAGAAGTTCAGGAATGTTTTTATCCGATTTAACATAATAATCCACGGCTTTGTCGCAATAAGACGTGCCAACTCTGAAACCTGCTGAGATCAATGCTGGTTTTAATTCTGCATCGAATTTTTCTTTTGTGGCTGCTTCGAGACGTACTGCAATATCTTTATCTGGGCAATGTATTATTTGCAGATATTGAATTGATTCACTGTCAGATGCATATATGGGTCTACCAGCTTTATCCTTGTCTTTGTGCCAGGCCATTTGGTTTTCCTCGTTATAATTAGCGCTTATAGTAAATTAAAAAGCTTAAAGTTTTATGAAGAATTTAAATAGCTGATAAATAGCTTAAATTAATACTGTTTGATAATTTACTCTATGATTGTGTCGATATTTTACTATGTTTTTGTGCTTCTAATTTCGAATCCGCATCAGTGAAGGGTTCCGGCAAAAAAATATGTTGCTCAGGCACACAAAGGTTTATGGTTTTCAGGGACGGACGTCCTGTCCTCGGCTCTCCTTGCCTCCTGGCCGCGACGCCCTTCAAACCATAAACCCTGGTGTGCCTGAGCAACAGATTTTTTTGCCGGAACCTGAAAGACCAGTTGGAAACTTCACAAAAAGCTTGCCAGATTTTTAGGTATGTTTTGTAACAGGTCTCTCAGGATCAACTGTCATGCTGTGCTGTCATTCTGGAAGTCTGTTATGGCGAGGTATTTAAGCTGCGGCTCGTCATTGCGAGGCGCTTTTCAGCCGCAGCAATCCAGTCTTCGCAGGTGTTTGTGTATATTTGCAAATAAAGCGCAGGAGGCCGGAGGCCGACGAGCCATTGCGAATATACACAAACACCTGCGAAGACTGGATTGCTTCGGCTGAAAAACGCCTCGCAATGACGAGCCACAGCTTAAAGTACCTCGCAATGACGAACTTCCAAAATGACAGCACCTCATGCCACTTGATCCTACAAAGAAAGCGGATTGACGTTTAGATGGTGTATTTGTGTGGGGAACATCAGCCAGAGTGACAGTACACTTACGAAATAGCTGGTTCTCCCACATCCACTTCCTTACGCTGCGACAAATCATCCGCGAGAATCATATACATTGCCGGCACGACGAACAGCGTAAACAGCGTACCAATCGAGATGCCTGTTGAAATCACAAGACCAATACTGAAGCGACTCTCAGCACCTGCGCCCGATGCAATCAGTAACGGCACTACACCCAGCACCGTTGCAATCGATGTCATCAGAATCGGACGCAAACGAATGGATGCGGCTGCCTGCACGGCTTCCAGTTTATTTTTACCTGTCAATTGCAAGTCATTGGCAAATTGCACGATGAGAATACCATTCTTGCTAATCAAACCAATGAGCGTCACCAACCCTACTTCACTATAAATATTGAGCGTGGAAAAACCTAAGCTGACAAAAATCATCGCGCCACAAATGGACATCGGAACACTAATTAATACAATCAGCGGATCGCGAAAACTTTCAAACAAGGCAGCGAGCGCCAGAAAAATAATAATCAGCGCAAAAAAGAAAGTGACAATCAATGCTGATCCTTCCTGAATGTATTGCCGTGATTGTGAAGCGTAATCAATGTAATAACCTTGCGGCAAAATTTTCTGCGCCATTTGTTTCATTTTATCCAGTGCATCACCCATGGTGACACCTGGTGTTGCAATGGCTGAAATTGTCGTGGAATTTAGTTGCTGAAAATGATTCAGTGATTCTGGCACAATCTGATTTTTCAGACTGGCAATGGTTGCCAATGGAATGGAACTACCGCTCGCTGTCCTGATGTAATAATTTAATAAATCACTCGCATTGAGGCGCGCCTTGCGTTCCATTTGTGGAATCACCTGATACGAACGTCCTGCATAATTGAAATAATTAATATACGCTTCACTCATTGCATACGTGAGCACGTTACCCACATCCTGCATATCCAGTCCCAGTATGGCAGCTTTATCACGATTCAATTCAATTTCTGTTTGTATCTGATCAATTTTCAAATCTGCATCAATATAAACAAATATGCCTGCTTCGCGTGCTGCCTGCATGAAATTATCTTTCACGCGATTGAGATTATCGAAGGTATCTGTCGTCGTAATCACAAATTGAATGGGCAAACCACTGCCGCCGCCAGGCAAGGAAGGTAACTGGAAGGCTGCAATTTTTCCGCCAGAAATATCATTTAATTGCTGTTGAATTAGCGGCTGTAATTGATTGGAGCTACGTTTGCGTTCATCCCATGGCTTTAACACCATGCCGATAATACTCACATTCAAACTACCCGAACCATCGACCTGAAAAATATGATCTGTTTCAGAATAATCACGATAAATTTTACTGACCTGATTGGAATAAAGTTGTGTTTGCGCAAGAGATGAATTCGCTGGTGCTGTCACTTGCGCAATGATAATACCCTGATCTTCCTGTGGTGCAAGTTCGGTTCGCGAAGTGATGAATAAAAAATAATTACTGAGCAAAATGATGATGGCAAAGACCATCACAACTGTTAAATATTTTAATAAATCTGCGAGTAACCGTTCATAACCCTGTTGCAGTTTTGCAAATAATTTATCTGCATAAACAATGAATTTTAATTTTTTTTCATCTTTTGGTGGCACCAGAAATTTTGAACACATCATCGGAGAAAGAGTTAATGCGACAATTGCAGAAATGGTGACTGCACCAGCTAATGTAAATGCAAATTCAGTAAACAATGTTCCAGTTAAACCACCCATAAATCCAATGGGTACATACACTGCAATCAGCACCACGGTTGTCGCAATAATTGGCCCTACCAGTTCACGTGCACCATAAATTGCAGCCTGTAATGCTGTTTGTCCTTCTTCCATATGTCGTTGCGCATTTTCCACCACGACAATCGCATCATCGACAACGAGACCAATAGCGAGTACCAATGCCAGTAACGTCAGCAAATTTATCGAATAACCGAGAGCGAGCATAATCAGAAACGTGCCGATCAATGACAAAGGAATGGCAATGATGGGAATGGTAACGGAATGCAGTGAACCAAGAAAAATATAAATTACAACCGTGACAATAATAAATGCTTCCAGCAAAGTGGAAATAACTTCGTAAATTGAACTACTGACGAATTTACTCGAATCATAAACAATATTGGATTTTAAACCCTGTGGTAACTGTTGATTAATGGAAGGATAAACAGCACGCACGCTATCAATCACGGTTAACAAATTCGCAGAAGGCGCAACTTTAATACCAATATAAACCGCAGTTCGCCCATCAAAACTCACTGCGGAATTATAATTCTGTGCACCGAGTTCTACTTTGGCAATATCACCGAGACGAATGATCGCACCATTTTGCTGCTTGATGACCATTTGTCTAAAACCTTCCACATCTTCGATATCTGTGGTCGCTGTCATATTACGTATAAACATCAAACCATCTGTACGGCCCACCGCTGAAACAAAATCATTTGCTGCTAATGCAGTTGCCACATCAGTGGGAGTGATGTTGTAACCAGCAAGTTTTTGTGGATCAAGCCAGGCACGTAATGCAAATGTTTGGCCGCCAAGAATTTCTGCCAATTGCACACCTTTGACAGCCTGCAATTTTGGCTGCACAACGCGAATGAGATAATCGGTAATTTTATTTAATGGCAAATCATCGCTGTAAAAACCGATATACATCGCATCAATCGTTTCACCTACTGCAACACTGATGACAGGTGATTGTGATGCCTTGGGTAATTGATTGAGAACAGCATTCACCTTGGTCGTAATATCAGAAACCGCTTTGAGTGGATCATAATTCAATAATAAATTCGCATTAATCGTACTCGTGCCCAATGTGCTGGTAGATGTCATGTAATCAATACCACCAGCTTGTGCAATAGAATTTTCAAGTGGTGTGGTTATGAATCCGGCAATCACATCCGGGTTTGCACCGGTATAAGCTGTCATGACAGTGACGACAGCATTTTCTGTAAAAGGATATTGCATGATCGGCATGGAAAACATCGAACGCAAACCAAGCACGAGGATAGTCAGGCTGATGACTGTCGCAAGCACAGGACGTTTGATAAATAAATCCGTTAATTGCATGCTGTATCCTTATCGATTTTTCACTTGTGGATCAGGATTGTTACTTGGCTGAACGGTATTATTCACCGTAATACGACTATCATTTTGCAATTTGAGCTGACCGCTCGTGACAATTTCATCACCTTCCTTTAATCCTTTTAATATCTGGATTTGATCGCCACGTGTATCGCCAATGGTGACGAACCGCTGTAATACACGCAAATTTTGCTTGCCATGTTTATCCTTGCCTTTGTCCACCACAATAAACACGATATCGCCATAAGGATTAAACGTCACAGCAGATTGCGGCAAGGTGAGATAACGATCAGGCTGACCGGATGTCACCACAACATTGGCAAACATACCAGGTGTTAATTCCAGCGTAGGATTTGGTAACGTTGCTTCCACCTGAATATTACGGGTATTGGTATCGACATCTGGTTGTAGGGTGGTAATCTTTCCAGCGAACGTTTTACCTGGCCATGTGTCTGATGTGATCGTTACTTTTTGTCCGAGTTTCAATTGCGAAATGGCTTGTTGCGGTAAATAAAAATCAATATAAATCGGATCCAGTGTTTGCAACGATGTCACCGTATCACCAGGATTTAAATATTGTCCGGGATTCACTTGCGAGATACCGAGACGTCCGCTAAAAGGTGCGCGTATTGTTAATTTTTCCACGGTACCTGCCTGGGATGCCGTTTGTCCCTGCAGATTTTTCATATTCCACCAGTCAGAATCTAACTGCTGCTTGCTGACGGCATTAATAGCAAATTGCGCTTTATCACGATTATAAGTAATACGTGCCAATTCCGTTTGTGCTTCCAGTGAACGTAATTGTCCGATTTGTGTCTCTGCATTTAATTGCACGAGAATGGTGCCTTGTTTGACGGTAGCCCCTGGCGTGAAATAAATTTGCTGCACCATGCCAGCCAGTGATGTCGTGACATTTACACCTTTGATCGCGCGCAAACTGCCAACAGATTTTAATGTCGATTGCCAGGTTCCATACGATACTTTCATGGTGGATACAGTCACCGCTGGTTCCTCCATCGTCGACATCTTGTGCATGATGAGAAAAATCTGGAACGCTTTCCAGCTAAAAATGCCGCCAAATAATACAGCGACAAATATCAGCATGATGATCATGCGCTTCTTCATTCCACCTTCATTAGCTGGCATTTAAACACTCCTTTACACACCACTGTTTATTCCACCAGCCACCGCCCAGCGCCTGGAGCAAGGCCGCCGTATCATTATATCGGGCAGCTCGCGCCTGAATGGTTGCAATCAGTGTGGATTGATATTGTTCCTGGGCATTCAGCAATAATAAATAACTGGTTCCTCCCAGACGATACTGACTCAGACTCAAATTCAAATTCGCCAATGCAGAATCCTTGGCACGTTGTTGCGCTTGCAAAGTGCGCGCATCGGTTTCAATCGCACGCAAACTATCAGCAACATTCTGAAATGCCGTCAATACAGTCTGACGATATTGCGCTGCGGCCTGATTATAACTGGCAATCGCCTGACGTCTCGCTGCCATCAAGGCACCGCCATGAAAAATCGGTTGCGTGACGGATCCACCAATCGACCAGATCATGGTACCTGTCGAAAAGAGTTGTGCGGGAATCGATGTTTCCCAGCCAAATGCGCCAGTAATATTAATTTGCGGAAATAAATTGGCAGTCGCTACACCGACATTCGCGCACGCTGTATGCAATGTCGCCTCCGCTGCACGCACATCAGGACGTTGTCGCACCAGATAGGATGGCAAACTCACTGGTAAATGTTGAGGAAGATGTAATTTATCAAGATCAATGATGGGAATATTCGTATTGGGAAAAACACCGATCAAGACAGCCAGTGCATGTTGCGCCTGCGAAAGACTTTTTTGCAATGGCGGCAGAGTGGCACGTGTCTGATTCACCAATGTTTCCTGGGTGAGCACAGTATCCTTGGCAATTCCACCCAGTTGAAATTGTTTACGCAAAATATCCAGCTGATTTTGTTCCGTACGAATAATTTCAAGCGTCGCCTTGATTTGTGCCTGATAAGAAGCAGCAGAAATCGCAGTGGTGACAATATTTGCGGACAAACTGAGCCAGGCAGCAATTAACTGAAATTGCTGATAATCGACTTGTGCTTGTGTTGCTTCCAGTTGACGCCTTGATGCACCAAAGACATCCGGTACATATGTCACATTCACGGAAGTATTAAATAAATTGAAAATGACATTGGTGCTACTGCCAATCGTGCTGCCGGAAAACTTTTCACGATCGCCTGAAACACTGCCATTCACAGCTGGAAACATCAGATTACCAATTTGAACATTTAGAGTTTCCTGCGCGACTTTTAATGCAGCAATTGCTGCCTGCAGATTAGGACTATGTGCAAGACCTTTTTCAATCAGATTATTTAATTCTTTCGAATGAAATAATTCCCACCAGTGCAGCGGAATATTTTGTCCATATATAAATGTCTGCGATTTACCGCTTTTTCCTGCAGCAGGTGTGGCCACCGTTTTTGCTGGCAATGGTTTTGCATCATAGGTGGCAACAGGCGGTGGTGGTGGCGAGTGGAAATCTGCTCCCAGCATACAGGCAGTCTGCATGCAGCAAAGCACTGCCAGCAGAAGAATACGTCGCGGGAAAAGAAAGAGCATTCAACGTTCGCCTTTGTTTAAAACCCCTAACAATCTAGCACTTTCGACTGCATGCTTCCATCCCTGATATAACTCATCACGCTGTGTAGATGGCATATTTGCGGTAAACCCTGAAGACATTTTCCAGTGTTCTGCGATTTCTTCCAGTGACTGATACATGCCAATTTGCAATCCAGCAAGATAAGCTACACCTAAGGCAGTTGTTTCCGTACACACTGGACGATGTACTTCAAGCGCTAACATATCGCTTAAAAATTGCATGAACCAGTTGTTTACCACCATGCCACCATCAACGCGCAATACTTTTAATTCACCATGTGCAGTCATTGCATCCAGTAAATCACGCGTCTGATAGGCAATACATTCGAGTCCCGCGCGCACAATTTCATCCTTGCCACTATCAAGCGTCAAACCAAGAATCGCACCACGTGCATGCGCATCCCAGTAAGGCGCTCCTAATCCAGTGAATGCTGGCACGAGATAGACACCTTTGCTGCTCGCTGTGCGTTTGGCAATAATTTCTGTTTCAGCGAAATGCTGAATCATTTGTAATTTATCTTTCAGCCATTCGATCGTTGATCCTGCAGAAAAAATACTGCCTTCCAAACCATAAACGGTTTGCTGGTGAATACGATAATTAATCGTAGTTAATAATTGATGTGATGAATGAATTATTTCCGTACCTGTATTCAACAGCATAAAACAGCCGGTTCCATAAGTTGCTTTCACCATGCCTTTGGTAAAACAGGCTTGTCCTATCGCTGCTGCCTGCTGATCACCTGCCATGCCTGTAACCGGAATCGCAGCTCCGAGAAAATCAGCAGCAATCTCACCAAACATCGCGGTGTTATCCAGCACTTGCGGCAATATATTTGCAGGAATGGTAAAGAGATTTAATAATTCCTTGTCCCAGCAAAGATCATTAATGTTATACAACATCGTGCGTGAAGCATTGGTAATATCAGTTGCATGAGTTTTTCCCTGTGTCAGTTTCCATAATAAAAAACAATCGACGGTACCAAATAATAATTCCCCTTTTTCTGCACGTTCACGTGCACCTTCAACATGATTTAATATCCATTGCACTTTGGTCGCAGAAAAATAAGGATCCATCACCAAACCCGTACGCTGCGAAATTTGTTTGGCAATCGGCGTGCTCGCTAGTTGTTTGCAGAGATTACTGGTACGACGATCCTGCCATACAATCGCTGGATAAACTGGAATACCGGTGCGTTTATCCCAGATGATTGTCGTTTCACGTTGATTGGAAATACCGACTGCTGCAATTTGTTTTGCGCTGAGTTTGGCATTTGTAAGCGCCATGCGACAACAGTTAAGCGTATTATCAAACATTTCCTGTGCGTCCTGTTCTACCCAGGCAGGATATGGAAACGATTGTTTCAGTGGAATTTCATGCAGACTAATGACTTTACCGGTGCGATCAAAAATAATAGCGCGGCTATTGGTTGTTCCCTGATCTATAGCAAGTAAAAACATATGAGATCCTTATATCCATGCTGGCATGTATTGATTCGCATGACGTAATTCCGAGCGATGCAAACGCCAATCCGGATCAAATTGTGCGACTGTATTCCAGAACTTTGTGGAATGATCCAGATGCAGTGTATGAGATAATTCATGAATCAATACATAACGCATCAAACGCGCAGGTAAAAATAATAATTTAAAATTGAGGCTAATGGCTTTATTAACCGTACAACTTCCCCACAATGTTTTCTGATCGCGAATACTCAAATCCTCAAACTGCAAATGTGTTTGCTGACTTAATTGTGTTAAATGCCAATGTAGTTGCTTGTATGCATATTCCCTGATCCATGCACGCAATTTTTTTTTATAAAATTTTTTTTCGCGAATTTTTCCGACAAATACAATCTCGCGCGTTGGGCGTATCATCATTGCAAATCTCGCATCGCAATGCAGATAATGCACCTGCCAGGTTTCATTTAATGCAGCGAAAAAAATATTTTCTGGTAACTCATCCGATGGTTTTACACGCGGTTTTTCCAGTTGACGCATGATCCACGATTTATTTTCTTCGAGAATGGCAGGAATGTGTTTGAGATTAAAGCGTACGGGTACCGTGATTTCCAGACGATTATCATCACCCATTCTCAGTTTGACGTGTTTTGCCAATGCATGTTTCTTGACACGATATTCAGGCTGAAATGATTCGGTATGATTCATGCTTCTTGATTATCGATGCGATTTGCATCCGTCAGGGTTTGTATGGTTTGGTTAACGATTTCCCTGCCGCGTTTTTGACACAAAAAAGGAAAAACAGCGTGAGTGAAATAGGCAAAGCTCGCGACCAGTAAATTTAATCCCAATTTAAATGCAAACCTGCAATGACTAAAATAAGTTTCACCTACTTCATGCGGATGTTCCGTAAAGATATTTTTCATTTTTTGTTCATTCCTTTTATATGTGCAATGACGCGAAAAAATTCTAGTTGAGATTGACATTTTCCGCAATCAGGATTACCTTTTCTCCCTGATTATCTTCAGGGCAGGGTGAAATTCCCTACCGGCGGTAAATTACATTAAGCAATGTAAAAGCCCGCGAGCGCTTTTTCCACGAAAAAGGTCAGCAGATCTGGTGTAAATCCAGAGCCGACGGTAAAGTCCGGATGAAAGAAGAATGATCGAATCATGCAGCATGTTTTATGTTGTCATGCACTTCCTCGCGTTCATGCCCTGAAAAAAATCCTTGAAATAAAATATTTAACAAGGGTTTAACATGAACGAACCTTCACAATACATGGCTTATGCTCTCGAGCTTGCTGCGCGTGGTCGTCAGACGGTTTCACCCAATCCCATGGTAGGTTGCCTCATTGTTAATCAGCAAAAATTGGTAGGTGAAGGTTATCATCGCCGTGCTGGTGATGCCCATGCTGAATTGTATGCTCTCGAACAAGCAGGCGTGCACGCAAAAAATGCCACTGCTTATGTGACACTTGAACCCTGTTGTCATCATGGCAAAACCCCACCTTGCACAGATGCACTCATCAAAGCCGGCATCAAAAAAGTTTATGCCGCTTGTCTTGATCCCAATCCTCTGGTTGCAGGCAAAGGCATTCTCGCTTTGCAAAATGCAGGCATTGAAGTGGAAGTGGGTTTACATGAACGTGAAGCGATTGCACTCAATGAAATATTTTTTCATTACATGCGAACTAAAAAACCATTTGTTATTGCAAAATGGGCGATGTCACTGGATGGAAAAACCATCACACATCCAGAAGATTCCCGTGATATATCCAATACCATTTCCCGCAAACATTCGCATCAGACACGTCAGCAAGTGGATGCCATTTTAATTGGTGCGAACACGGCTGTTAATGATAATCCACAATTGAATGTCAGATTTGCAAATGATTTAACGAAACAGCCTTTGCGCATTGTGCTTTCAACCAAAGCTAATTTACCGCTGAATTTAAAACTTTTTACTGAATCACCTGAAAATACTTTGCTGGTTACAACTCATCATGCAGATGCAACGATATTGCAGCAATTACGTGCACAACAAGTGAATATTTTAATCGTTGCTGAAAAAGAAAATCGGATTGATTTGCAAACATTATTAATTGAATTAGGCAAACGTAATATCACCAGCTTGCTAGTGGAAGGTGGCATGACTGTGTTGCATGATTTTTTTGCGCAGCATCTTGTGAACCAGATTCAAGTGTATCTTGCGCCTAATATCATTGCAGCCATGCCACAAAAACAACAGTTGGCAAATATGAAAGTTCAAACGCTGGAACAGGATTTATTTATTTCAATAGCAACAACAGGAGAAGAATATGTTTAGCGGCATTGTCGAATGCATTGGCTTTATCACTGCGATTATTCTTAATGATGGCTGCAAGCAATTCACTATCCAGCCAGAAATTCCTTTCGATGATTTAAACATTGGTGACAGTGTTTGCGTGAATGGCATCTGTCTGACTGTCACACATTTTACGAATACTGATTTTAACGTCACCGTTGTACCGGAAACATTACGTGTTACTAATCTCGACAATCTTGTCATCAATGATCCCGTGAATCTTGAACGTTCGCTGAAACTCGGACAACGTTTAGGTGGACATTATGTGCAAGGTCATGTGGATGGTGTTGGCGAAATTCTTTCTATCACACCCGATCACAGTAGTGCGTTACTGGTAAAAATTTCCTTACCGAAAAAACTCACGAATTATCTGGTAAACAAAGGTTATATCACCATTGACGGCATGAGCATCACCATTATTGAAGCAGCGGAAGAATGGTTTACTGTCACTTTTATTCCACACACACAAGCGGTCACTGTTACTAATCAATATCGTGTTGGTCATACGGTAAATCTGGAAGCAGATATCGTTGGCAAATACATTGAAAAAATCACAAGAGGAGCAATCCATGCAACCACAAATTGAACGCGTTGAACAAGCATTAAAAGATTTGCGTCAGGGAAAAATGGTCATACTGACGGATAATCCTGAGCGTGAAAACGAAGGTGATTTGATTATTGCAGGAGAATGCATTACCACGGAAGTCATGAATTTCATGATACGCAATGGAACAGGCATTGTGTGTGTTTCCATGCCATCTGAATACAGTAAAAAATTTGATTTGCCATTAATGGTTGCCCATCCGGAAAATACCAGTGCAGCAGGTACTCCTTTCACCATTTCCATTGATGCAAAAAATGGCATTACTACCGGTGTTTCAGCTGCTGATCGCACGGAAACGATTCGTGTTTTAGTCGATGATAAAGCAAGTGCAAACGATCTGGTTAAACCTGGACATATTTTTCCTTTGCTGGCACGTGATGGTGGTGTCTTTGAACGTCAGGGACATACCGAAGGTGCGATTGATCTTTTGAAAATGATTGGCAAAAAACCGGTGGCAGTCATTTGTGAAATCATGAATATCGATGGCAGCATGACACGTGGTAAACAATTGCAGGATTTTGCAAATCAATATCAACTCAATATACTTTCTATCGACGATATTATTGCTTATCGTTTATATCATGAATACCTCATTGAAGAAGAAGCTTCTTCTTTTATTCCACTGGAAAAATATGGACGCTTCAATATTTCTGTTTTACGTGAAAAATATACTGGGGAAGAACATATTGTCCTCAGGAAGGAAAATCAGGTAAAAGATGCACCTACACTCGTTCGCATTCATTCTTCGTGTTTTACAGGTGATTTATTTGCATCACAACGTTGTGATTGTCATGATCAATTGCATCATTCACTGGAGCGCATTAGCAAGGAAGGTGGCATATTAATTTATCTCAATCAGGAAGGACGCGGCATTGGATTGCTTAACAAGATTCGTGCGTACGCCTTGCAGGAAGAAGGATATGATACCGTTGATGCCAATGTTGCCTTGGGTTTGCCAGTTGATTCACGCAAATATCATGTTGCAGCCAGTGTATTGCGTCATATGAAGATTAATGACATTCGTCTTCTGACAAATAACCCCGATAAAATTGAAGACATGAAAAAATACGGTATTGAATCGGTGAAACGCGAATTAATGCCGACATTTGAACATGAACATAATCAATTTTATTTACGTACCAAACGCTCCAAATTAAATCACTTTATTCACTTAATTGACTTGACGGGATAGACCAATGAAATATGCCATTGTAACTAGCGAATTTAATCAGGAAATTACGGATGCCTTATTGCAAGGTGCATTAGAACGTTTTGCAGAAATTAATATTCCAGCGAATAACATTACGGTTGTAAAAGTTCCTGGTGCGGTAGAAATTCCTTTTGCTGCGCAATTGCTGGCGAAAAAAAATCAGTATGCAGCGATTGTGTGTCTTGGCGCAGTCATTCGTGGTGAAACGACGCATTATGATTACGTGTGTGAGCAAGTGAGCCAAGGTTGTCAGCGCGTCATGCTGGATCATGAAATCCCAGTCATTTTTGGCTTGCTGACTACAGAAGATGAACAACAGGCAAGAGAACGCGTCGGCGGCAAACATGGGCATAAAGGAAAAGATGCCGTGGATACAGCGCTAGTGATGGTGAATCTCAAGGAGAATTTATAATATAATCGACGCATTATTAATTCAGGGATGAATCTTAATGCAACAACTTCGTTTTGTTTTTACTTGTTTCATTTTATTAATCAGCCAATCCCTCAACGCTGGCAGTGGATTATTTTTTAATGTCACAGCAAGTGGAGGCGCACCTGGCTCATTGCAATTTACCTTATGTCTTAATGGAAAAGGACCTGTATCTTGTCAAGCTTATACTGCTAATAATTTAAATCTGACAATAACAACCAACATTCCTGGTCACAATTATCCGCTAGCGGGTATAAAAATGAGTACACCAGGTTATATCGTTTCAGGTTGCACAAAGATCAGTAACGGTTACTGCTTATTCAATGCAAATAATCAAATTCCAGTCACGATAAATCTGACGCAAGCAAATAATAGCAATCTACCCTGGTATCCTTCTCTCGAAGCTTTCGAACATTATAATTCAGGACGTACACATCGCTTTCCGCAAGCTTTTTTTGGTGGTTCGATGCAATCTCCAAACATGGTTGATATTCTCAGCTCCGCATCTCCCTATTATCCATCTGGATACAACATGTCTTATCTTAATGCTGATCTTGCCTATATTTATGGAGGCGGATATGGAAATATTGCTGGTTCAATTGGTGCCTTTGTCGCTCAGGTAGATCCCGGGACATTGCAATACGTCTGGTACAACCAATTAATTAATACTGAACAGAATGGAGAATGGGATTATCCTGGTTCGTTAGGCATTTTAAATGATGGATATCTTTATGTGAGCTATGGTTATCGCTTAACTAAACTCAATCCAGCAACAGGCGCAATCATTGCAACATTAGTTTTGCCAACCGGTGGAGCACTTGCTAAAAATACTTCCTTTAATGGTTTTAATGCGACGCAAGATGGAACGATTGTAATGAAATCAGTTTATCGTCAGGCAGGTTGTCCATTACAAGGTCCAGCTGCCTTATTACATTGTCCTGATCCAACTGATGTTCCAGCTTCAATTTTAGTTTCAGTTAATCCAAAAACCATGACACTGATAGATGTGGTGACATTACCTGCACCAGTAGGAGCAAGACCTACCATTACGCGATTCAATAATAAAGATTATGTTTATTTGCTTGAACCAACCACTGCTATTCGTTATTTGGTGCAAAACGGTTTTTTCACTTTGGATAACACATGGAATCCTGGTGTCATAACAATATCAGGTCAAACACTCAGCACTTCATTTGTTGTGGTAAATGATTGGGTTGTCGCACAAACGAATACACTTCCTTCTGCTACAGCATTAAGCGTGATTAGTATTAGCCAGGCAAATGCTGCAATAAAATTTTCCATTCAACCATTTTTGGGAGATCCTATTCCTCCTTTAATTGCAGCAGCATTTGCAACAGCTGCTGATGGTTCGCAAGCAATAAGCTGGGCACCCATGTCTGTTTCAGGTGATCCTGAAAGTAATCTGGTGTATGCGAGTGATTCATTGCCTGGAGAAATTGCAGCGATTCAGGTATCTGATAATGGTCTTGAGATTATCTGGAAAGTAAATCAAAGAACGACGGAATTTACTACTCTCATTAATCCATCAGCCACACGTGTATTAGTAGGCACCGATATTCCTGATGGGCAAATTCCTGGTGATAACAGCAATGATTATGCTGTATGGAGAAATGCTGCAACTGGCGAAGAAATTGCTCGATCACCCTTACTTCCTGCCATGACACAAGGCACGATGATACAGCCATTTTATGCGGGAAATATGTTTTATCAGGGACAATCCGGTACGTTAATTAAATTGTTACCAACGGGATAGGGGTAAATTTGCAGTCCATTCGAATTTCGAACCCGCATCAGTGAAAGGTTCCGGCAAAAAAATATGTTGCTCAGGCACACAAAGGTTTATGGTTTTCAGGGACGGACGTCCTGTCCTCGGCTCTCCTTGCCTCCTGGCCGCGACGCCCTTCAAACCATAAACCTTTGTGTGCCTGAGCAACATATTTTTTTGCCGGAACCTGAAAGACCAGTTAGAAACTTCACAAAAAGCTTGCCAGGTTTTTGGGTATGTTTTGTAACAGGTCTCTCAGGATCAAGTGGCAGGATGTGTAAGGGGTACGTATATTGCTTTCAAAGCGACTGCATTAACAGGGATGGAATGCTAAACGCCATGGATGGCGTGTTTGGAGCGATGAAAGCAATATACGTACCCCTTACACATCCTGCCACTTGATCCTACAATGAAAGCGGAGTTACGTTTAGATGGTGTAATTTTGTGGGGATATATCAGAGCACCTATTAGAGAGAACCTACAAATAATATCGCGCACGCAGCACACAATTAGCGATAAATCGTTTCACTATCGACTGGTTTTTCACATCTTCCTGCTGTATCACGCGTGCCTGATTGAAGTCTTGCTGAAATTGCTGATATAAATCGTGTTTTGTTGCATCCATCTGCAATTTTACATTCACTTCAATATTATGATGAAACGATCGATCATCCAGATTACTCGAGCCGACAAAATATATATCATCAATGATCATGACTTTTTGATGCATTACTCCTCGCAGATATTCATAAATAACTGCACCATTCTTCAGCAATCTTGCGTAAAAAGTCGTCGCTGCCAGTGATGCAATTAACACATCTGATTTGGCAGATAAAATAATTCTGACATCCACTCCTCGTTTACTCGCAGCAATTAATTTATTTAATAGCGCAATATTCGGAATAAAATACGCATTCGCAATCCAGATTTTTTCTTTCGCCTGATCAATATCACGCATCAGCGATTTAATTGCACGGCGACGCAATCGCCAGGAATAATTTAATTGAAACACAGGATCTGCTTTTAATTTACGAAATGGTAAATGAAAATGTCTTCTCGCAAACAGGCGATTGAACATATACTGAATACCGCTTATATCCACTCCTTGCAATTTCACGCCTGTTTCCCGCCATTTTGTTTCATTGTTTTCATCAATCAGATGAGACGTAATATTAGCGCTGCCCAGCAGCACAATTTGCTGATCAACGATACACACCTTGCTATGATTGCGTGAATTTAATTTGAAAAATAAACCGATAAATTTCGCGATAAAATGTTTCCATGTGGATGTCGATTGATACCAGTGTGAAATATTCCACGGCACAGGATGATAAACATTCACCGCAACTTTGGCTGCCTTCAATTGTGAAGCAAGTTCACCACCAAAGCTCATACTACCCACACCATCAATCAGCAATCTGACGATCACACCACGTTTCGCAGCATTGCACATGGCATTTGCCATCATTTTGCCAACAGTGTCATCGGCAAAAATATACACTTGCAAATCGATAGTTTGTTTTGCAGCATTTATCACAGAAATTAATTCATGCAGATACTCATCATCGATGAGTAAGTTTTCTTTCATGGCACATTATCCAGAGTGAAATGCACGAGTAATGCCAGATGATCAGATAAATATTTCCATGCAGGTTGTGTCATTTTTTCTGCACTCGAAGCAGTAAAACCACGATAATAAATTCTATCGAGTTTGAACATTGGCATCCATGCAGGGAAGGATTTGGCATATGCTTGCCGGCAATGTAAAAAAGCTTCTTTCAATTGCAGTTCTGTAATCAGTGGCTGTGCAATATGTCCTTTCCAGTCATTGAAATCACCGCCCATGATAATAGGTTCATGATCAGGAATATTGATATGCATATATTTCATTATCATATTCATTTGTTTGTTACGATCACCAAACAAAAGCCCGAGATGAATACATAACAAATGTAATTTCTGATTATTCGGCAAGGAAACAATCGCATGCAACATACCTTTGCGATCAAGGCGTCGCACACTTAAATCGAGATGATTGATATGCACAATAGGAAATTTACTCAGGATAACATTACCATGATGGCCAGTTTGATAAATTGCATTCATGCCGTAACAATGATGATCCCATAAACCAGCTTTCAGGTGATCAAATTGATGACCGCGTACTTCCTGCAGAAACACAACATCCGGCTCAATAGTGTGTAATTGCTCCTGAATCTGGTCGAGAGAAAAATAATATTTTCCCCAGCCAATTCCCTTGTGGATATTAAACGAAAGTGTTTTTATGTTTAGCATTATTTTTCCCTGATATATGGATAATTATACCTGGGTTTCGGGGTAGAAATGCATTGTTTAGTATTGCCATAAAGTACTTATGGCTATTCTTTTCTACAAAGCAAATCTTTAATACTCAAATATATGATTAATATATTAATTATCATATTTCATCACGTTATTCGTACTAAAAACGTGAGAATTATCACGTTTTTCGTACGAATAATGTGGAAATAATCACGTTTTCAGCAGATAATAAATGATCATGTACAAAGGTCTTCACTCTATGAAACGCGATTTATATAAAGATTTATTAAACTGGAAAAACGCTTCAAATCGCAAACCGCTTGTCATTCGTGGTGCGCGTCAGGTAGGAAAAACCTGGCTGTTAAAATCATTTGGCAAGCAGGAATATAAACACTGCATTTATCTTAACTTTGAAGAAGAACCGCGATTAAACGATTTTTTTCAGGAAAAACTTGATCCGCATGTCATATTAAATAACATCGCACTTTATCTGAATATCACTATTTCATCTGAGAATACCTTAATCATTTTTGATGAGATTCAAGCTTCCCTGACAGCATTAAATAGTTTGAAATATTTTCATGAACAAGCAAATCAATTTCATATTGTTGCAGCAGGATCATTACTCGGCGTGAAATTGGGAAAATCAAATGGTTTTCCAGTAGGCAAGGTGACATTTCTTGATTTATATCCACTATCATTTTCTGAATTTCTGAATGCTATCGACAAGGGAAAAATAAATATTTATTTATCAGAAATAAGCGATGCAGCTAACCCAATTCCTAATCCATTACATGAGGAATTATTACAATATCTGAAACAATATATGGTTGTTGGTGGCATGCCGGAAGCGGTACTGGAGTTTGTGAATACAAAAGATTATTCATCCGTGCGTAAAATACAACAGGATATTCTTGATGCTTATTCCCTGGATTTTGCCAAACATGCGCCAAAAGAAATTATTATGAAAATAACCAAAGTGTGGGAATCGATTCCTTCACAATTAGCGCGAGAAAATAAAAAATTCAAATGGTCTGCTGTGCAGGGGGATGCGCGCGCACGTGAATTTGAAACAACAATAGAATGGCTTGCCGATGCTGGATTAATTTATCGCTCGCTCTGCGTTACCACTCCCAGATTTCCCTTATCCGCCTACAGCGAAACAAATGCATTTAAAATATTTGCTCTTGATGTTGGATTACTGGCTGCGATGAGTCGTCTTTCAGCACAAATTATTTTGAATAATAATGCCTTATTTATCGAGTTCAAAGGGAGTTTTACTGAAAATCTCATCGCTCAGGCGTTGGTAGTTAATAAAATACCATTATATTACTGGACAAGTGAGGGACGAGCAGAAGTAGATTTTCTTGTGGAAAATGAAAATATTATTTATCCCCTGGAAGTAAAATCGGGTACATCATCAAAAATAAAAAGTTTGGTAATTTATGCTGAAAAATTTAAACCAGCATTAATGCTGCGTACCTCGCCATTGAATTTGAAGAAAGATGATAAATTATTAAATATTCCGCTTTATCTGATTAATTATATTTACAACTTGCTTTAGGAAATAACCATCATATTAACAAGTGAGAAATCTTATGGACTATAAAATATTAATTACCACACAAGACAATTTTTCTGAATTCAAAATTGAAAAAACATTAGGTTTAGTCAGAGGCAACACTGTGCGCAGCAGAAATATCGCCAGAAATCTGATCGCCGGTTTTCGTACTATCTTTGGCGGAGAAATTCCTGAATTTACCAAAGCTGTCGCAGAAAGTAGAGAACAGGCACTCGATCGCATGATCGAACATGCCGCTGAAATGGGTGCCGATGCAGTCGTTGCAGTGAGGTTTATTACTGCAGAAGTTGATACAAGTTGTTCGGAAATTATGGTGTATGGAACAGCGGTGAAATTGCAAAAGTAAGCGCTGCATCACAAGTTACTGCGGAGATCTGTCATATTG
>JABDFQ010000003.1 GCA_013286495.1 Gammaproteobacteria bacterium | reverse complement strand
TTACAACCACATTTTTTATCGCAATGATGATTCTTGTTGCATGGACAATGATGCTTGCAAGTATGATGAACGGTTGTATGTTTGTTGCAAGTTGAGCATTCACATGCAGATGAGAGTGCTGGAAAGGTAGTGAAAATACTCGCGAGAAAAATGAAAATTCCAAATTTTAATTGCTTCATAAACATCTCCTTGTTGGTGAAAAAGTGAGTTTAGCAAATTGTTTATGTTTGTGCATGATATGCAAATGTCGTTCAGTAAGACCTTTCTCCTCTGAGGGAAGGTATCGTTATACTCCCCCATCCGTCCTTCTGACACCTTCCCCCGGATGAGGAAGGCCTTCTTGCTGAACTTTAATGGAAAATAATCGATTATTTTTTACTCAAATTTCTCCCCTATTTATCATCCATTTACAAATAAACTTGAAAGATTTGCCGAACTCATTAAGATGGCCTTAATCTGATATCGCTATGATTACATGCACTTTAACCAGAGTATGATTTGCCAATGACAACCGTGAACAAGCTCAATACCTTAGCCCTGACGCTGCTGATTACCGGCGCGATTGATAGCATCCGTAATTTGCCAGCGACTGCCTTGTTTGGCAGCACGCTGATTTTTTTCTTTATTTTCGCTGCACTGGTGTTTCTCATTCCAACTGCTCTGGTTTCAGCTGAATTAACCGCAAATGTTGATGAAGGTGGTATTTATAAGTGGGCGAAGCTCGCATTCGGTGAGCGCATTGGCTTTCTCGCAGTCTGGTTGCAATGGATCAATAATCTCGTCTGGTTCCCCACTATTCTTTCTTTTATCGCAGGAACAGCAGCTTATCTCATTGATCCTGCGCTTGCACAAAATAAATATTACATGGTCTCTGTCATTCTCTGTCTCTTCTGGTTGCTGACACTGGTAAATTTGCGCGGTGTGCATGTATCTGCAAAATTCACGAGTTTTTGCGCGATCATCGGCCTGATTCTTCCCATGATCATGATTATCGGTTTGCTTCTTGTGTGGCTGATTGGTAATCATCCTTTACAAATACAATTGAATAGCAGCACGATTTTGCCGAGCTTTCAGCATTCAGAAAACTGGATGGCATTAACTGCTGTCATGCTGGGATTTGCCGGAATGGAATTAGCTTCCGTGCATATCAAGGATGTTGCCAATCCACAAAAAACTTTTCCGCGTGCGCTTGCATTTTCCAGCGTCATTATTTTAATTACGATGATGCTCGGATCTCTCGCCATTGCTTTTGTTTTACCTTACAACCAGATCAATCTCGTCAATGGCACCATTCAGACTTTTGCGTATTTTCTTTCTGCTTATCATTTGAATTGGCTGATTCCCGTATTAACCATCATGCTGGTAATTGGCAGTTTGGGTGGCGTGATTAGCTGGGTCATCTCACCGATTAAAGGGTTGGGACACGCTGCGCAAGATGGTTTTATGCCACCGTTTTTTGAAAAATTAAATAAACATGGCGTGCCACAGAATTTGTTATTGACGCAAGGTGTGCTAGTTAGTTTTGTATGCATGGCATTTTTATTTTTACCCAGTATTAATGCTTCCTACTGGTTATTAACCGCGCTCACGACACAGTTATACATGATGATGTACGTAATTTTATTTTTAAGCGGCATGCGTTTACGCAAGAAAATGTCGTATTCCGGCGGCTATTTCGTCATTCCAGGTAAAAAGCTCGGCACATGGTTAGTATGCGCATCAGGCTTGATTGGTTGCGCGATCACACTGTATGTTGGTTTTATTCCACCGAGCAATATTAATATTGGCAGTGGTCTTAATTATGAAATACTTTTCATCACTGGCATGCTTGCCATGATCGTTCCGATTGTTTTCTTTTACTGGTACCAGATCAGAACAAGTCGTTTGCTAATGAAAACTGAAATCCGCAGCGAAACCATTTAATACGCGTGAGTTATTTTCATATATAAAAATAATGAGGAGATTATTGTGCAAGGTAGATTACCTGAAATACTTTTGGATATGAGTGATAGTTTTTTAAATCCAGAAAAGTGCGCCGCGTATCTTACAAGTTATTTAGATCAACACCCCAATACCAACCATATTGATTTTTCAGGTTATGGCAGAAATCTGGTTTATAACAGTTATGAGAAGCTTCCTCTTAAACCAATTGCTATTGCTATTGCAAACAGATTAAAAACGGGAAACTATCCAGCCGGCTTGAAAATAAATTTTCATAACAAATCCTGTAGCAAGGCTTGCGCGATTGCCTTTGCAGAAGCACTGGAATCGGGAAATTGCAAACTTCCTTTGACAATTAATTTGATGCACGTTTCCCTCGAAGGTATAAAAGTATTAACAAAAGCAATAATGAGTGGTAAATGTCCTAAAAATCTTTATCTGGATATTAGCGGTGCCACAATTGATGTTGAAGAAGTTCAGGAAATTGCATTAGCTTTGCAACATAAGAATTGTCCGGAGAATCTTCATATAAGTATATTATTTTGCGGAAGCAACGCTGCTGAAATACTTGCTGAGGCACTACAAAGTGGAAAATGTCAGCGCGGACTTCAGATTGATCTTAAGGATTTTGGCAAAAAAGGTGTTGAAAGCTTAGCTTGTGCTTTTAAAAGTGGGAAATTGCCGCCGGGATTTCATTTCACGTTTTATGGCCTAACGGAGCAAGACACCAAAACACTTACCGAATCCATTGAAATGGCTTTCGCTGAGCGAAAATTACCTGTCGGATTTGGCGTTACTTTAAAACCATCAACTTTTACTGCCATTTTTCCTGATAAAAATTTAGTATCCCGCATCGATAATATATTGAAGAAAAATGAAGCTTACCATGCTGCAATAGCCTGCGTTACACTGCAACAAGGCAAGCGGCAAAATATTTTTCTGCAGGAAGTATTAAATCAAATTTATCCTTATCTCTTTTTTTCCTGCATGAAATCATTTTTCAAAGCTGAGCAAAAAGCTATACAGACGTCACCTCGCTGTATTTCATATGTTTATCAAATTCCATTTGAGAAAGTGAAGAAAGAACAAACTTTCTTTCTAAACAAACTCCACACACTTTTTGCATCTTCTAAATTACTTGAGTCGAAACCAGATGATTCTTCCGAAACATCATCCTTGCGACCAGGTAATCAATAGCTTTTCAGGCAGGAGATTAAATCATCACTAAAAGATGGATAATCTCCCAGCTCATTTTTATTTAACATCTCCGCCAGTTTACGTTCCAGTGATAACAAGCGTGTTGCTCGCGGTTTATGTAACACCTCATATTTTTTTAACGCGATTGAATAGTTATCTGGAGATTGATTAAGACATTCAATTAGCATTTCCACACCTTCCAGTGAAACAGATGTAGCACAGCCGAGGATGGATCCAACCAGATGTGCAGCATCGCTGATTAAAACAATACGATTTTTACTCCAGCGATTTAACGGTTGCAAATTATAATTTTTAACAAAAAAATAATTTTTTAATCCGTGATTTTTATTGATGGATTGTTCGAGATTATCCAGCATTTCATTCAGTATCGGTGCGTGATTTCTGAATAAACCTAATTGATCTGCAAGTAACGGATATGTCTGATGAATATCACAATCTGCATGTTTGCAGATAAAAAATATCATATGTTTGTTGCCATCAACTGGAAAATTGCCACTCAGGTATTGACCGAATATTAAATTATGTCTGATGTGATAAGGAAGTTCGCTAATTCCACCCAGTGAAAGATATCCCGTATATTCCAATTTATATTCTGGTTCAATATGATTTCTGATAAATGAAAAAGCACCATCTGCACCAATTAATAAATCAGCAGCAAATTTTGAACCATCATGAAAATGTGCAATGACATGTTCCTCAGTTTCCTCAATGCGTATACAAGTTTTATCTAATATAATTTCTTCACTTTCCAGCGCTGCCAATTGAATAGCCTGCAATTCATGACGACAAATATTGATGGGATCATATGGTGCAATTTTATGGAAATCATCAACCATTGTTTTACTAATCAGATCCCCTGCTTCATTGCCAATACTGATGAATGGGTAGCAACCACTTTTAGCTTTTATTTTTTGGTACAAGCCAAATTTATCCAGCACACGCAAGCCATTTGGCCAAAGAGGAATATCTCCTCCTAACGGCGAAAACTGTTTGGCTTTTTCAAAAACGGTGATTGCAAAACCTGAGTGTTTCAAACCTATCGCCGCTGTCAGTCCGGCAATTCCACCGCCAATAATTGCTATTTTTTTGATCATATCGCTGTCCTGTATTTAATACTCGAAATGGAGACAGTCCTGTTGTTTACCAAGCAGGTGTGGATGATTTTAAACGGTTTTACGTTTAAATCAACGCAAAAATACGATTTTTCCTGGTAAAAAATATTCAAAACACGCGTCTGAGACGGTATAATGCCCGCCACCTTTAACTTTCGGAGCACGCATGCAACTGATCGAATCACAGCAGCCCTCACTGTCTGTATGCCAGATTCTGCGTAAGCTCATGATGGAAGCGAACATCAGGGAAGCGGAACTGGCAAGAAGAGTCAATCTGCCGCAAACAACGGTTAACCGTTTATTACTGGGCGGCACCAGTGATCCGCGCGCCAATACTTTAAAGCCTATTGCGGATTTTTTTGGCATTACCATCGGGCAATTATGTGGATTTGAGCCGCTTGCGATCAATCGTATTGCTGGAAGCACAAGCACACCGTCTCATGCCTGGCGTTTTATTCCAATCATTACCTGGGAACAAGTTTCATCCTGGCTGTTCACCAAAAAAAATATCACACCGGCCAATCATCCCAACTGGATTGGTACCGAGCGATCCGTATCGGATCATGCTTATGCATTGCCAAGTTTATCTTTCATGGAACCGCGTTTTCGTAAACATTCCATTCTGATCGTTGATCCAGACGTTCAGTACAAAGATGGTCATTATGTTGTGATTGCGCTGGATGGAATTCATCCTACCGTGCGAAAAATATTGCAGGATGGGCTGGATACTTTGCTGCAATCGTTTGATCAACAGCAATCTCCGGTCAAATTAATTAAAAAACATATTATTTTTGGGACGATTGTTGAATCACGCATGGATACTTACACATGAATCATTTATATCGAATTGTTTCCGTAGATGATAGCTATCAGGATACTGGACGCGTTTTTGTAAAAGTCCAGGTGACTGGCAAAGCTAAAACATTCGATCGCTCTGTGAGTGAATTATATGATCGCGAATGGCTGGAGAAATTTTCACACGAAGATGTGGCACATATTGCTGCTTTATATACAGCTGAACATACACAAAATCTTGACCTGATCAAACGCTTTCCCAAAAAAACGGCTGCTATCAAATCCAGTGTCGTAATCGTTGGAATTTTATTTACCGCATTTTTAATCTTATCCAATCTGACCGCTTTTAAATTAGCAGCAATGGGATCGCTTGTATTTCCTGCTGGATTAATATTTTTTCCTTTAACTTACGTGTTCGACGACATATTAACGGAAGTGTATGGTTTCAAAATCAGTCGACGCATTATATGGCTGGCATTATTGGCGAATACGATCGTTTTTGTCGGCACATGGCTCACCATCTATTTAACACCAGCAGCGGATTGGCATGCCCAGGAGGCTTATGCGACAGTTTATCAGGCTACTCTCCGGGTCTTCATTGCCTCAACCGTCAGCTATTTTTTCGGTGAATTTGCCAATTCCATTATTCTTGCCAGATTAAAAGTTTTAACCTCAGGACGCTATTTCTGGTTTCGTGCTGTTACGAGTTCGATTGCAGGTGTGGGTATTGATACGATACTCTTCATGCATATAGCATTTTCATTTACAATGCCCTATTCCCATATCTGGAAAATCATTGCGACGATGTTTTCACTTAAAATAATTTATGAATGTCTGGCACTCCCATTAACTTACTGGATATCCAATTATTTAAAACAGAAAGATAATGTGGATTATTATGATTTCAAAACAAAGTTCAATCCATTTTCCCTGAGGGTCTGATATGCAGAATAATTCCACCGCATTGAACATGCCTTTGCAGATACATTCCAGTTATTTATGGTTTCTTACCCTGAGTTATTCCATGGTAATGATCGTGGCAAGCTGGTTTGATCCAAGACTGGTAAAAATATTTGGTTTGACGACGGATGCTGGAACATTAATTTTTCCATTTACTTTCCTGCTATCTGACCTGATTACTGAAGTTTATGGATTCAAATATGCGAGACGAGCGATCTGGTGTGGTTTTTTATTTAACATGATATTTATTTCGTACGGACAATTTATCATTCAATTGCCCAATCCAGATTATCCAAGTAATAACGCCTTGTTTGATACCTTATTGCAAGTCAATTCGCGCGTCATCATTGCCTCCATGATTAGTTATCTTGTTTCTGAATCAGTGAATTCTTACTCAGTCGCAAAATTCAAAATAAAATTGAAAGGCCGTTATGTCGCCTTGCGTTTTATCTTTTCTTCGATCATTGCATCTGGCGTTGATAGTGTTATTTTCACGGTGCTGGCATTTTTCGGAACGGTTTCGATGCCAAATCTGATTAACCTTATTTTGACAATGTTTCTGATAAAAAGCGTGATTGAAATAATCGGCCTGCCCTTTTCCATCAGTCTCGCAAGCAAATTAAAACAAATCGAAAATATCGATATTTATGACAAGAGAACAAGCTTTAACTTATTTAGTTTAAATGTTGATTATGAAAGACGGGATAATGCGGGTTGATTCGAATGGAAATGGCTGCTTGAGAAGTGATTAATATTTATTTCGATTAGTCTTTTCCTGAATAAAAATAATCTTATTATAATCATCATATTTATTTGCAAACTCAGAAATCAGTGTTGTGCTACGCGTTGATGATTGCTTGATGCCATCGCGATCAGTAAGCATCATTTCCCAGGCCGTTTTGTTCATGCCTGGCAAGATGGAATTCTTCCAGTCAGCCATGATGTTAACAAATTTATCTCCGCAATAAAGACCTTCCTTAATACAGGATTTCAGGTGCTGAAAGTAAGCAATTTTGTCAGAGATTATTTTTTCCTGCTTTTCTTTATCGTCTTCTGATGACATGAATTTGAGACTATTAATCGTCGTATTCATTCCTGTTTTTAATCGCTGGATTAAAATGTTATCAATATGATTATTAATCGCAAGAAGAATTCCGCTATCATGAATCGCACAACCTCTTTTATAACCATCAACCAACTGCTGCGAGAGAGATGTTATTTCAAAATTATTCGTTTCCTTGTTTATACTATCGATCTGGTCTTTAATGAGGGATTTGATATCTTTGGGCGGATTTCGATAAATAGCTTCTATTCCGTCATCATCATTTTGAGCTTTAAAAAAATAGTTGTTGCTATAATTTTCCCTGACATAGATTAACTGAATGCCTGAAAACTGGGGCAATTTATTAATTTCCGTGACTATCGCGGCAATATCTGCATGATCATGATTGAATGTTTTACCATAATCCATATTAAAAATGATTGTCTTGTTATTACCAGCCAAGGCTAATTTAAATTGCAATAAAAACAGCCTGGTCATGTGTACGAGATATGACTGGCGACTAAAATAATTTTCTTCCGAATCATTTAAACCAGACTTATCAAAATTTGGAACTGGGACAATCGAAAAATCATAATAAGATGATGCTTGATTGACAAGTTTTACATTTTTAATTCTGTATACTCCACCAAAATGGATGAGGCTTTGAATGTCTTCATATCTTGAAGGTTTTGCAAGATGTAAATTGGAAATAGATTGATTTTCAAACCAATTATTGAAAGGAATTTTTTGTTGATGAAATTGACTGACAAAAAGCAGGAGTAAAGGAGAACCGGTATAATTGACTGGAATCATCTTTTCTATGCTGGTTCTGCTGCCAATACAATCATTATGGTAATAAATTATTTTTTTATTTTTTTGAACGATATCGTTCGTCTTTGTTATTTCAGCATCCCCAGTCAATTCACACAAAATGACAGGCTGATTATTCCAGCATTTGCGTTTATGCAAATCAAATGCATTTTCTTTCAGATTGGTATTAGCAAGTATATTCACTTCGAGGTGTTTGCGCGCGGGAATATTTTTTGCATCGAATTGAATCGAGCTTGCTTCATGATTATATGCCACATTGATATATTTTTGCTCCCCGAATTGTTTCACCTCAAAAATATAACGCTCGAAAAATAAATATGCTTCGTGGGGTGCTTCGAATTCAATGGATAGATATTCTTTATCGTTATCTTTCTGTTCAAAAATAATTTCGCTGTGAAATAAAGTGATATTTTTGTGACGACCATGACGTATATTGGAATCTGCACAATAAAACATATTGAGTTGTCGGTGCAGAGATTATTTGTCGAAATAATCATGCGATTGTCAGTGCAGGTTATTGCATTATTAGTGACCATTAGCGAGGAGTAATATTCATATGCTTTTTCTGCTGTTTCAAAACTGAAATCAATGGAGAATATGTAGGGTTCGTGTTCAATGAACTCGATATAACAAATATCATCACGTGTTTTCAATGGCAAATCCTCGTCAATTTTTATTTTAACCAAGTACTAATGCAATATAGATGCAATAAAAAATCCCATTAAGCAAAAGTGCGCTTATACGTAATCCTTTTTCAGCATTCCATCTGATCCATGCGGCGGCGATAAAAGTAACGCATACACCCGTCAATACTATTTTGCTCGGCTGCCAGGGAGTCAGTAAAATACCCAGCGCTGGTAATAGTGTTCCCTGAAATACCATCGCTCCTGTGATATTTCCAAATCCCAATGTGTCCTGATTTTTTCTGACCCATAATATGCTATTTACTTTTTCAGGTAATTCTGTAGCGAATGGAATAATTAATAATGACAAGAGTAATGCAGAAATTCCGAGAGCATGAGAAACGTTGAGTGTCGCGTTAATAAATCCTTTTGCACCAATTAACAATAAAATTAATCCCACCAGCAACTGAATAATGATTGTAGTTAAATTTGTTTTCAATCCCATTTTTGAAAAAAACAAAGGCTCACATGGATTAACTCCATGTCCGCTAACTACCAGTTTTTTGGATGCCTTAAAAGTAAAATAGAGATAGCTTACGTACAGGATAATCAATAACAAGCTCAACATGGCGCGTATATAAATTGGTTCAATGGGTACAAACATTGCCAGTGCAGCAATGAAAAAAGCACACAGGAAAAAATTAAGATCGCGAACCAATCCAGTTTTTTCTGGAAACATTCTGCCGAATAAGCCTCGTTGTCGGATAACCGATATCACCATGAGGAACGTTGATAAAGTTGATAGCATTAATGGAGCGCCAAGAATGGCCCCGACACTGATTTCTTCATTCACCATCTTGTCTTGCGTGCCGGCAAATATTGCGAGCAACGGAACAGATGTTTCGGGTAATGCAGTGGAGATTGCTGCCAGAACGGAACCTGTTGCACCGCTTGATATTCCAGCGCGTTCACCGAAATATTCCAGTGAATTTGAAAATAATTGTGCTGCTATCAGAATAATAATCAGCATCGAAAATAATTCTAGCCATAACAACATTTAATTGTATTTCTCGTTAAACATGTCATCTACACCTGCAGCTTTGGCGATAGACATGATGTCATCTGGAAGATGGTTGAAATGAATGGGTTTGCGAATTTGTTTTGATAACCTAATCCATTCGATAATCAAGGCAAGTCCAGCGCTATTGCTGGATGTCAGTTGCGAAAAATCAAATATCAGTTCAGAACACTTATTAACTTGCGACAAACTTTTTTGATAAATCGACATCACATTTGCAAAATTCAAATCACCACTAACGTGAAATTGATTACCCTGCAATGTGATGTCGGCTTTATTCATATTTTTACCTAACGTGCAGTATGACCGGATAATTTACCTAATAATGTAGCCATGTTGCCTTGCGCTAAAATATCAGCAAATTGTGCCTGGAAGCTGCCGAGCATGCTGACACCTTCAACTGACATATCATACAATCTCCAGCCACCTGTGGTGCGGATCATGCGATAAGTCACATTAATCGGTTCGCGTTGCGAACTGATGATCTGGCTGCGCACTTCAATATTATTGCCAGGACCAGTGCGCAAAGGAAAGAAACGAATGCTCTGATCTTCATAATTTGATAATGCAGATGCATAAGTGCGAATCACGGTCTTGGTAAATAAATCCTGAAATTGTTTACGCTGATCATCTGTTGCATTGTTCCAGACATTTGGCGGTAATACACGACGCGACATTTCACTTAAGCTTGCATAAGGTACGACATATTCATAAGCCAGTTGATAAACAACGGATGGCTTGGTTTTTAATGTTGCCTTATTTGTTTTTAAACCATTAATCATGTTATTTGCAATGTATTGCAATAATGCAATTGGATTTGCAGTGGGTGCAGCTGATGCTGGTGTTACAATCATCATCCAGCCAAACATCATCGCCATGAACCAGTAAACAATTTTATTTTTTAACATTTTTGTCTCCATTCTTATCTCCATTGTCATCACCATTTTTAAGGCTATAAATGAATTGACCGATTAATTTTTCCAGTACCATGGCAGAGTTTGTATATTCAATATTGCTACCATTTTTAAGGAAGGTCGTATTATACATTGGGCTAATTGCAATGTAATTATCGCCAAGCAAGCCAGCAGTGAAAATCCCGGCAGAAGAATCATCCGGAATATCCTTGAACTGTTTGTTAATCTTCATGTGCACAACTGCCTTGAAACTCGCTGGATCAAGATCAATACGGGAGACTTCACCGATCTGCACGCCACCAATCTTGACTGGCGCACGTACTTTCAGTCCACCAATATCATCAAATGCAGCAGTTACGGAATAACTTTTCTGCGGAAGAAAATTCGTCATGCCACTGACCTGAAAGGCAAGCACAGTCAAGGCAAACAAGGAAAAAATTAAAAATAAACCCACCAGACTTTCAATTAATCGCTGCGGCAACATTACCACTCCCCTATCATCATTGCAGTTAAAACAAAATCGAGACCCAGCACGGCCAATGATCCATACACTACTGTGCGCGTGGTAGCGCTGGCAATTCCTGCGGAAGTTGGCACAGCAGTATAACCCTGAAAGACAGCAATCCACGTTACCGCTATACCAAAAACAATGCTTTTGAGTATACCGTTTAACACATCACCATGAAACTCGACGGAAGATTGCATATTCGACCAGAATGTTCCGGCATCACCACCCAGCCATTTCACACCAACCAGATAAGCACCATAAATTGCAGTGGCATTAAAAATAATGACTAGCAATGGCATGGAAATAAAACCACCCCAGAATCTGGGTGATATGACTTTACGCACAGGATCAACCGCCATCATTTCCATACTGGATAATTGTTCAGTAGCTTTCATCAAGCCAATTTCTGCTGTTACTGCAGAACCTGCACGTCCTGCAAATAAAATAGCGGTTACTACCGGCCCCAATTCCCGCACAACACTTAATGCAACCAGTGGACCAAGTTCCTGGGATGCGCCAAATTTGGCAAGTGTATGATAGCCCTGCAAGGCGAGTACCATACCAATGAATAAACCGGAAACAACAATAATCAAAAGTGATAACACGCCTTCTGCATAAACTTGCTGTACCAGCAAGGGAAAACCTCTTCTGAGATTGGGTGAGCCAAACAGGATACGCAGGAATAAAATGCCTGCACGGCCGAAATGTCTTAAATTATGAATTCCCCATTGTCCAGTGAGGACAAGACGATCAATCATGTTTCCACTCCTTGCAGGAAATCTTCTACTAATGGTGTTGCTGGATAATCAAATGGAACTGGTCCATCTGGTAATCCCTGGATAAATTGCTGCATTTGACGCGAATTATCTTTCGCAATCGCATCAGGTGTGCCATGCCCTAATACTTTCTTATTCACAATCACGTACACATAGTCAGCAATGCGCATGGTTTCCTGGACATCGTGAGAAACAATAATGCTGGTGATGTTAAGGGATTGGTTCAGTGTCTTTACCAGTTTGACCAATACTCCCATGGAGATCGGGTCTTGGCCAGTGAATGGTTCATCATACATGATCAGGTCAGGATCGAGTGCGATGGCTCTTGCAAGCGCTACGCGTCTTGCCATGCCACCGGATAATTCGTTGGGCATCAATTGCGCTGCACCACGCAGGCCAACCATTTGCAGTTTCATCAATACCAGACTATGAATCATGGATTCAGACAAGTTAGTATGCTCTCGCAAGGGAAAAGCTACGTTTTGATAAACATTCATGTGTGTAAATAAACCGCCTTGCTGGAATAACATACCCATGCGTTTGCGCAATTGATAAAGTCTGGTATGGGATAATTCGTGAATAATTTCACCAGCAACTTTCACTTCCCCTTTTGTCGGTGCAAGTTGTCCGCCAATTAAGCGTAATAAAGTGGTTTTTCCCGTACCACTTGGTCCCATGATCGCAGTAATTTTGCCGCGCGGAATAACAATATCCACATCCTGAAAAACGATTTTGCCGTTTTCATGCTGAAAGGACATGTTGCTGATTTCTACAAGATTTTTTGACATAGTTTCCAAGTTTCGCAAATGATGCGCGAAATTGCCAGCATTCTTTCCCTGGGTCAAGTATCAGTTTAATTATGAATAAATAAATAGCATGTTTCCTGAAATTACTCAGTGCGTTGGTAATTTTACTTCAAAGTTGCAAATACGCCGCATACACCCACATAAAAATATTCAGGAGTATCGCAAAACCAACAGCTGCGCTTCCCATATCTTTCGCGATACGTGATTGATCGTGCAATTCCAGGGAGATGCGATCAACAGTGGCTTCAATCGCAGAATTAAGAGCTTCCGCAACAATCATGAAAACAAATGCAAAGAAAAGCGAAACACATAGCCAGGATGGAAGCGTAAAGAAAATAAACAATGGTATAACAGCGATTCCACAATAAACTTCGATTCGAAAAGCTTTTTCCAGCTGCCAAAGATTCTTCATGCCGCGCAAACTGTTTTTCGTCGCTTTGAGCACAGTGAAACTATTACGCTTTTCAAACACCATTGACTGTTCCATCCGTTATTCCCTTGAAAAATCGTCATTATGATAAATTTTTATCTCTGCCGCCAGGGGTTTATTCAGACTTTTTGCTGAATATTAACCTTGTTCCTTCTGCCAAGCACAGCTAAAATGTGGCCTCACAAAATCAAGTTGGATTGACTGATGGAAAATGAAAAAATTTGCGCGCTGGCACGGGCTGTTATCGACATAGAAGCACAAACAATCAGCCAGCTTTCGGATCGGATTGGTCAGGAATTTGTCAATGCTTGCCATTATTTACACAATTGTGATGGCAGAATTGTCGTGATTGGTGTCGGAAAATCTGGTCATATCAGCAAAAAAATCGCAGCAACATTAGCCAGCACAGGCAGTCCCGCATTCTTTATTCATCCCAGTGAAGCCAAACATGGCGATATTGGCATGATTACGCGTAATGATGTCATTCTTGCCCTCTCTTATTCAGGCGAATCGGAAGAAATCACTTCCATTCTGCCGTTTATTAAACGCCTCGCGATTCCATTGATCGCCATGACGGGCAAACCAAACTCAACACTTGCAAAGGCAGCCACCATTCATCTTGATGTCAGCGTGGAAAAAGAAGCGTGTCCATTAGGACTTGCGCCTACTTCCAGCACCACTGCTGCACTTGTTATGGGAGATGCAATCGCCATGACATTACTGGAAATGCGTGGTTTTACCAAAAATGATTTTGCACTTTCACATCCAGGCGGCACATTGGGCAGACGCTTATTGCTGATGGTCAATGAAATCATGCACCAGCGAGATCAGATCCCCCGTGTTTTTATGGACGCATCACTGAAAGAAGCACTGGTGGAAATGACACATAAAAAATTAGGTATGACAACAGTTGTGAATGAATCCGGCGAATTAGCCGGTATATTTACTGACGGTGATGTGCGTCGTGCGCTGGATAAAGTCAGTGATATTCAACGTGCGCAAGTACATGAAGTCATGACCCAGAATCCCAAAACTATTCCCGATAATATTCTCGCTGCAGAAGCATTAAACATAATGGAATCGCATAAAATTACTTCTCTTGTCGTCATCAATCAGGCAAAAAAACCTGTTGGCATTATTCATATCCACGATATTCTTCGCGCTGGAGTTGTTTAAATGGAACAAGCGAAAAATATTCGTTTATTAATTCTCGATGTGGATGGTGTATTAACTACCGGTGCACTTTATTACGGTAGTAGTGGTTTTGCCATGCGTGGTTTTCATATTCACGATGGCATGGGCATTAAATTATTACAAAAAGCCGGCATTGAAGTCGCCATCATTACCAGCAAAAAATCTGACGCAGTGGCAAAACGCCTGGAAGAGTTAGGTATCCGGCATGCTTATCTGGGTCAGGAAGATAAGCGCCCTGCTTATCAGGAATTAAAAACAAAATTGCAGCTGGATGATACAGAAATTGCTTATATGGGTGATGATTTACCTGATTTAGCCTTGCTAAGACGTGCTGGTTTTGCAGCTAGCGTTCCCAATGCACCGGCGATTATTCAGCAATATGTTGATTATATTACCCAAAAAAAACCTGGCAAAGGCGCAGTGCGCGAAGTCTGTGAATTAATTCTGATGGCCCAGGGCAAACTGGAATCTGTGCTACAATCGTACCTCGATTAAAAAAAGCCCCAGAGTTAAGTCATGGCAAACAAATATTCCATCATCAGTTTTATTATCATGGCAGTGCTTGGCATTACCACTTCCGTGATTTATTTTTCTGAAAATCCGCAGAATATGCAGACAGCACATTTATCTTCCCAGCCTGATGCCATTATGGAAAATATCACAGCGATTACCATGGATAAGCAAGGCAAACCGAATATGAAAATTGTATCGCCAAGAATGCTGCATTTTGCCGATAACAATACAACGCAATTGATTGACCCGGAACTGACACTGTATCGCAAATCATCGCAACCCTGGTTTATCAAGGCGCGTCATGCAAAAGCCATTCAGGGAGCTGATAAAGTGGATTTCTGGGACAATGTCAGCATTCATCATGCAGCAGATGAAAGCAATCCTGCTACCTTGATCAAGACACCTACACTCACCGTGCATCCAGATAAACAAATTGCCATGACTGAAGATTTGATTACCATGGTGCAACCTAATCTCACTGTTAAAGCAACAGGCATGCATGCTGATATGAATACAGGTGATATTAAATTAATTTCAAGTGCACGAGGGGAATATGTTCCTACGTCATAAATTTTTATTTTTATTTCTTCTAATCTTCACACTTCCTTTACATGCACTGGAAACTGACAGAAAGGAAAAAGTAAATATCATCGCTGATTCTGGTGTATATAATTTTAAAACTGGTGTGGATGTGTATGAAGGTCATGTCAGGATTGATCAAGGTACAACGCATCTGACAGCAGATAAATTAATTACAAAAAAAAACAAGCAACATAAAATTCAGGAAGCGATTGCATATGGTAACGAAGAATTAGCACACTACTGGACATTGCAAAATGTTGGTGAACCTGAAATGCATGCACAAGCCAAAGTAATAAAATTCTATCCACTGGAACTGAATGTTTCGCTGGAAGGTGATGCTTATGTCACACAAGGTGAAAATAAATTTCATGGTGAATTAATTCATTATAATAATAAAAATCAGACAATCACCTTGCCTGCTTCATCTAAAGGAATTGCAACATTAGTTTATAACCCGGAAAAATAAATATGCCTGAAACATTACGCGCGCAACATTTAAGTAAAACTTTTAAATCACGTCACGTGGTAAAAGATGTATCCGTTCATATTAATCGTGGTGAAGTCGTCGGATTATTAGGCCCAAATGGCGCGGGTAAAACCACTTCGTTTTACATGATTGTTGGATTAATTCCTGTTGATGGTGGCAGCATCATGCTGGATGATATTGATCTCACGCGTCTTCCTGTGCATGCACGCGCACAATATGGCATTAGTTATTTACCGCAGGAAGCATCAATATTTCGTAAATTAACTGTTGCGCAAAATATTATGGCGATTCTGGAATTACGAACTGATTTAACACGCGCAGAAAAAAAACTCGCGCTGGAAAAATTACTGGAAGAATTTCGTATTACACATATACGTGATTCGCTAGGCATGAGTTTATCTGGTGGTGAAAGACGTCGCGCAGAAATTGCAAGAGCGCTTGCAATGGAACCAACATTTATTTTATTAGATGAACCATTTGCAGGTATCGATCCGATTTCTGTGCTGGATGTGAAACGCATTATCAACCATTTACGCAAACGTGGTATTGGCATATTAATTACTGACCATAATGTTCGTGATACATTAACCATTTGCGAACGCGCTTATATTGTTAATCAGGGTAAAATTATTTGTGAAGGTAATCCAGAAGTTATCCTGATGAATAATGAAGTACGCAGTGTTTATCTCGGTGAAGAATTTAATTTGTAGAAGTGTGGTCATTGCGAGGCGTTTTTCAGCCGAAGCAATCTGTCTGCCTGGATGTTTGTGTATATTCGCAATGGCTCGTCGGCCTCCGGCCTCCTGCGCTTTATTTGCAAATATACACAAACATCCAGGCAGACAGATTGCTTCGGCTGAAAAGCGCCTCGCAATGACGCAATTTTATCCCGTAGGAGAGATTCATCATGATACGTCATCAAATTGTTATTCAGAATAAATTAGGATTGCACACACGTGCAGCCGCAAAACTCGTGGATACAGCAAAACATTACGCGAGCCGCATTGAACTCATGTATGGCGATCGCATTGTTGATTGCAAAAGCATTATGGGTGTCATTACTCTCGGCGCACAAAAAGATAATATTGTTGACCTGATGGTTTCTGGTGAAGATGAGGATGAAGCGCTGGAAGCGATCAATAAGCTGGTCAATGCCAAGTTTGGTGAAGATTAAATTTGAACAAATTTTGTATCAATTAATAGTTTTTTAATATTTTTTGTTTATAATGCAAGCTCCATTATTATTAGAAAACACAAAACGCCATGCACTCTAACATACTGATAAATGACAAAAAACCGAGTGAACTATTAGATCCATCCATGCCATTAATAGTTCCTGAACAAGCCAAATGCTCACTTTCTGCTAGTGAAATCATGCAGTTAGGCGTCACCGCCAAACTGTTCGCACTTGCAGGCGTGCGTACAACTATTCAATACGTCTATGTAGGCGGAATAGCCGTTTATTATTTCGTTTTGCTGGCTCCCGATGTTGCTAACACACAAACCTGTGAAAACGCCTGGCAATTCCTCAAGGAAGATAGCTTTGCAAACAAGTTAAAAGCAGCAATTTTAATGGATGCGGGTGATTTTGTTTTCAATGTCGCGGCGGGCGTGAGCGCATTGGTCATCCCCTTCATGCATCGTGTTGGTTTTGATATGGTATCGAAAGCATGTCGCAATCGAAAATTCCTGTCCGATGAAACCGAAGACTTGATTACAGCGATTTATCAGCAAGGTCTGCAAGCATTATCCAATCCCGTTTCGATTATTAGTGCGAGTAATAAAATTGCTGAAACTTTTCAACTATCCAATACAGCGAATCGTTTGATGTATACGACAATTGCCTTGCCATTAGGCATGCAATTACTACGTTTATATGGACAAAAATATTTTACATCGAAGTATCCCGATGTTGCTTCATGGCCTACTCTCAAAGAAAATTTCAAAGATCATCCCAAAGCAGCCATTGCTCTTACTATTGCTGAAGCTATGCTGTTGGGAGTGATGACGGGCAGTTCCTTTGGCACAGTCGCATCCTATGGCATGAATGTTGGTTACAGTGGTTGGCATGACGAAGATTATCCTTACACAGATCAAATCATTTTGCTTAGCATGGCATTTGGCGCATTACTGGGTGCAGTATCAATTCTGAAAGAATCATCAGCGAATTACATGACGCAGATTTCTACTGTCTTCAATTTATTTTATTTGATTGCCATGCCATTGCTTTCACAATTGATATGTTTCGTTCAGGAACTGGGTACGGTTGAGGGATATATAAAAGATAGCTGGTTGCCAATAACGCTGACAGTTTTTTCCATGTTCGCTGCTTATTTTGCCATGCGCTTAACCAAAAATGATTATGTTAGCAATGTATTTCATCTTGCCAAGCCACTGATTCCGATTGAAGAAACAGTTGTGAATGTTAAAGATATTTATGATGCGGAAAGTGCAGGAGAAGAAAATAATTTCAGTGAAGTTGAAAATCCATCTATTCTGGTGAACTTTGATCTTGAGGAATCAAGCAGTAGTAAAAGTGAAAGTGAACCTGATGGATCAACAAATAAAGAAATTATTCCTCATACAGATACAATTGAATCGACAATTATCGTTAATCTGGATGAGGAATTATCTTTCGCTAAAAAACACGGAGTATTTGCACCGAAAGAAACAACAACCGTAGATACTGACGTACTCAAATCAATCTATTCGCATCGAGGAAATAATAATGAAATTTAAACATACTATTTCAGCATTAATTTTATCCAGCTGCGCAGCAACTTCTGCAAGTTTTGCAGCAGATACCAAGCCTTTATTGAAAGTGATCCCGCATAACCGTATTGAATTAATGTTTTTTCAGCAAGCACATGCTGGCTCAATTAAACAGAACAAATCCGGTTGTTATGAGTTACTGTTATCGAACATCGAACCAGAAGTGATGTATTTTTCCAATTCACCGGATAAAAAAGCAGGTAATCTGACTTTATCGCAATTTGCAGAAACCATGACACATAGTCAGAAAGCTGAAAAAATCAAACCGAATACACTGGTGAATATTAAATTCGACACATCATCCATCAACATGATTGGCACATTAAGCAATGCACTTTACACTGGCAAGGAATTTCATTATACCTTCTGTCCATTTGGTGGAAATCAACTGGTAAAAGAAGGCAAAATCAGAAGTATTAATTTATTCGTTGACCCAATTCACCGCTGGCCTCCCTAGATTTGTGAAGGTCATGGCACTCAAGATTAATCTATAATTTTAAGAAGGAAATCAGGATGGAAATTCGTAGCCAAGCTCTTGTAGAAGCTGATGAACAAATTGAAAAAACCAAAAAAAATCTTTCTGCTAATTTGATCGAACGGGGTAATATTTATTTGTCAGAAAAAAAATATAAAGAAGCATTGCAGGATTATGAAGCAGCAACTAATTACAACATTCATAACACTCTGGCATATGTTAAATATGCAATGGTTTTATATGAAATGAATGAACATCAGGAAGGGCTTATTTTCCTGAATACACTTCTTGTGAATAAAAATTTAAAAATTGATAAATCAAGCATCTATTTCAGACGTGGCATGGCTAATAATGCCTTAAACCTTAATGATGTAGCTTTATTCGACTATACAAAATCTATTGAAATCGATTCTAATAACAGCGCAGCTTTTTGCAATCGATGTATTATTTATTTCGAAATGAAGCAATTCGATAAAGCTTTGTCTGATATTAATAATGCCATTAAAATTAACAATCGGTCTATGTTGGCATATAACAATCGCGGATATTTATATTACAATCTGAATAAAATTCCGGAAGCAATTGCTGATTTTAGTAAGGCTATTTCATCACAACATGACTACGAACAACCCCAAAAAAATCTCCGGGAATTGCTGCTTGATCCGAATGTAGATTTTAAAGGTATTAGAAAACCTGAGCTTCTGAGTGCGATTAATTTATTGCCAGAGCTGGAACGTATACCTATATTGGAAAAATGTGTATTAGATCCGAAGGAAAATCCTAAAAATATAAATCCATTGAATACACGTTTATGGAAGCAGAATAGATCCAAGCCGTGCTCCATAAATGCTGGGCAAGTAAAGATAGCAAATGATCGTCTTATAGAGTTACGAAAAAAATATCAATTGGCTATGCCTCAAGTTCCGGTGAAACCGAATTATGGAATGACCAATTGGGCGACTATGTATCCTCTAGCAAATAAAGATGATAAATACATATCTGAACATAATGATAAAAATGCAGCTATGTGTAAAAATACATTGTAATGATTTAGTTCAAGCTGTGGCTGCATAGGTTGGGTCTGTATATAAACGCCCAACCTATGCAAGCTTTTCGTCAATTAAGGCGTATTCTTTTCGACATTCAATTCTTCCAGCGTGATGTTCGCCTTCAGCGCTGCTATGCCCTTTTCACCAATCCTGTTATAGCTTAGATTCAGGCGTTTTAACGTCGTATTTTTCGCCAGGGCTATTGCGCCAAAATCGTCAATGCTATTTCCAGTCAGATTCAAATCAAGCAAATGTGTATTTTGTGCCAATAAAGCAGCGTCATAACTAGTGATCCTGTTATTCGTTAAATCCAGTTTCTTTAATGTTGTATTAATACCTAATTCAATAATCGCCCGTCGATAAATAATGGGCATATGCTTTGCAGTTAATGATTGCAATGAAGCATTTCTTGCAATGGCAATCATCGCTCCTTCATCCAGATCATTCTGGCTGATATCAAGGCTAATCAAGTGACTGATCTTTGCCAATGCCAGTGCACCAGCTTTGCCTATTTCACTGGTACTCACATTTAGATTTTTGAGTGAAGGATTTTTTGCAATGGCGATTGCACCTTCGTCACCGATAATGGAATGATCGAGGTTAATGGATTCCAAATTATGATTTTTTGCGAGCTGAACAGCATTTTCCGCGAGAATATAATCATCTGCAAGATCCAGATCAGTTACACTTTTGTTATTGGCAAAATTAGCTGCTAATGACTGACCAATATTACTGCTCGCGACTTTTAATATTTTTATACTATTATTATTTACTAACGCTTTTGTACTGATTTCAGTGAGATTAAAAATCTGACTCACATTTAAGGCGTTTAATGTTTTGCTATTGGCAATCGCCACCACTCCTTCATCGCCAATCTCATTACCAGCAATATTGAGGCTCATCAAATTTTTATTTTTTGCTAATGCAAGTGCTCCGCTTTTTTTTATATCATTGCCAGCTACATCCAGATATTTAATTGAAGGGTTTTGAGATAAAGCTATCGCACCACTATCCTTTATGCTATTTGCCTTAATGTTCAAATGAGAGATATTTAATCCTTTTGCTAATACAGTTGCAGCATTTTCATCCAGATCATTAGATTGCAAGTTTAGATAATTGATTGGTTTGTGCTGTTGTAAATACGCAAGAATAGCGGGCATATCTGCTGTTTTTAATTGGCAGGAATTTAGAGTTAACACATCCTTGTAAACATGTCGTTCAATTTCTGCGATGCAAGTATTTTGGGAATAAACAGAAATTGAAGCGAATAGTGTCACAAAAAATATTGCTTGCACGCGCATGAGACAACTCCTTTTGAAGGTTAAAAAGTGGAAGTTTATCAGATTATTTATGAATCATGAGTAATATTTTTTTCTTCTCATAACAGACATAATCAGGAAATAAACCAGACAAGGAATGCCAATCCAGATCATTTCATTCTTTATTATCCGCACAGCTTTTTCACTAAAATGGCGTATGCCGATTGGCGAAACCTCAATGGGTCGCCACGGTAAAAAATAGCGCGCCTCATCCCAGGGAATAAAAAAACCGATGCCAAGCCCGCCATTGGTCATGGCATCTAAAATATCATGTGAAATTGCACAGAGTGTAAAAAATGAAATAAGCACCAATCCTTTCTTGCTCAAAAAATTTTTTCCATAAAAAATAAAAGTGATGCTAACACCTAAAATAACAGCAAATAGAATCGAATGTGTGAATCCACGATGACCAAAAGCGTTGCCATATGGGATGCCCAGCTTAAAAGCAATCACATCGATATCAGCAAGGGTGGCACACAGGATGCCGAGAATAAAAAATTTCCACGAACATATTTTTTTCGGATAACTTTTGCCGATGGTAATCGCTGCTAATGTATGGCCAAATATCGAAGGCACTTAGTTTTTCTCCTCATTCCTGTACTGGAATTATTTTGATTATTTTCCCAAAATGGACTATCATTAATATAAGGGTCAGGAGGCGTATTATGCACTTGATTAACAAACAAAAAAAGCACCTTATTCCAGTCAATAAAAATGCAATTGCGTTAAAAGCCTTTTTCAATATCACAAAAAAATGGCGATTATCCAGTGAAGAAGAAATGAAGCTGTTGGGTGTATCGAAATCCACTTTCTATTCCTGGAAAAGTAAAAAAGACGGTGATCTTTCCAGGGATACCCTCGAAAGAATTTCTTATGTTTTAGGCATTTACAAAGCATTGCGAATGCTACTTCCCACTGAAGAAGCCGCAAATGCCTGGATTAAAAAAACCAATAACGCACCATTATTTGGCGGCAATTCGGCACTGGATAAATTATTGAAAGGTAATGTAGCCGATTTATCCGATGTAAGACGTTATCTGGATGCTGAGCGTGGTTAAATAATGAAAACGATTCCCTCGCTAATTGAGCTACCCAATCAAAAACAATACCGCATTATTTCCTCCGTCTATCCTCCGATTAATTTTTTTGAGGATTTGGTTGATCCAGCAGAAATGGAAACATTGTTTGAAATTGAAAGCATGACCAATGAAAGATTACGTCAGGAAACTGGCGATATTTTTCTTATTGCTGAAAATGATCGTGTTTGTGGCTCTGGTTCTTCTGTGGTAATGGCTGCATTTACACATATCGGTAGACCATCACGATTCACAGACGGAAGTTATGGGATTTATTATGCGGGATTAACACTGGAAACGGCGATCAGGGAAACTGTTTTTCATCGCGAAAACTTTTTGCGTGCAACAAACGAAGAACCTGGCGAGATTACCATGCGCGTGTATGAAGGCCGTATAACAAAACCATTACATGATATTCGTGGGAATAAATTTGATAATTTGTATCATCCTGATGATCGTATTGAATCTCAACGATACGGAAAAGCTATCAGGGAAAAAAATTCATGGGGCGTGATTTACAATAGCATTCGCCATACAGATGGTATATGTATCGCTGCTTTTCGCCCACCCGCAGTTTCAATTCCAAAACAAACACTGCATTTAAAATATCACTGGAATGGCGTACAGATTGCTGCGGTTTCAAGTACAAAGATATTGATGGAGTTTGAGTAGTGATTGCTTTCATTCAAAGAAGCTGAAGTGACGTCGTCCCGCGGCTTGTCCGCGGGATCCACTACTTTTTGCGGGATCAATAAAGCGCTGGATCCCGCGGACAAGCCGCGGGACGACGTCACTTCAGCCTAACTCCCCGCCACCATCATTTCTCCAATCAGCACGGAACCTGTGCGAATATTTCCACGCACATCAACATCATTACCAATTTCCTGAATGCCTGCATACATCTCCTGCAGTTTTCCGGCGATGGTAATTTCAGTGACGGGATATTGTATCTCACCATTTTCTACCCAGAAGCCGCCTACACCACGTGAATAATCACCTGTCACCAGATTCACACCATTGCCCATGATTTCTGTGACTAATAATCCCTTACCCATTGTTTTCAATAATGCAGCAAGATTTTTATCACCATGCTTCACGATGAGATTATGCACGCCACCGGAATTACCAGTGGTTCTCAAGCCTAATTTGCGTGCGGAATACACTCCGAGGCAATAACTACGCAAGATGCCATCATCAATAAAGACATTTTCACGCGTTGCCACACCTTCATCATCAAATGGCGCGGTGCCTAATGCACGATTCAGAAATGGTTGTTCCTGTAAACGCACAAAAGAAGGAAATATTTTTTTATCCAGATGGTCTTGCAAAAATGAAGCTTTGCGATATAAATTGCCTCCAGAAATCGCAGCAATGAAATGACCAAATAAACCACGCGCTTCCTCTGCCAGATAAATCACGGGTGTTTTCATGGTTTTTAATTTACGCGCCCCAAGACGTTCGACAGTACGCTCTGCTGCATCTTTCGCTATAGTTGCGATGGATTCCAGTTGTGCTGGATCCGTTGCAATACTGTAACTATAATTACGCTGCATTTCATTGCCTTGCTTGCCAATCAATACACAACTAATTTCATGACGTGTATGCGGATAACCACCTATGAATCCATTGGAATTGGCATATACATAAAATGCTTCCATCGTCGTTATCGAACTTTCTTCTGCACTCTGAATGCGTTTATCAATTTTTTTCGCCTGACGCTCACATTCACATGCCATTTCAATGGCTTGTTCGACAGAAATATCCCATGGGAAATTCATTTCAAGTTGCGGATAATGTTTTGCCAATTCATCTTTTTCAGCAAGTCCTGCTGCAGGATCTTCATCAGTAAATTTCGCAATATGACATGCAGCATGCACGGCTTGTTTGATCGCTTCCGGTTGTATATCAGAAATACTTGCAGAACCAGAGCGCTTGCCAAACAGTACATTAATTTCGATGGATTTATCCTGCTGATATTCCACTGTTTCCACTTCACAATCATGTGCAGAAACAGAAAAACCTTTATTTAATGCAATCACTACTTCTGCCTGTGTTGCGCCATTTTTTTCTGCTTCACGCAATATCTCCTGCGACAACGCGTGAAACTGATTCGCATCAACAAATGTTTTGTCTGACTTTTTGCTTATCATGATTTGGTTCCACCCACAGTTAATTCATCCACTTTTAATGTGGGTTGTCCCACTCCAACAGGAACACTTTGCCCATCCTTGCCACACACACCAACACCAGAATCGAGTTCCAGATCATTTCCAACCATTGAAACTTTCATCAATGTATCAGGTCCATTACCAATTAATGTTGCACCTTTTACAGGACGACCAATTTTTCCATTCTCAATTAAATACGCTTCACTCGCAGAAAAAACAAATTTTCCGGAAGTAATATCTACTTGTCCGCCACCAAAATTTACCGCATATAATCCTTTATCAACGGATGCAATGATTTCTTCTGGATTGGATTTCCCTGCCAGCATATAAGTATTTGTCATGCGCGGAATGGTTAAATGTGCATAGGATTCACGTCTGCCATTGCCTGTTGATTGCATTTTCATTAAACGCGCATTACGTTTATCCATCATGTAATTACGCAATACACCATTTTCAATCAGAATATTTTTTTGTGTTGGCGTACCTTCATCATCAACATTCAATGAACCACGACGATCAGGCAAAGTACCATCATCAACGACTGTGCATAATGTGCTGGCAACTTGTTCTCCCATGCGTCCACTATAAGCAGAAATTCCCTTGCGATTGAAATCACCTTCCAGCCCATGACCCACTGCTTCATGCAACAACACACCCGGCCAGCCTGGTCCTAACACAACAGGCATCGTTCCTGCAGGTGCATCAACTGCATCAAGATTTAATATGGCATGTCGCAAAGCTTCATCTGCAAAATCAAAAACCGTGTTATCAGAAATTAATTGCAGATAATCATATCGTCCACCACCACCGGCATAACCAGTTTCACGCTTGCCTTCATGCTCGATAATCAAACTGATATTGAAGCGCACTAATGGACGTACATCTGCTGAAACATGTCCCTCACTATTCATGATTAGGATAGTTTCATATTCACCTGAAAGACTTAGGTTCACTTGTACAATGCGCGAATCCTTGCTGCGAATATACGCTTCAACGCGCTGTAACAAGCTTATTTTTTCCTGCTCGGAAAGTGAGTTGATGGGATTGATGGGTTGATATAAAACGTGACCCGGTTGTTTATGAAACGCTTGCACCGCCTGTTCATCACCTTGTTTGACAATGCTGCGTGCAGCTTTGGCTGCTTGTTGCAAAGCTGGCATGAGGATGTCATCCGCATAGGCAAAGCCAGTTTTTTCACCGCTCAATGCACGTACGCCCACTCCCCGATCAATATCAAAACTGCCACCTTTAATGATGCCATTTTCCATCACCCAGGATTCGGAATAAGTAGATTGAAAATACAAATCAGCATAATCAATATTGCGTCCAGCTAGCTGATGTAACACACCTTGCAGCTGGTTATCATTTAAACCACCTGGGTCGAGCAAATCGTGACGCGCAAGTTCCATAACATCAATCATGATGCAGCCTTAATAATAATAGAAAAAGGATTCTAGCTAGTTTGGTGCTGACGTTCAATCACGCTCGCTGACACCACTTCCATGGCGGGTTTTTCACCACGCAAATAAATTTCCTGCTGTGGATACGGCGGCTTGATACCTTGTGATTCGAACGTATCCCAGATACGCATCAGCACATTGGAAATCACGCTGATACGCGATTTCACCTGTCGAATATTCACAAAGAAACGAATTTCAAAATCCATCAGCGTATCATTCATTTCTTTCAGATAAACTTCTGAGGCAGGTTCCGTTAACAAATCCGTATGCTCTGACAATACATTTTGAATCAGCACTTTTACTTCATGTGGATTATCATGTCGACCAATTTTTATATGTAAAATACTGCGAACAATATTGTCTTTTGCTGTCCAGTTGGTGAATGACTTATTAAAAATTTCAGCATTGGGCACGACTAATTCCATATGATCCCAGGTGCGAATGGTGACAGCACGTCCGCCAATATGCATGACATCGCCTTCAATGCCATTAATGCTGACAATATCACCGACTCGCAATGGTCGTTCAAGCAGAATCAAAAATCCACAAGCAAAATTATTCGCAAGATCTCTCAATCCCAAACCAACACCGAATGCAAACATACTGGCAATAAATGCAAGCGCACTTAAATCAATACCTAATACACGCAAACAAAATAAAATGCCGAGCATGATGACAGTATATTGACTCAGAATCGCAATACTATTACGTATACCCATATCCTTGGTGCGTGACAGCAATAAACGATAAACAAATTCGCGCGTCCATTTTGCTGTCCAGTAAAACACGGAAATTGCGACGAATAATTCAATCATGCTTAATGGTGTAATGGTCGTGTGTAACACGCTTACCAATTTATAATGCAGAACACTGGTTAAACGCTCCACGATAGGTGATTGTTTATCCCAGCCATATAGAATAAACAGAACGCCCCAGGCAAGCAAAAACAAGCTAATACGCAGAATTTTATCCAGTGGTTTCAAAAATGCTTCCGTCCACAACCAGCCATTTTTTATATATTGGATCATCAGACGAGAGACTTGTTCCATACCATCTGAGAGAAGACCGCGCAAAGTCAGATAACCAATTAATACGATCAGGAAAATACCTTCGTACCTGGAAACTGTCATGATGAGATTCAAATATCCAAACACGCCAATGACTGAATTGCACAGTAATAACAATGGAATCAGAATACCAATCAGACAAATACTTTTACGCAAATAAGGATGACTGTTTTCCATATGACTTAAAATCAAATTGGGAACGACATCATATGAACGTAATAAAAATAATGATACGACCATTAGCAATAATAAAAATATGCGATCACATAATGTTTTTAATTCATAAATCAATGGTAATTGATGCACAAACACTGTTACTGCGGTAATTAAGCCGCCAACCAGAATGACCCATTTGAGTCGATGATAAAGACGTGTGTCATCGCCTTGCGATTCATGTGGCGTTTCCACCAGACACAATCTGGCGATAACGATAATGCTTTTAAATATCACCCAGACAATCGATAAATAAAGAATCGATAAATATTGCTTGCCGGTAATATTAAATATGGTCATGAAAGCAATAAGATTGCCTATTACAAATAAATCGATAAAGTTGCGTCGCAACCATTGCAGACTCAGCCATTTGGTATTAATTTTATCGCGCCATTTCGACGGACGCTCAAGCAAACGCGTGAGCACATTGCGCAAATAAAAAAACGCAGAAAGCATTACCACTTCCAATATGATGTAGAGTGTCCAGGCGAACATGCTGGTCGTCTGAAAACTACGCATCAAAGTACTTGGCAAGCTTTTTACAATTTGAAAAGTTAATGCTGGTACCAGTAGAATTTCCTTGCCAACTTCAAGAAAAGTTTTATAGCCAAATACAGGCAGGCCTTGTCTTGCGGATAATTCCACTTGCAAGGCATGATCAAGCGCAAGACGAAATGCAGTTAGACTCTGCTTGATACGCAGCAATTCTTTTTCTGTGGATTTGTGTTTACTTGCTACATGTACAAGATTTTTGATGTAAGGCGCAAATATGACATCATCTTTTCTCACTTTTGCCAAATGCAGGATATGCTCATCGAGTATATTCATGCGTGATTTCAAAACATTATTCAGTTTGTCAATTTGCTTATTCAGTGTTTGATACTGATCACTAATCTCATTCAATACTGCAATTGAACTGCTGCGCAATACAGCAAGTTTCATTTGCTGAATCTGGTCTTCATAGCGTGCAATCAATGATTGAATATAAGCATGGTTGGCATTTTCATTGGCATAATAAATATCACGCTCGACTGCTGCATATTCAGCACGTGATTGTGGATCAATGGTTGCAAGCTTTGCGTTATAGGCATCGAGTTGCTGCAACCAGAAGTTTTGTTGTTCCTGGTAAGCAAGTTCATCTTTTACTTGCTGTTGTTTGAGAAAGAGTAAATTGCGTGATTTAAGCAAGGTGTTCAGTTTATTCAACCTTTCGGTTTTCAGACTCAAGACACTGGTTGCGGTTGACTGTAATTGCTTGAGCAAGGAATAACGCTTCTTTTCGAGTTTGAGGAGCTTTAACTGATATTTGACATCCACGCGCAACTCAGCGGAATTATTGGCTTCTTCTGTTGCTATAATCGTACGCCCGAAAATACCTAGCATATTAATCTGGTTTTCCAGTTCCTGAATACTTTTCTCCAGCCAGCCAATAATTTGTTGTGTATCTGTCAATTCAATATTGATACTTTCCAGATTGGATTTGGCAACATTAATATCGAGTGCAGCTTTATCAATGATACTTTTACTGACTTTCTCAGCAGTTAATCCTGCTAATTGTTTATCCTGATTTTTTTGTAATTCATTTAATTCACGCTGTCCCTGACTGAAACGATTTTCCAGTAATTGCGTTTGCTGTGTAACAAGTTGCAGACGATCAATGGTGATCTGATCATTCATGCTGTCAGATTTTGCAAAGCTTGTGACTGGTATGACAATACATAAAAGCAGGCTCAGCAATAATTTATTCAGCAGTTGCATGCTCATTACACAATACCTCGTTCTTCAATAATGTCAGAAATAAAATTCCAGGAAAACACAATACAAATGACCATATAAAAAATTGTATCCAGCCTACATTTTCCACCATAAAAGCGGCAAATGGTCCCAAAAATACACGACCCAAAGATGCAATGGCGGATAGCAAGGCAAATTGACTGGCAGTGAAGCGGCGATTACATAACGACATCATGAATGCAAATAATGCTGCGGTACTTAATCCACTGCAAAAATTTTCAATGAAGACAGAAACCGTCATCAATAAAAAATGTTTTCCGACATAGGCAAGCAATGCAAACGTCAGGTTGGAACAAGCCTGGGCAATACCAAATACCAGTAACGCTCGATAAATATTCCAGCGCATTAAAATTAATCCGCCGATAAAACCACCTGCGATCATTGCAATAAAACTTACCAGCTTATAAGCAAGACCTACTTCTGTCAGCGTAAAACCTAAACCATGCAAAAGAAAATTGGTGATCAATGACAATGCCAGCGCATCGCCAAATTTATAAAACATGATAAACAGTAATAATAAAATAATTCGGTCGCGTTGCCATAAATCTGCCAATGCCTGCAATGTTGTCTGATATAAATTTTGTGCGGGAACAGCAGGCTCATTGACAGAAGGTGCAAAATAAGTTGGCAACATGGATAACAACATCAATGCGGACATGCAGTAATAAGTCATTTTCCAGCCAATATAATCTGCCATGACCAGCGCAAAACCACCGGATATCAACACTGCTACACGATAAGCAAAGACAGTATAAGCAGCACCAAGTCCTCTTTCCTCTGGATGTAACACTTCAGTCGTATAAGCATTGACGGAAATATCCTGGGAAGCAGAAAAAAAAGTGATCAGCAGCGCCAGAATTCCAATCAATGTCGTTTCCTTTGCCGGTTCCATCTGAGCAATCACAAAAAGCGCAAGCACGAGTGCAAATTGCGTCAATAATATCCAGGCTTTACGTTTGCCCAATTGCGAAAAGCCGTAATAATCCATGAGAGGCGCCCAAAGAAACTTGAACGTATAAGGAATGCCCAATAATGACAAAGTACCAATCGCCTTCAAACTGACGTTTGCCTCGGTAAACCATGCCTGCAAAGTTGAACTGGTCAGCGCAAATGGCAAGCCTGACGCAAAACCCAGGACTAAAATGGCAAGCAAGCGGCGATTGAGCAGCGTATGGATGGGAGATATCATTGGTCAATTATCACTGAATAAATGTTAATTGGTTTAAATTTTAGCATCAATCGCCACATATTAAAACCTACAATTTTATTTTTCAAACCATATCCGCATAGTTGGCAGTAATAACCCCAAGTGTGAAAAAAATGACACTCCAGTAAGATGAAAAATGTTATTCAATTTAAATTGACTTCCCCATGGAGATTCTCAATATGAAACAGGCATTCATTAAATTAGTGTTGCTTGCTGCAAGCGCTGCGCTTGTCGTAAGTTGCTCTTCTTCCAACACTCGCGATCAAAATACGGGTATTGGCGCAGTGACTGGTGCAGTAGTTGGTGGTCTTGCAGGTAGTGCGATTGGTGCAGGTACTGGAACTGCTGTTGCTGTTGGCGTAGGCATAGTTGGCGGTGCATTGATTGGCGGTGCGATTGGTCATTCAATGGATAGCTCCGATAACATGCAGGCAAATTATGCTTTAACCAATGTTCCTCAGCATAGAATGCATCACTGGAAGAGCCATAACGGTACACACTACACCGTTATCCCAACCAGCAAGTCCATGAAGATGTATGGTCATGAGCATTGCCGTAAATACACCATGATTGCCAATGTACATGGCAAGAAAGAAAAAGTTCATGGTGTTGCTTGCCGCAAAGCCAATGGAACCTGGGAAAGTATCAAGTAATTAGCAACAAAAGTATAACCAGCGTCTTCTCATTCCCTTAGACGCTGGTTTGCTTTTAGGCTGTTCATCTCCTGCTTCTTTCGCTAAACTTCCCGCCACTATCAATCCAAAGGACAAGCTGATGTCGATTAGCGTATTTGATTTATTTTCAATTGGTATAGGTCCATCAAGTTCGCATACAGTTGGCCCCATGAAAGCCGCAAGATTATTTGCCAATCATCTTGAAGCCAATCTTTTGATGGTTAAACGTATCACCATCGAATTATTTGGTTCACTGGCCTTTACAGGCAAAGGACACGGAACTGATGCTGCGATTTTGCTTGGGCTGGAGAATAATGCACCCGATCAGGTTAATCCCGATATCATCAGACCACGCGCGACAGAAATCATCGAAAATAAATTGTTATGTGTGAATGGCGCAAAAAATATTTCGTTTCATTATCTTGATGACATGATTTTTAACTTTAAGGATTTATTACCAGAGCATACCAATGGCATGCGTTATTGTGCGTATGATGCAGCTGGCAAAAAAATTCTCGAGGAAATTTATTATTCCATTGGTGGTGGATTTATTTTAAGTGAGCAAGAAGCAAAACATCCGCATGAGAAAACAACCGCTGACTTCCCCTATCCTTTTTCCACTGCAAAATCCTTGCTGGCTGCGTGCGAACATAATCATCTGACGATACGCGATTTAATGATGGCGAATGAACGCACGTTGCGTAGTGAAGCAGAAATTAAAATGGGATTAAAGCGAATTGCCAATATCATGCAGGAGTGTATTGAAAAAGGTTGTGAACATGGTGGTATTTTGCCAGGTGGATTGAATGTCAAACGTCGTGCTGCGAATCTTTATCAGAAATTATTAAGCAAAGGTAAACCGAATTCACATCAGCATACTGATAGCATGGAATGGCTGAATTTATATGCTATTGCTGTGAATGAAGAAAATGCTGCAGGCGGACGTGTGGTGACAGCACCAACCAATGGTGCAGCGGGAATAATTCCTGCGGTATTGCATTATTATCTGACGTTTTATCCGCAGCATAATGAAAATGCAGCGGTTGATTTCTTACTGATAGCAGGTGCGATTGGCATTCTTTATAAAAAAGGCGCATCGATTTCTGGTGCAGAAGTGGGTTGCCAGGGTGAAGTCGGTGTTGCTTGTTCAATGGCAGCAGGTGCATTGACCGCGGTGTTAGGTGGTTCGCTGTATCAAATCGAAAATGCAGCGGAGATTGCGATGGAACATCATCTCGGTATGACCTGCGATCCCATGCATGGACTCGTGCAGATTCCTTGTATTGAACGCAATGCCATGGGTGCGGTTAAAGCGGTGAATGCAGCGAGATTGGCATTACTCGGTGATGGCGAACATTTCGTGACGCTGGATAAAGTGATCGCGACGATGAAACAAACCGGCAAGGACATGATGACGATATATAAAGAAACATCGCAGGGTGGATTAGCTGCGAATTTGCCGGAGTGTTAAATTATATATTTATTTTCGATTACTACTCTGCCTTGAATTTATAGTCGAATGAGTGCTACTGGTTGTTGTCGTACTTGTCGTTGAAGTAGTAGCACCCTGATAAAATGCTGCTGTATTCGGTTTCAACCTTGACTCCAGTATCTTCAATGATTTGCAATAATGTTTGTAACTATTGGTATCACCATAAGTAATTTTCTTTCCACCAACTTCAATCAACGGTCTTTCATAACGAAGAAGTCGCATGCGTGGACTTACTTTATTCTGACTTTCTTTTATCAGAATTCCTAATTCTTCTTGCGTTACATGTTTTGCAATCATCAAATAAAGGGAAACGATGACTTCTTTTTTTCTTTTTTCCTTGTCGCTAAACAAGGAATTCGCAACACAGTTAACTTTATCACTTTTAGTATTGATTCCAGCAGAATGAAGCAAACCAGATATAAGCATATTCATTTCTTTTTTATTGAGATTATTGAAATAAACATCAGTCAATCCTGTTATTTTAATTCCAGATTCACCTGCAATTTCATTAATTAATTTTTCATTACTCAAAAGAATTGATTTTTCAATTGGCGCAAGAACAGGTAATACTGTTTCCAGAATTTCACTGATATCATCTGCTATTATTTTTTCCAGGGTATCTGAAATCATGCGATAATTTCGATCGGCAAATTCCAAGGCATAATTCAGATTAGAACAGACCTTTTTCTTAATCTCTTCGATAATTTGAGGCATTTTCTCGCGGAAGTTTTTTGTCAACTCCATACTAAAATTGTTATCGCCTATATCAGTGCGCAATTGATTCAACACCGTTGCGAGGTCTGTATTACATTCAGAGTTAATTTCAGTTACAAGATGATACACGGATCCTTCGCGATATCCTTTACCTTTAACATTTAATGATTTATCCGCCTTACCATAACCTATTTTGCAATCAGCAGGTTTCACACCATTGATAGCGCATACAATTCCCGTCAGATAATCCTGATATTTACGCATGGCATGGAAAAATGAATTATGATCACCGTCCAGGGGATAAGAAGTAATAGTCGTTTGTGGATTAGCGAACTTCAAGCGGTTATGGTCATGAGCGATGAAAAACAATCTTTCTTCATCAGCAGCATAAAAACAGGTAAAACTAATAACATTAGCAGGAATGAGCAAAGTATCTTGCACATTGCCATAACCAGGGCCTGGAACTGGATCAGTTAATAAAAGATGAATTTTAATTCTGTCCTGATATTTATCGTAAATATCGTTTGCCAGACTTATGCAATTGATTGCACCGCGACTGTGACCGCTTAGGAAAATCACATCTGGAAATGCATCATCCTCTTCCAGCGCCTCCAGTGCTCCCATAACGCGATAATTATTTGTATTTTTTCCCGCACCAGCGACAACACCTAATAATAATGCTGTAAATTCACTTTGAACCAATAAATCAATATCCTGCGCTGCAGATGCAGCAAACATATAAAACGTCGGAGTTTCCTTAAGCTTCTTTTCGAGTGAATTGGCTGCATATAAGCTGGGAGGTAGATAATCAAAATGTTCTTCAGTACTTGCACCCGTCCCTTCAAACATTAACATTGCGGGTTTTATACCAGATTGTTTCTGTATGTGAGCAAGTTGCTGCAAAGCTGCGTAAGTTGGCAGATTATCATTATGACGACAACCAGTTCCTGGTATATGAATATTAAGAGTCACAGAATTATTTTTATTTTTTTGGCTCATTAGATTGTTCAATAATGCTGGATATACGCTGCCACTTTTATCAAACTTGCTACGCTGTTTCAGACTGGAATCAGATGTAATTTTTAAAGTTAAACTCGAGTTAATTTCAGGTAGAGGAATGATTTTTTTCTCATCACCATTCCACAGCTCGTCATGTATATCTGTGCGCGTTTCCATTAAATTCACCGTGATTGTGTATAAATAAACGTCGTTAGGATTCTGTATTATCGATATGTTTTTATAATTCATTATTGAATTTTTATAGTTGCCGGATAATAACAACTTTAAGTTAAGGTAATATTAAGAGAGCTTGAGGAATAAAATGAATGGATCATGCGCAAGCTATTCAATTAAAGAGTTTTTATCCCTGCACCGTCACCACCACCTTGCGCACACAACCTCGCACACGATGTTCCCATAAAAATATTCCCTGCCATGTGCCTAGCGCCAATTTGCCATGCGTGATGGGAATGGTCAGGGAATTATGCGTGATGATACTGCGAATATGTGAAGGCATGTCATCTTCACCTTCATCTGTATGTTCATAAACTGGATCACCATCAGGAACTGTGCGCTGCATGAAAGCTTCAAGATCACTTAATACTAATGGATCAGCATTTTCACATAGCGCGAGCGAAGCGCTGGTATGTTGCAGGAACACATGACATAAACCTGTTTCAACTTTTGTTGCTGCAACGCATTCAGCGATTTTTTTTGTAATATTAATTAGCCCACGCCCATCGGTTTTAACTTCCAGAAAATGCTGTTTCATAATGCCAATGGCTTATAACTGACAATAATACCTTTCACCTTCATTTCATTTTGCAATCTGTCTGCCAGAGCTAATGCATTCGTGCGCTTGCGTTCAGGACCAACATATACTCGAGTCGTGTCTTCAAAAGCAGTCGATGCATCCTGAATAAATGCTCGATAACCACTGGAACGTAACTGGTTCACGATACGCAAGGCATTGGTTTTATCCTTGTAGCTGCCGATTTGCACTACCCAGACAGTACTTTTTAATTTTAACAAGCCATCATCTGTGGTTTCCGTCTGCAATAATTTTTGTGAGGGAGTTTTTAATACCATCAGACTTTGCACGTGTGTATGGCGATCTTCATGAGGAGGTTTTTTGAAAAGTGAATTTAATGAACCCTCTTCAATAATCCTGTAACTGCTGTGTTTGATATGACTTGCATTGCTTTCCACATTTTCCATGATGGGTGGTTTTGGCAAGGCAGGTTCGACGAATGGTTCAGTGACAGCATCATTTGCAGCTAGCGTCGGAAAAGGAGGAGGAGTAATCAATGCAGTTTGTGCGGGGATTTCCTTATTAGCTTGCACGAATGGCAAAACAATAATGACCAAGGCAATCACAACAATCATTCCCAAGATACGGTGCCTGGTTTGTCGCTCCATGAATCACCTCTTTCATTCCATTGAATCCTCCATTCTATTACATTTTACTCGTCCCTGTAGAACGAATTTTTTGCACACTCAGCTTGGCCAGCAATCGTGCAATGCCAGGGCGCAATTCATTACGATGCAGGATCATGTCGATCGCACCGTGTTTCAGCAGAAATTCACTACGCTGAAAACCAGACGGTAATTTTTCACGTACGGTTTGCTCGATCACTCGAGGACCCGCAAAACCAATCAGGGCATTCGGTTCTGCAATAATAATATCGCCGAGCATGGCAAGGCTCGCAGAAACACCACCCATGGTCGGATCCGTCAGGACGGAAATATAGGGAATGGCTTGTTCGGATAATCTTGCAAGTGCAGCACTCACCTTCGCCATTTGCATTAACGAAATCAGCGCTTCCTGCATGCGCGCACCGCCACTCGCAGAAAAGCAAACAAATGGTATGCGCGATTCAATGCTGGTATTCACTGCACGTACGAATTTTTCACCTACCGCAGCACCCATGGAACCACCAATAAAACCATATTCAAAGGCAGCGACAACAATCTTCTGGCCAATTAATTTACCTTGCATCGCAACCAGCGCCTCTTTTTCACCGGTTTCTTTTTGTGCAGCGGATAATCTATCTTTGTATTTTTTAATATCGCGAAATTTCAATGGGTCATGTGGGCCCACTTCTGCTGCAATTTCCATGCCGCTTTCTGGATCGAGAAAATAATCCAGACGGCGCCGCGCGGAAATACGCATGTGAAATTCACATTTGGGGCAAACATCGAGGTTCCGCTCAAGCTCAGAACGGTACAAAACTGAGTTGCAATTATCACATTTTGACCATAATCCTTCTGGCACGCGCTTGTTACTGCTACCTGTCCTGATGCGCGATGGTAATAATTTTTTAAACCAACTCATATAGTTACCCTGTTTTATTCAAGTGATAGTTTAAATACGGTTTTATATAAAACGGTGTGTCATTCCCGCGAAGGCGGGAACCCATGGATAGGTTCCCGCCTTCGCGGGAATGACACACCGCGGAATGACATCCTTTACCTTGCAACGACAAGGCGACAATATTAAACCAAAAAGTCATCATTCGCTAACGGAAAGATATACGGTTCTGGATAAGTCACCTTGGTCAAATACAAGCCATCGGGCGCTGCTGTTTCAGCCGCAACTTTCCTGCTTTTCGCCAGCAATACTTCCTGCAGCCATTCGGCTGGACGCTGGTGCGCGCCTATTTTCATTAATGAACCAGCGATATTACGCACCATATGATGCAAAAACGCATTCGCTTCAATTTCCAGAATAATAAAATCTCCTTCACGCTTAACATCAAACACCATCACATTGCGCATGGGTGATTTTGAATTGCATTGCGAGGAACGGAATGAACTGAAATCCTGCTCACCCAGTAAATATTTTCCTGCAATACGCATCGGTTCGATATCCAGTGGAAAATAATGCCAGGTCGCACGTGCGCTATACAGTGCTGGTCGGATCGGATGATTATAAATAATGTAACGATAGCGTCTTGCAGTTGCAGTAAAGCGTGCATGAAAATGATAATCCACCGCACGCGCCCAGCGTACAACAATGGAAGATGGTAAATGTGAATTCGTTCCCCATATCCATGCATCGATATGTCTTTTGGCACGCGTATCAAAATGCACGACTTGACCAGTAGCATGCACATTAGCATCCGTACGTCCTGCGCAGAATAATTCAATAGGCTCATTTGCAACTTTGCTTAATGCAGTTTGCAATGCACCTTGAATTGTCGGCAAATTTTGTTGTGCTTGCCAACCATAAAATCCATGACCGTTATATTCAATACCAAGAGCGATACGCATGATTTAGATAGATTGCATTAATTGTTTTGCTTCATGCTTTTGTTGAGCTGTTCCATGCAAAAGTACAGATTGAAGAATATTATAAGCGAGCGATTTTTTATCTGTTTCGATATAAGCGCGTGCGAGATCCAGTTGCGTGGTAATAATATCATCGCCCGCAATAGCAGAAAAATCTGTGAGAGGCTGACTAACCGATTTGACTACAGATTGGGTAACTGGTTTTCTGAAAATAAAATATAAACCCACAAGAAAAACCAGCAGTGAACCAGTACCAACAGCAACGAACAAGGCTAGATAACATTTAATAATGGCAAGTATCATGGTTTATATCATCTTGATTAAATGTTCAGAAATCTGGATGGCATTGAGTGCAGCACCTTTACGCAAGTTGTCAGAAACAATCCAGAGGTTTAATCCTTTGGCATGTGAAATATCTTCACGCACACGACCAACATGCACAAAGTCATTTCCTGCTGCATCCTTGACAGGTGTTGCATAAGGATATTTGCCAGTAAATAATTTCACACTCGGTGAATTTGCCAATAATTTGCAAGCATCTGCTGCGGTTATTTTATCTTTGGTTTCGATATGCACTGAAACGGCATGACCACAGAATACGGGCACACGCACAGCCGTTGGATTAATGGCGATGGTGTTATCATTAAAAATTTTCTGCATTTCATGCACTATTTTCATTTCTTCGCGGGTGTAACCATTTTCCTGGAAATCATCAATATGTGGTAACACATTAAATGCAATTTGCTGGGAATAAACTTTTGGTTCAATTTTTTTATGATCCAGCAATAAACGTGTTTGTTCCGTTAATTCTGCAATCGCATCCTTGCCCGTGCCTGAAACCGATTGATAAGTACAAACATTCATACGTGTAACGCCAACAGCATCATAGATGGCTTTCAAGCCCACAGCGATAGGAATGGTGGTGCAATTTGGATTGGAAATAATATTCATTTTTTTATATTGCGGCAGAACATCGATATTCACTTCAGGAACAATGAGTGGCACATCATCATGTGTACGATAATAATAACTTTTATCGATAACAATATTACCTGCTGCAGCAGCTTTTGGCGCATATTCACTGGCGAGATCATTACCAACACAGAAAAATGCGAGATCAGTTTGCGAAAAATCAAACGTCGCCAAATCTTCTACTGCATGTTGTGCGCCGCGAAAAGTAATATATTTACCAGCAGATTGCTGACTGGCGAGTGGAAATATTTTTTTTATCGGAAAATTACGTTCTTCCAGCAAACCAAGCAGAGTTGTGCCCACTAAACCGGTCGCACCAACAACTGCAATGGAATAAGTATTCATAAATGTTTTGCCCCATGAGTTTGTTCGATTGCCTGCATCCAGGCACTGATAGCCTCACCCATGACTTCTGGATGAGTTTCCTGGGCGAGATGTAATTCTTCACCTATATCAATTATTTCAAGATTAGGCAAATTTTCCTTTGCCCAGATAATAGTTGCGATACTGGTAATAAATCCCGGAACTGAATACAACATTAATTTTGGTAATTGGCAATGAGACAACTTGCTGGAACAATCGGCAATCAATGTATCAATGTGACTATTGCCATTTCCTTTGGGCAATTCACGTAAATATTGCAGGATAGGTTTACTGCTGCCTTTGACAAAAGGATGACGATAACAATCCATTTCCACATCGGATAATTGACGCATGATTTGTGGCGGCAGGATTTTATCTATCAATAGCGCAGCATCGATCGTATCATCAGGTGAATTTTCACATTCCTGCAGCGTGGATAATTGTTCCTGAAACGGCAAGGAAAGATCTGTGCCATGCAAGGAATGCAAAAAAGACTCATAAAACACAAGACCCTTGCAATTTTTTTCATGATTCAAAGCATAATCCAGACCAATCAATGAACCCCAACCATGCATAACAAAAGTAATGTTTTTTAATTTCAGAGTTTCAATAAATTTATTGATGTATTTAATGTAATCGAAAATGGAATATGCAATATCCGGTTTGTCTGAATGTCCAAAGCCAGGTAAATCTGGTGCAATGCAATGTCCTAAACCCGCTAGATGCGGAATAACATTGCGCCAGATATAACAGGAAGTGGGAATGCCGTGTAGAAACAAAATCGCATCCCCTGTTCCTTCTTCGATATAATGCATTTTCGATCCGTAAACCGATGCGTACGCCGATGCGTATGGCAACGAAACTGAACTCCCTTCATACGTCATATATTGTCCCTATCCAGCTTGTGCGAAAGTAGATAATTCACGTAAAACCACAGAATATGTCACAAAATCGAGAATGTCTGTGGATTTGATATCACCAATTAATTTATACCAGCGTTCCATCAGAAATTGATAACGTTGAATCCAGTGATCAATTCGTTCATCCATATTCATTTCTTTCAATTCCTTTGATCTGACACCAAGTACACGTGCACTCAATTTACGTTGCAAGCGATCAAGATCATCACGGAAACCAGCGCGCGCCAATTCATCCCACTGGTTTTCTACTGTATAGGAATTCATTAATTCACGCAGCCAGTTTAACTCGAGTCGATTACCTAGCAGATAATATGTTTTTGCAACTTCACATAATTCCAGTTCATAACGTTTTGCTGATTCGACAATATCAAGTGAGGTAAACAGCATGTTATAAGCAGCAATCGTGCGCGCCAATTTTTCTGGCACTTCCTGATCAATAAGATAATTGAACGCAGAATCGTAAGCTTCCTTATCTGGCTTATCGAGAATTTGCGGTAAGCGTCGCGTTAATTCTGCGATTTGCGGAGCAAAATCATTGATGGTTTTTTGTATCAGCATATTGGGTTTACGATTACGCAAAAACCAGCGTGTGGCACGTCTTATCAGATAATACACTTGCAACATCATGCGATACTGAATGCTCTGGTTAACCTTGTAATCCAGCGCCATGATTTCATTCCAGGTGTCATTCATACCGAAAATACTTTCAGCAACAGTAAAAGCACGAATCACAAAATCAATGGAAGCACCTGTTTCACGCTGTAATCTTTCTACAAAGTTAATTCCCATACGATCTGTAATGCTAGCGCAAAGCTGTGTAGTAATAATTTCACGACGCAGACTATGCTCTTTCATTTGTGAAAAATATTTTTCACCTAATGCCTTGGGGAAAGCATTCAAGAGAAATTTTTCAAAATAAGGATCTTCTGGAATATTGGAATTTAATATGTCCTGCTTTAAATACATTTTGCTATAAGCCAGCAACATCGATAACTCCGGACGTGTCAATGGCTTGTTGCTTGCTTTACGTTCCAGCAGAATTTTATCGTCTGGCAGATATTCCAGCTTTCTATCCAGACGCTCGCTTTTTTCCATCGTATTGATATATTGACGCAGCAAATCCATGGTTTGCTGAGAGACTGATGTTTCCAGTGAGAGCATTTGTGTCTGATTATAATTATCCTGCAAGACCAGAGCGGCTACTTCATCTGTCATTTTTTCCAGTAATTTATTGCGTTGCTCCAGTGTCATTTCACCGTCTGTTACCAGACGATTCAATAAAATCTTGATATTGACTTCATGATCGGAACAATCAACGCCTGCGGAATTATCGATGAAATCCGTATTGATGATGCCACCCTGTAATGAGTATTCAATACGTGCTAATTGTGTCACACCAAGATTACCGCCTTCTGCAACGACTCTTGCATTTAATTCGGTTGCATCAATACGAATAGCATCATTGGTACGATCACCAACATCCAGATGAGATTCTGATGTCGCTTTCACAAAGGTTCCAATCCCACCATTCCAGATCAGATCGACAGATGCTTTCAACATCGCACGTATTAATTCATTGGGTGCCATGGAATCTTTTTTGATATTCAACAGGAATTTAATTTCAGGTGATAACTTGATGGATTTGGCAGAACGATCAAATACACCACCACCTTGTGAAATCAATTCAGGATTGTAATCATGCCAGCTGGAACGCGGTAAATTAAATAAACGTTTGCGTTCTGCATAGCTAATAGCAGGATCAGGATCTGGATCAAGAAAAATGTGAACGTGATTGAAAGCACCAATCAATTTGGTGTGTTGCGACAGTAACATGCCATTACCAAAAACATCTCCCGCCATGTCGCCAATACCAATGACTGTGAAATCATCTTTTTCAGGATCAATGCCAATTTCACGAAAATTACGTTTGACTGATACCCAAACGCCACGTGATGTGATGCCCATTTTTTTATGATCATAACCAGCTGAACCACCTGATGCGAATGCATCACCTAACCAGAATCCATATTCTTGTGCAATACCATTGGCGATATCTGAAAAAGTTGCTGTGCCTTTATCAGCAGCCACCACGAGATAATGATCATCGCCATCATAACGTACAACATTAACAGGCGGCATGATGACGCCATCCTTGATATTGTCAGTCACATCCAGAAGACCGCTGATGAAAATGGAATAACAACGAATACCTTCTTTCAGATAATCATCACGACTCATTTCTGCTGTCTGCGGTGTTTTGACAACAAAACCACCTTTGGCACCTTCTGGCACGATCACTGTATTTTTAACTTGTTGCGCTTTCATCAAACCTAATACTTCTGTACGGAAATCTTCACGCCTGTCTGACCAGCGCAAACCACCGCGCGCAACTTTTCCTGCACGCAAATGAATGCCTTCCACTCGCGGTGAATAGACAAAAATTTCATATTTCGGACGCGGCAATGGAAGTTCAGAAATAAGCATGGGATCGAATTTAAAGGAAATGTAAGATTTGATTGAACCATCACGATTAAGCTGAAAATAATTCGTGCGCAGGGTCGCCATGATCACTTCCAGCAATTTACGCAGGATACGATCTTCATCAAGACTGGCGACAGAATCCAGTCCTTTTTCGATAAAATCAATCAACTCATGTGTATCATTACGTTCCTGATATGCAGGATCAAAACGCAAAATAAATAACTGAACCAATGCTTTGGTAATTTCTGCATTATTAATGAGTGCGAGTTCAATATAATTTTGACTGAAAGTGAATCCGGTCTGACGCAAATATTTGGTATAAGCACGTAATACAGCCGTTTCCTTGCAAGTCAGATTAGCTTCCAGCACCAGACGATTAAATCCATCATTTTCTGCTTCACCAAACCAGACTTTGGTAATCGTATCCTGAAATGAATCCTTGATATCATTAACGCCAATATCCTTGTTAACGGCATAAGTCATATTAAAATCATTAATCCAGATGGTATTGCCATCCTTGAATTTCACTTCATGTGGACGTTCGCCAATAATTTTTAATCCCATGTTTTCAAGTATGGGAAGAACATCTGATAAGACGATCGTTTGTTGCAGATAAAATAATTTCAGGCTCAGGGTATTATTCACATTTGTTTTGCTAAACAACATGCCAAGCGGATTATCCTCAGATAAGCATTCTATTTTTTCTATATCATCCAGTGCTTCGCGTGATGTGTAATCTTCGGTATAACTGCCGGGAAACGCCTTGTAATATTTATTGTAATACTTCAATCCATCAGCTTCACCATAACGATTCACAAGTTGATCGCGTAATTCATCTGTCCATGAACGTGCAACAGTCACCAGTTTATTTTCGATGTCTGCAATAGAATAATCAATTTTGGTTTTAGGATTGACACGTATCATGAAATGTATACGTGCAAGAATGGAATCTGAAAAATACGTAGTGAATGTTGCATCTGTTCCATGAAATGCTTCCATGAGCACAGCTTGCATGGCATAAGCAAGGTCGGTCGTGAAGATTTGTCGCGGCACATACACCAGACAGGAAAAATAACGATAAAAAGAATCGCGTCTAATTAATAATCGTACACGCTTGCGTTCTTTTAACTGAATGATATTACGTGTCAAGTCAGTGAGCTCTTCCCGTGTTGCCTGAAATAAATCATCACGCGGCAATGTTTCAAGAATATGCACTGCTTCCTTGCCATCATGACTATCTGGTGGAAAACCAAGCTGATCGAGTACCTGGCTTACTTTTTCACGCAAGAAAGGAATTTGCCTTGGACTGGAATTATAAGCAGTGGATGTATACAAACCAACGAAACGACGCTCGCCAGTCAATTCGCCTTTATCATTAAATGTTTTCACACCGATATAATCAGTGGGCGCCTGACGATGAACAGTAGAATCCACACTATTTTTTGCAACAATCAGCACATCCCTTGAAAGTGCCATCTTGCGTGCTTGCGGTGGTAATTCTGCATAAACACGTGAAGCCGTACTAAAAGCTTCATCACGCATCACACCTAAACCTGATCCTGAAACCACTTGCAAGGCACGATTAGTACCATCACCAATTAATTTGTAATCACGCGCACCAAGAAAAGTAAAATTGTTATTGATTAGCCATTGCAGAAAATCAATTGATTCAGTTAGCTCGGCAGCAGAAAGATGCGATGGATTTGCTTTAAGTTCCTGCAAACACTCTTCAACACGCGCCAGCATTTTTCGCCAGTCTGCGACCGCAACACGCACATCGATCAAGACATTATTAATTTCATTCTTCAATTCTTCCATGGTGTTTTCATCAGAAAGACGATCGATTTCAATGTAAATCGGTGCTTCAGTCGTAATGCTCGCATCATTATTTTTGCTGACAATATCGGTAATGCGATTTTCATTATTACGTTTTACCTTGAAGCCGCCAAAGTGAATAATGAAATGAATTTCATAACCAAAGCGATTAATCACCATTCGTGTTGAATCAACCAGAAATGGAATATCATCATGCGAAATCTGAATGACAGTATGTGATGTTTCCCAACCATCTTTTTCACGTGAGGGATTAAAGATACGCACTTTGGATTCACCAGAAGCACGTTCTGTGATGAATTGCCAATGCGATAAAAGAATATGATACAAATCGGGAACAGACCTTGCTTTCAAATCATCAACTGATGATCCCGAAAAATATTGCTGGGCAAATATTTCCAGTAATTCTGCATCCTTTTGCGGAGCATGTGCATGTATATACGTTTTAATCTGGTTGATGTAATTCTGGCATTCGCCATTATTGTCACCGGTCATATTGACTCCTGCGTTGCAAGTTTTATTAACATTCTCCACGATTTTCCCGAATTCTAGTCTCTCAGAATGTAAATCTCAACGAAGATATGTTGGAACAGCTTGCGCTGCGTTAACACCTTCATTTTGCGCGAATTTTAACATCGCCAATTGTAACAGGGCATCTGCAGAAGGAAGTTCATCTGCGTAAATATTTGCCTTTATATCAGAAAGCCTATTCCAGCCATCACCCGCGCCACACCAGTCATCGCCTGCTGGTAAATGTATATCGCTGGGAGAACAGAGCTGCTCTTCACCTACAAGACATGCGATTCCTTCCTGATTTACTTCATACCTTGCAAAATAAACTTGTTCCATACGTGCATCGACAACAATGACTATCGTCCTGCATTGATATTTGCGATAAACAGTTTGCGCCAGTATTGCAAGCGATGATACAGGAATCACGGGCTTATCGGCAGCAAATGCAAGCCCTTGCGCAACACTGCTGGCAATGCGAGTTCCAGTAAAACTGCCTGGCCCACAGCCATAAGCAATCGCATCAAGATCAGTAAAAGTGAGGGAAAAATCAGCCAGTAACTGCTGAATCATGGGCAATATCAATTTCGCCTGTTGCATGGGAGCAAATTGATGCAGAATGCGTACTTCGTCATTTTTTTGTAATGCGACAGAGATGGCAGAGGCCGATGTATCAAACGCGAGCATTATTTTGGCCATTCTTTCTCGAGGTATTGCAGCTTGTCTTCCTTGTCTTTCCATTCATCCGCATCAGCAGGTGCATCCTTGATGCGAGTGATATTTGGCCATTTTTCAGAAAGTTCAGTATTTAACTGTAAATATGGCTGATATTTTTCGGGAAGATCGTCTTGTGAATAAATCGCATTCACTGGACATTCAGGTTCGCACAATGCGCAATCGATACATTCGCTGGGATTGATAACAAGGAAATTTGGACCTTCATAGAAACAATCGACTGGGCAAACTTCTACACAGTCGGTGTATTTGCAGCGTATGCACTTCTCAGTTACAACAAATGTCATTAGGCCAGCTTACCATACTGATAATATACGGCTGAAATAGTTGGAGCATATTCTTGCCCGAGGCCGGAATCGAACCGGCACGGGATTAGATCCCGAGGGATTTTAAGTCCCTTGCGTCTACCTGTTCCGCCACCCGGGCATTTAGCACTTCAATCAAGGCTGAGGTCGGAATCGAACCGGCGTCCACGGCTTTGCAGGCCGCTGCATAACCACTCTGCCACCCAGCCATTTTCTCTTTACACTCGCTAGTCGTGAAAACCTGACGAGTTAATAAAAGAAAAAACCTCAGATCGTTCTGAGGCTTTGTATATCCTTGAGCGGGAAACGAGACTCGAACTCGCGACCCCAACCTTGGCAAGGTTGTGCTCTACCAACTGAGCTATTCCCGCTTGATTTGCGCTGCCAATTTTATCGGGGAATGTGGGTAAGTCAAGCAAATTATGTTAAATAATTTATGCGCTTTGCAGTTGTCGCCAGGCGGCCTTGAGATAAATCAGCATCGACCACACGGTTAGAATAGCTGAGACATAAAGCAAGATATAACTCGCGAGGATCACAGTTGCAGGTGTTGTATTATTGCAATACAACAATAAAATCAGCGTCAGCATTTGTACGGTCGTTTTGACTTTACCAAGATTTGAAACCGCAACACTTTTACGCTTGCCCACTTCAGCCATCCATTCACGCAACGCAGAAACAATAATTTCGCGTGAAACAATAATTGCGGCTGGAATCGTGATCACAAATGTGGGAACTGAAATCACAGAATTCGGAAAAGAAATAAATTGAAACGTTGGTTCTGCAACAATCAGCACCAAAGCGGTTGCAACCATCAGTTTATCTGCAACAGGATCAAGAAATGCACCAATCTTTGTAGTCTGTTTGAGATATCGTGCCAGATAACCATCCAGCCAATCGGTGATGGAAGCTGTTGCAAATAAAAGCGCTGCTCCCATGTGTCCCCATTTGAATGGTAAATAATAAAAAACTACCAGCAAGGGAACGAGAGATATTCTCACGATGGTGAGGATATTTGGCCAATTGAATAATTGATCATACAGTCGTGTCATGGAGTGCTGCAAATATGCGTTCTGCGAGAGAACGACTTATGCCCGGGACTTTAGTTAATTCATCAAGACTAGCACGAGCAATACCTTGAATACCACCAAAATAACGTAATAAATCACGTCTGCGTTTGGCACCAATTCCTGCAATATTTTCCAGTGTGGAATGACGTCTTGCCTTGTCACGTCGATTTCTGTGTCCAGTGATAGCAAAACGATGTGCTTCATCACGAATCTGCTGGATAAAATGTAAAACCAGTGAATCTGCAGGTAGATGAATCGGCGGATTATTTTCGATATGCAGCGTTTCAAAGCCAGGTTTACGCCCTTCCCCTTTTGATACAGCTAATAAATTAATTTCCTGTAGATTCAATTCATGCATGACTTTTCTTGCCGTCGCAAGTTGTGTCATTCCACCATCAATGATGACAATATCTGGCAATGCTGCTTGTTCTTTTTGTAATCGCTTGAAGCGACGCAATAAAACCTGATGCATGGCAGCAACATCATCGCCTCCAGTAATTCCAGTAATATTAAATTTTCGGTATGCACTTTTCACCGCACCTTGCTGATCAAACACCACGCAAGATGCAACCGTTGCCTCACCCATGCTATGACTAATATCGAAACATTCAATACGCTGTGGAATCGTTGCAAGACCCAGCAATTGTTGCAAGGCAATCACACGATCACGCATATTCATTTTGCTAAATGCTTGTGCAGCAAAGGATTCCTTTGCACTAAGCGTTGCCATCTCCAGCCATTTTCTTTTTTCACCACGTGCGCCATGCAGCAACTCCACTTTATGTCTCACCACTTCTGACAATACATTTTCTATCAGGGATTGATCCGGCAATTCCATGCCAATAACAATACGACGCGGGATAGTTTCGATATGCGTCGTATCATGCAGATAATGTTGTGTCAGAAATGCAGAAATAATTTCTTCGTCACTGGAATAGGCTGGAATGCTGGGAAAATAGGATCGACTGCCCTGCACTTGCCCCGCACGTATTGATAATAATTGCACGCAAACCACACCAGCATGACCAGCCAGTCCTATGACATCGGCATTCCCTTCATCAATACTGACATATTGTTTTTCCTGAATTTGCCTGAGACGTGTGATCTGATTGCGATAAAGCGCTGCTAATTCATATTTCATTGCATGTGAAGCTGCTTCCATGCTGTTTTGCAATTCACTGATTACCTGATCACTTTTTCCTTCCAGAAACAGACGTGCAAGATTAACTCCATGCGCATAATCCGTTTCAGAAATAAGATTGACACATGGCGCAGAACAACGCCCAATCTGATAAAGCAAACATGGACGAGTACGCGCATCATAATAAGGATCGCGACATGTACGTAATAAAAATATTTTTTGCAATAAACTAATGGTTTCCCGAACGGTCGCTGCATGCGGATAAGGGCCAAAATACCAGCCATTTTTTTTGCGCGCACCACGATAAATATCAATGCGTGGATATTCATGATCAGAAATATAAATATACGGATAACTTTTATCATCACGTAACAAAATGTTATAACGCGGACGATGTTTTTTAATGAGATTACATTCAAGCAAGACAGCTTCGTTTTCATTGCGTGTGACAATAAAATTTATATCTTTGATATTTTCAACGAGTGAGAGAGTTTTTAAATCTTTGCCTTGTTTATTGAAATAACTGGAGATACGCTTTTTTAAATCTTTTGCTTTACCAACATATAAAACTTCACCACGCTCGCCGAGCATTTGATAAACACCGGGATGGTGTGACAGATTAGACAGGAATTGTTTGATATTTTGCATCAGGGTTTTTCCCCAAAACTATTCCCCTTTTGAACCTTCATTGGTTCCTTCAAGCATACCAAGACGCATTGCCATTAATGTCAATTCAACATCACTATTAATACCAAGTTTGTCGAATATTCGATATCGATAACTATTTACCGTCTTTGGACTCAAGCAAAGTTTTTTGGATATATCCTGAACTTTTTGTCCCTGTGTAATCATCAACATGATTTGCAATTCACGTTCAGACAAAACATCCAGCGGAGAATCTTCACCTTTCGTGAATCGTTTGATGGCGATTTGCTGTGCAATACTCGGGCTGATATAACGTTGACCAGTGTAAATCGTGCGTATGGCACGTATCATTTCTTCTGGATCACAACCTTTTGTTATATAACCAGAAGCACCAGCTTGTAATAAACGCGAAGGATAAGGTTCATCTTCATAAATGGTAAGTGCGAGAATTTTGATATCAGTATTATGGCGTATCATTTTGCGGGTTGCTTCAAGTCCACCGATGCCAGGCATATGCACATCCATGATCACAACATCTGGATTCATTTCCTTCGCAGCAAGCACCGCTTCTTCGCCTGAACCTGCTTCACCCACTACCTTGATTCCGGAGACGTCCTGCAAAAGGCGTTTAATCCCCATGCGCACGAGTTCGTGGTCATCCACTAATAGAACTTTTATCCAATTCAAAGCCTTCTTCCCCTTCATTGTGAATGCGAACTGCCGGAGAGAGAGGGATTCGAACCCCCGGTGCCCAGAGGACACAACGGTTTTCAAGACCGCCGCTTTCGACCGCTCAGCCATCTCTCCTGATTAAATTATTATGCATTGATCAATTCGCACGCACGAATATTAACGTTGTTTTTCCAATAACTCAAGATACTTTGCATGCTCTTCCAATTCTTCTTTTTCTGCATGTAAAACTATTAGATTATGTCGTTCAATAGTTTGATGAATCATGGTTGTTGTATTTTTATTTGTGTCCTGTTGGTTAGCAGAAAGATTGTCAAAAAAAGTTTCCTGACCACCAGTCATACTCAAATAAACTTGTGCCAGTAAATCAGTATCAATCAATGCGCCGTGCAAATCACGTCTGGAATTATCTACGCCATAACGCTTACACAAGGCATCCAGACTGTTGCGTTGACCTGCATGTAATTTGCGCGCAATCTGCAAAGTATCAATAACATTGCAATAATCAGATATGGATTTATAGTTCGCTTTGGCAAGCAATAATTCATGATTTAAAAATGAAACATCAAATGGTGCATTATGAATAATTAATTCTGCACCGTTGATAAACGCAAGAAATTCTTCGGCGACATGATTAAACAAGGGTTTATCGCGCAGAAATTCATTACTGATTCCATGAATGGCGAAAGCGCCTGCTTCCACTTCACGTTGTGGATGGATATAGTGATGAAATGTTTTTCCTGTCAATCTTCGATTAATCATTTCAAGACAGGCGATTTCTATGATGCGATGGCCTTCTTCCACATGCAAACCAGTGGTTTCTGTATCAAGAACAATTTGTCGCATTTATTTCTCCATTTTCACAATAACATCAATAGCTTCATTGGCAATTCTGTCGACCAGATCATTTTCTGGATGACCACTATGTCCTTTCACCCAATGCCAATTCACTTTATGACGTTCTGTTTCTTTATCCAGTGCTTGCCATAAATCAGCATTTTTTACGGGTTTTTTATCCGCACGTTTCCATCCATGCTTTTTCCAGCCTTTTATCCATTCAGAAATACCTTTTTGCAGATATTGCGAATCGGTATGCAACTCAATGCGACAGGATTCACGCAAGGCTGAAAGAGCCTGAATCGCTGCTGTTAATTCCATGCGATTATTGGTCGTGTGCAATTCACCACCAGACAAAATTTTTTCATGACTGCCATAACGCATTAATGCGCCCCAGCCACCCGGACCTGGATTACCGCGACATGCGCCGTCGGTGTAGATTTGTACATGTTTCATTCTATTATCTCAACCTGACTTTCTGGCGATATGACCAGAAATCGTGCCTGTCATATTAATACCTGATAATTGCTGTTTCCATTTTAATCGGATCGGTGTTAATGGTATCACCTTGGCACGCGCAACAAGAATATATACGCCACCCAGCATGGGAAAATATTTATTACCTATTTTTTCCAGGAAATTCATTTTTTTATAAATGGAAGGATGATTGACTGGCGGTGCAAATAACACACCTTCATGTTTCTCCATTGCAAATTCTGCGAGTTTTAACCAACTTTTGATCTTTTGCGCATGAATAAAATTTGCACCCCAGGGCATATGTTTTTTATTGCGTGTGAAAAGCTTGCGCAATCCCCATGTACTCACTGGATTAAAACCACTAATGACAATTAATCCTTCGGGCTTGATGATGCGACATGCTTCAGCAAGTAATTGTCGCGGATTATCAACAAATTCGAGTGTATGCGGCAGCATAACAAGATCGATGCTGCCTGTTTGAATCGGCACTTCGCGAAAATCACCTTCTATCAAACCAGATTTTTTTTCATGACAGATAAGCGGTGTTACTAATGACTGACAAGGGATGTTGGATGTTGTGTGCAATAAATCATATTGATGTGGCACGCCAAGTAAAATAACATGTTTACCTAGATGACGTTGCAACAGTTTTTGAAATTGCTGTGATTCAGCATCGAGAATACTTTTACCAAGAAACTGTTGAGACAACCATTGGTTCCAGTGCTGAAGGGTATGATAACCATGTGCCAAAGTTTTTCCATCTCCCAACTATTTTTGGTACTATAGCATACCAATCAGGAATTACGACGAACAGTTTTAGGGTTAATGAATGGAATTATCAAACAATAACAAGGTAAAAAAAATCGCATTGCTTCTGTGTTTTTTTTCCCTGACTTTCATCATGCCGTATGCATTTGCTTATCCTTATTCCGAAGGCATTCAGGTTTATCACAAGAATGTACATTTATCTCCTGAGCATAAACAAAAATTAGCGGAAGATATTAATCGTTATCGCCATGCAGATAATTTATGGGATGTCTTGCGCGATGAATTTTCCCTTCCGCATCATGAAGAAAGTTATGCGGTGCAAGCCAAGATTGAATGGTATATGAATAATCAGGATTATCTTTTACGCACAGCATCACGTGCCGCGCCTTATTTATATTACATCTCACAACAAGTTCGAAAACGCCATTTACCTGCCGAGTTAGTTTTATTGCCGATTGTAGAAAGTGGTTACAATCCTTTTTCGGTTTCCAATATGGGTGCATCTGGTATCTGGCAATTAATGCCAGATACAGCAACAGGACTTGGTGTCAAAGCTGACTGGTGGTATGACGGTAGACGTGATGTCATCACATCCACGAATGCAGCACTAAATTATCTCGCTTATCTGCAAAGTTTTTTCGAAGGCAACTGGTTATTGGCTATTGCTGCTTACAATACTGGTGAAGGTAATGTGCTTGCTGCCATCAAAAGAAATATTCGTGATGGACGCGATACTGATTTCTGGTCATTGCCAGTCGCGCAACAAACCCGGGATTACGTGCCAAGTATTCTCGCACTTGCTGCCATCATCAGTGATCCAAATAAATATCCAGTCTATTTGCCGCCAGTGCGTAATGCACCGTATCTGGCGCAAGTGGATATTGGCGTGCAAATTAATTTGAAATATGCAGCGATGCTGGCAGGCATTAGTAATAAAAAATTACTGACATTAAATCCTGGCTATAAAGGACCTTCCACTTCCATGCGTGGTCCCTACAAATTAATTTTACCAATTGAAAATGTTGAACAGTTCACAGAAAATCTCGCACGCTCTCCATTAAATCAGCAAAATAACTGGCTACATTACAAAGTAAAATCAGGTGACACGCTCGCTTCCATTTCACGTAAATTTGGCACGACGCTGACTGATATTCGCAAAATGAATCATCTTTCCAAAAATTCTGGCGTGCATCCTGGAACGAATTTGCTGATTCCACCAACGGGTGCGGCAAGCAATATGGATGATGAAGATGATATTTATCCAGCAAAACAATTGGCGATGGCAAGCCAGACCATCAAACGTGACATACTTAAAATTGCCAATAAATTTAAAAAAATGGAACACAGTCCAAAATCTTCTGGTGGTAATTATAATTTGCATCCAGGCGATACGATTTATGTTGTACGTGCAAATGATACGGTACAAAAGATTGCTAATCGTTTTAAAATCTCAAGCAAAGCAGTAAAAGAAGCCAATAATTTACGTTCCAATAAATTAAAACCAGGCAAACAATTAATTATACCTACTCATGCACGCGTTGCTGTGAAGCATGAGCCTGAAGTTTCACATTCCACACAACTTCGCACGGGAGATACGATTTATGTTGTGCGTCATGGTGATACCATAGAAAAAATTGCAAGTAAATTTCAAACAACTGCATCAGCTATCCGCATTAACAACCTCATTGATAATGGTTCCCTGACGGTTGGTGACACGATTGTGATACCTTCTCACCTGGGATAATTTGTTTACTTTGATTAGCAAGGAGCAATACAGTGATGATAAAAAATTATTTATCAGTTTCATTTTTGGCAATTGGTATGAGTGCACTTCCCATGCTTGCACATGCAGATTTATTACTGACAAACAATACTGCTCTCGATGCGACCGCAATGGTCAATGACAAAGATTGCAGCGTCAGATTATTAGGTGAACTAGGTATTACACATAAAAATGGCGGTCAATCCTATCTCAGTGATATGGCATTACGCATTGCATGTCATGATACAAAAGATAATTGCAAGGCAGATCTTTACATGTCTATCGATTGCAATTACAGTGGCGCACCAAAAGTTGCGACCGTTTATTACAGCATCAATACAGGATTAAAATCCATCACGATATTGTCTGATGATTATCAGATCGTTGGCGATTCACATGCATTGACTTTGAATGGCGGCCCCAAGTCATTGTTTGATAGATATACGAAGTGGTTTTTTTGATTAATTAAGCGGAGCTGATTAAGGAATCCTTCCCCCTCCGGGGGAAGGTGCCGACAGGCGGATGGGGGAATTTAAATATTGATTTCAAGAAATAAGGTACGTACACATGGCAGAAACACCTTCCAGCATGATTCCACTCGGCACAAAAGCGCCGGATTTTGAATTATTTGATACTGTCTCAGAAAAAAAATGCACTCTCAATCAATTGCGATCAGATGTCGCAACGGTAATCCTGTTCATATGCAATCATTGTCCTTACGTAAAGTTAATACAGGAAAAATTAGTTGCAACAGCGAAGAATTACCAGGCCAAAGGTATCACCTTTGTTGCTATATCATCGAACGACGCCACCACTTATCCTGCTGATTCGCCGGAAAAAATGCATGAAGAAGCACTACATCATCACTACTCTTTTCCGTATCTCCATGATGAAACACAAGCAGTTGCAAAAGCCTATCATGCTGCTTGCACGCCTGATATTTATGTATTTGATAAAAATTTATTATGCGTTTATCGCGGACGTTTTGATGATGCAACTCCTGGAAATGGCCGCACGGTGACTGGTAATGATTTAATTAACGCACTCGATTGTATACTCGATAACAAACCTGTTGATGGCAAACAAATACCGAGCGTAGGTTGCAATATCAAGTGGAAGAAATAACCTAATTTAAAATGGCTTGCCAAAATGTCGGTAAGCAATTTTTTCTGCTTCATTTGCTGTATGATATTCGGGATTTCTCGTTAGAGTCACAATATCCACCAGCTTCTCATCTGGTAGTGAAATATTCTTATTTCCTGCCGAGAAAAATCCAGCACGAGATGCTTGCCCAAAAACACGTGCATTCTTGATAAGTTCCTTACTTGCTTCGCGGAATTGTTCATGTTCCCTGATCCAATTCCAATTGTTCATTTTGTTCGATAAGAGTGGATGACGCTCTTGAGATAAAACTGTAGAAAAGGCGATTGCTTTTTCAAGACTTAAGTAATTAATTCGCTCAATCAATTCCACACTGTCGTTTAAATTATTTTCCAATATCTCGCTGAAAGCAGTTTGCATAAAAATCCATTGCAAGCTAGCAGTTATTTTTTTGGATGTGGCTGAACCAGTTATACAGGAATCAATTAAGCTGTAATTTATCTTATCCTCATTCCTTTTCAAAAACTCCCTGAAAGAATATAAAGGTTTCATCTCTCCTGTGACTTGCGGAAATGTTGAGGCAATAAATGCAATTTTGGCATGAGATTTACGCATATTAGGTGATGAAAAAATGTAATTGAAAATTTCATCATCATAAATTAATTCATTGTTACTTACTATCCAATATGCTGCTGCTGTACAGTTGCGTAAAGCCATTGTCACAAGCACGCTATAAAAATTAGCGACAAGGTGAAACTCCTTCCCTATTAATGTCGCAAGCAGATCAATAAAAATAAATTTTTCAATTTGTGTAAAAAACGAATCTCCAAGCATATCTTCGAGCTCAGTATAAAGCTCTTCATGATCACGAAAATTAAGCTCATAATTCTCTATTATTCTTTTGGATTCTTTGTAAACAAAAACATTATACCAATGCGTTCTGTCCAAAGTAAAATAATCAGATAATTTGAAAGAATGTTCTTCATTATCGAATAATTCTTCGTTATTCAAAATATAATGAATGTAATTAAAATATGTGGAAAAGAATTTATTAAGCGCAGAAAGTTCAGGAACATCTAATTCCTTAACATGGTTATATAACGAATATAAACCAATGATTGCCTTTTGCTTTAATGAACATTTCAGCTGAATAACATTGGTATCATCATCCAAAAAAATTGTAAGAAAATAATCACGGGTGCGTAATATTTCTATAAATGACATTTTTTCAGCGGCTGGAATTTCAATAAATTTTTTATTTTGCCTGTTGTCCATGCCGCCCAAACCATAGGCGATTTGCGACACTTGTTCTACAGATAAATCACATTCGTGGTCAACATGCTGAAGAAATAGATTGAGATGGTTGATAAAAACCCGACTATATTTCTTCAATATATAGAATTGGTCAAGAGGATCTTCTTCTTCCTCGATCTGATCATTAGGCTGTTCTTCATTACCTTGAAGAAACTCATCGTCTGCTAAAAAAAATGGCTCATTATTATTGTCATCAATGTATTGATCATCTGCTAAAAGTTGCTCATTAGCGAATCCATCTGCTGCAAGAACACTGTTACGTACCTTGTGCAGTTTTTTTTCTAATCTGTCGGTGAGCCATTCCAGATAATTACCTGATTGCATGATTTATTCTCGTTTAGTGTTATGTACAGTAATTGAATCATTACTTTAAGTTAGGCGCGCATCTTAACGTATCTACAGGAGAAACGGAAGCAGATTTATGCTTCCGTTGTATCCCATTGCTGCACATCCAGCTTCTCGCCCCGAGCCTTTAATTGCTGGACATATTGTTGATATAACTCATTAATCCCCTGAGTTTTTGCATAATGAATTGGACCACCACGGAATGGCGCAAATCCTGTGCCATAAACCATGCCTGCATCCACGAGATCACCATCCGCGACGACACCTTCACGCAAACAGGCAAATGCCTCATTCAGCATAATTAGCACCAACCGTCTGGATATATCTTCCAGCGGCTTGTCATAAGCAGGTTCAGATGGTTTGATCATCTTGCCGCGCTTGTCGTATTTATAAAAACCTTCACCGGTTTTTCTACCCAATTTATGTTGCTCCACCAATTCAATTAACTTTGGTGGTACTTCTATTCCATAATATTTGCCAAGATATTTTGCGACCGACAGACACACATCCAGTCCCACCGCATCTGCTAATTCAATTGGCCCCATCGGCATACCAAATTCACGCATGGCTTTATCAATAACTGTTTTCGGCACACCTTCATTAATCAAATCCACTGCGCCCAATAAATATGGCATGAGAATACGATTGACCAAAAACCCAGGGCTGCTTTTTACTGGCAATGGCAAACGATCAATCTTGCGAACAAATTGAATAGCTTTATCCATTACCTTGTCACTGGTACGCGCACCTTGAACAACTTCGACTAATTGCATTTTGTTAACGGGATTAAAGAAGTGAATACCTACCAGACGTTCAGGTTGCATTAACGCAATATTAATATCATCGATCGGAATGCTGGATGTATTAGTCGCAAGAATGGCTTGTGGTTTTGCTTTGGATTCCACCATCCTGAAAGTATTTTGTTTTACAGTTAAATCTTCAATGACAGCTTCAATAATCACATCTGCTTTGGCAATACCATAACCTTCAACATCAGGAATAAGATTATCCATCGCTTTTTGTATGAGATATTTTTCCTTTAATTTATCCTTGAACAAGCTGTGTGCGCGCTTGATGGCTGGCGCAACAAAACGTGGTTCGAGATCCTGCAAGGTAACCGTCAATCCTTGCAATGCACAATATGCTGCAATATCACCACCCATGGTGCCTGCACCAATCACATGTACATGTTTAGGTGAAAATGTTTTTTCCTTTACTAAATTTTTTAAACGATCCTGTAAAAAGAATACGCGCACGAGATTTTGACAGGTCTCACTAAAAAATAATTTGCCGCAACTTTTAGCTTCGCGTTCATACGCTGCTTTTGTATCTTCCACACCAACGTGTTCCCAATTATCCAGCACATGAAATGGTGCGGGATAATGTTCGGGACTAATTTTTTTGCTGACTTGCTTGCGAATGTAACCACCCAATAGTTGCCTTGCAATTGCCTGGTTGGTTAATGATTGTGTGAATGTTGCTTTATGACGCGGTGGTTTTTTCAAAATATAATATTTTGCTGCGTGAACTAATTGTCTTTTCGGCACAGCTGCATCAACAAAACCTAATTTTGCTGCTGTCTTACCGGTAACGGTATGACCATCCAGTATCAGATTCATCGCTTGCGGTGCACCAATCATTCGTGGCAAGCGTACGGTTCCACCCCAGCCAGGATGAATACCCAATTTAACTTCAGGTAATCCCAAACGTGTTTTGACAGAATCTTCTGCGACACGATAATGACATGCTAATACCAGTTCAAGACCTCCGCCCAGACAAAAACCATCTATCATGGCAACGACTGGTATTTTTAATGCTTCCAGGCGATTTAAAATATCTTGTCCTTGTGTGAGAACACTGGTTGCTTCTGCAATGTCTTTAAATTTGGTGAATTTCGCAATGTCTGCGCCAGCAATAAATCCCTTCTTTTTAGCTGATGCCAGTATGACGCCCACATGTGTGTTATCACTCTCAAGCTCGGTGAGGATGGATGCGAATTCTTCCATGACTTCGCGATCAATCGTATTGACAGTTGCATCTTCCTTGTCAAAACATACCCACAAAATATTATTTGCATCTGATTCCAGCTTCCAGTGTTTATATGTATTAGTCATTTGTCACCTCGGAAACATTTTCAATTAACATCGCACCACCTTGTCCGCCACCAATACAAATGGTGGCAATTCCTTTTTTGGCATTTTCACGTTTCAATACTTCCACAAGATGCAACACAATACGCGCACCACTTGCACCCACGGGATGGCCAATGGCAATCGCACCACCATCCACATTCAAACGTGAACGATCAATGGTTCCCAATGCCTGATCGGTTCCGAGATTTTTTTTGCAATATTCATCACTTTGCCATGCACGTAAACATGCGATGACTTGTGCTGCGAATGCTTCATTAATTTCCCAGAAATCTATGTCTTCCATTTTCATTTGCTGGTTTTGTAATAATTTATGTGTGGCATAAACCGGCCCCAATCCCATTTCAGCAGGATCGACTCCAGCCCATTGCACATCGACAATTTTTGCCAATACAGGTAACTGATATTTCTTAACAGCTTCCTTGCTTGCCAGTAACAACATGGCTGCACCATCTGAAATCGGTGAACTATTACCAGCAGTGACACTACCAAATTTTTTATCAAAATAAGGTTTGAGTGCGGCAAGTTTTTCCATGGAGGTATCATGACGCACACCTTCGTCTGCTGAAAAATAATCACCACGATTATCATAAACAGAAAGCACTTCTGCAAAATGATGATGCTCCTGTCCTGCGATTGCCAGTTGATGACTTTCCAGTGCAAATTGATCCATTTCTTCGCGCGTAATATGAAAACGATAAGCAAGATTTTCTGCTGTTTGACCCATGGAAAGATTTACTACTGGATCATTTAATCCTTTCATCAGTGCAAATACAGGTTTGAGATAAGATAATTTGAAGCGACTCCAGGCTTTTAATTTACCTTTCCAGTTTTTAGCTCCCATCAATCCACTTAACCAATCCGTGTAACTATCGCTATATAAAATCGGCGCCTGACTCATGGCTTCCGTGCCACCTGCCAGAACCAGATCGCAACGACCACTGGCAATATCTTTTGCTGCGCTATCCAGTGATTGCATGCCAGATGCACAATTGCGCTGTACGGTATAAGCAGGTACTGCCTTGCCGCAACCTAAACGTAATGCAACCACGCGTGCAATATTCGCTTCTTCCGGGCTAGGCATGACACAACCAACAACGACTTCATTTAATTCTGTTGGTGCAAAAGGTTGTCGCTGCAATAATTCCTTGCCAGCATCAACAGCCAGATCAGAAGCAGCAAAAGGCCCTGGTTTACCTCTGGCTTTTAAAAATGGCGAACGTGCACCATCAACGATATAAACATCACGCATAAATGTTTGTTTCTCTCTCATGTCATTTTCCTTCAGGCAAGCAGCTGATTGAGATCAAATGAAAATTCATTCACTTGAATTATTTCCTGTCGCAATGCATCAAATTCCTGCAAAACATGTGCTTCGTCTGCAGTCAATATTCCTTCTGTTTGCGCGAATTGAATGCGCTCTTCAAAGGCAAAATAGGCTGGTATTTTATGATCGTGAACGGCTTTCTGTAATTTTTTCTGTATCGGTTCAATCGTTGCCATTTGTGCAAGCGCTTCATCCAGTCTTTTAATCAGATCATTATCATCTTCACTGAAATAAAAATGTTTCGCGAGACGTTCACGTAATGCAGAAGGTGTTGTCATTTGCTCAACTACACGATGCGATAATTTATCGCAAGGCTTGCGATACGCCCTTCCGAATGGAAAGATAATCCAGTGTAAAAATCTGCCGAGTAAACGTTGCGGATAATTGTAAAGCAAATCATCGCAGGCAATCTGAATGCGATAAAGACATTCATTTACCGTCCATTGCACATAATCATTATCTTCCTGCGGACTATTATTATCATAAAAATATTTAAGAACAGTGGATGCAATATACAACTGACTCATAATGTCACCGAGACGTGCAGAAACATGTTCGCGGCGTTTCAAACTGCCGCCGAATAAAATCATGCTCGCATCAGATAACATGGCAAGCGCTGCGCTCATGCGCATCATTTGTCGCTTTGCCTGCCGAACTTTTTTATGTCTGGCATGAATATAAATAAATAGTCCGCCTGTTAAACCATAAGCAAAACTGCGTATAAAATTACTGGCAAAATAACCAATGTGCGACATAAGAATTTTGTCGACCTCATTCACATCCGGATTTTCTGCACTGATTAATTCAATTTCTTTCAGGATGTAAGGATGACAACGTATGGCACCTTGCCCAAAAATAATTAAATTGCGTGTCAGGATATTTGCACCTTCGACTGTCACACTAATCGGAATGGCGAGATATAAATTGGCGAGAATATTGCGCGGCCCTACTTGCACCATTTGTCCTGCATGCACATCCATTGCAGCACTCACTACGTGTCTTGCCATTTCTGTCATATTTGATTTGGCAATTGCAGAAACAATGGAAGGATTTATATGCTGATCGACGGCATGCGCAGTCATAATGCGACAAGCTTCCAGCATGTAAGTGTAGCCAGCAATCTTACTTAATTTTTCTTCCACTCCTTCAAAAGAAGAAATGGAAGTATTAAATTGCTTGCGCACTCTGGCATATGCACCTGTTGCACGATAGGCAATTTTACCGCAAGCAGTGGATAATGCCGGCAAGGAAATGGAGCGACCAATGGAAAGCGATTCCATCAACATGCGCCAGCCTTGTCCTGCTTTTTCTACGCCGCCAATGATCCAGTCGAGTGGTATAAACACATCCTTGCCACGCGTCGGTCCATTCATGAAACCGGTATACATCGGAAAATGCCGGCTGCCAATTTCAACCCCAGGATGTGAGGCTGGAATCAGGCATAACGTAATACCAATATTAGTTTTCTTACCCAGCAAATGATCGGGATCATATAAATGAATCGCAAGACCCAGCAAAGTCGCAACTGGTGCGAGTGTTATATAGCGCTTGTCCCAGCTTAAACGTATACCCAGCACTTCCTTGCCATCATACATATCACGACAAACCACGCCATTATCAGGAATTGAGCCTGCATCACTGCCAGCATCGGGTGCAGTGAGTGCAAAACAGGGAATATCCGTGCAATCAGCGAGTCGCGGTAAATAATAATTCTTTTGTTCTTCGGTTCCATAACGTACCAGTAATTCACCAGGGCCCAATGAATTTGGCACCATGGTGGTAACTGCTGCACTGGTACTGCGCGTGGCAATTTTGGTGATAACCGTTGAATGTGCCAAGGCGGAAAAACCCAAACCTCCATATTCCTTTGGCAATATCATCGCGAAAAATTTTTCTTTTTTAAGATAGTCCCAGACTTCAGGAGATAAATCATGTTGCCTGAATACAATGTCCCAGTCGTCTAATAAGGAACAAAGATGATTAACCTGATTATCAAGAAAAGCTTGTTCTTCATTGGATAATACGGGTTTAGGAACATCATAAAGTTTTTTCCAGTCAGGACGACCGCAGAATAATTCCTTTTCCCACCAGGTATCTCCTGCTTCTATTGCAATACGTTCTGTGGGACTAATTGTGGGTAATTTGTCACGCAGGCGATCAAGTGCTGGCTGGACGATATAGCGTATGCGCCATTCGCGTAAATTTGCAAATGCTGCAGCGGCGAGATAAACAAGCCAGCATAGCAGTAACAGTAAAATAGCCATCGCGCCTTTGGCGGTAATGACTAGCAAAGCTATACCCAGCGTGATCGTCCAGGCGAGAATGGAAAATTGATAAAACGCTGCGATGAAAACCAATCCCATAAGAATGAGAAGACTTATGACGCTAGACAATGCTACCTCCCTGTATTTGCGCAAGCATGACGCAATTAAAAAAGTATATAGCGATACGAGGGAAGATCGATAGCGTTTTTTACAGGGATTAAATATTGCCAGCCATAAATGTTTAAATTTTTTTTCGGCGAATTTAACCATAAATAATTATTGATATTACCGAACGGGAATATACGGGGAAATTCCCATGGTTTTATATGCAATATTCCCGTTCGGTAATATTTTCTTGATTTAGGACAAATTTTCGCTTATTATTACCGAACGGGAATATTTAATGGGCTGGATGAATCATAATGCAAAAAGATACCAAGTTACTGAATGCAAAGGAAGTAGGAAAAGCAGTCAAAAATACTCGCAAGCAATTAGGTGTCACTCAACGCAATTTGGCCCTTACCTCTGGCACTGGCTTGCGTTTCATTATTGAATTGGAACAAGGCAAACCGACGTGTCAGTTAGAAAAAGTATTAACTGTCCTCAGAACCCTGGGATTAAAACTTGTAATCAAAGGCAAATAATGACTAAAAAACTCGACGTATATTTTCACGACAAACTAATTGGTCAATTAGAGCAAGACAATCATGGTGAAATGAATTTCACTTATTCAAGTAATTGGCTTAATAATCCTAACGCAGTCAGCATTTCATGCTCACTACCATTACAGGATGACACCTTCAAAAGAAAAGATTGTCAGGCATTTTTTGGCGGTATTTTACCTGAAAATGGTCAGCGCAAAATTATCGCAAGAAATCTTGGCATTAGCGCAAATAATGATTTTTCCATGCTGGATAAAATTGGTGGTGAATGCGCGGGCGCATTAACTTTTATCACACATAAAGAAAAATTAAATCTACAGGATGATCAATACCAGGAATTAACCGAATCAACACTTCCTGCTATTTTACGTGAATTACCAATGAGACCGTTACTTGCGGGAGAAGCAGGTATCAGACTTTCATTAGCGGGTGTTCAGGACAAGATTGCTGTTTACGTAGATGGAGAACGAATCTCCATTCCACTGAATAATGCCCCTAGCACACATATTTTAAAACCCGATTTCACCATTTATGAAGGAGTAATTTTTAATGAAGCTTTTTGTTTAAACCTCGCAAAAAAAATTGGTCTTGCTGTTGCAGAAGCTGAAATCAGAAAAATAGAAGATATTCATTATTTACTGATAAAAAGATACGATCGAATACATGTAAACAATAAAATAATGCGTGTTCATCAGGAAGATTTTTGTCAAGCTTTGGGAATTTCTTCTACGCAGAAATATCAGAATGAAGGCGGTCCTTCCTTTAAGAAATGTTTTGAACTTATTAGAAATGAATCATCTGCGCCTGTTATTGATCTCGACAAGATGCTCAATGCGGTAATATTTAATTTTTTAATTGGTAATTGTGACGCTCATGGTAAAAATTTTTCGCTTTTATATCTGGATGGATTACAACTCTCGCCATTCTATGACTTAATTTCTACATTATATTATCAGGAACTCGATAAAAAGATGGCGATGAAATTGGGAGGAGAATATCAAATAGATAAAATTACGATGAATAATTTTGATAAATTCGCTGATGAAACAAATCTCACCAAACCCGAAGTCAAAAAAAGAATCCAGGAATTAATTGATACCATCTTAGCCACATTACCATCTATTGATGCACAACATCATGTGCAAGAAGGTGTTGCCAGTTTAATCAAAAAAAGATGCGAGAGTTTTGCAAAACTCTCGCGATAAAAATATCAGACTACTGTCCTGGTTTCATTATCACGGAAGGACTTGCTGAGCTCGCATGACAGTAACGATAGGCAAAAATCCCAAAACATAAAGCTGCACCAACGTATAAAATTGTATTGGAAGGTTTATTGTTCGCAATCCAATTCTCCTCTTCCAGGATTTTTGTTAATACAGGTGAAGGTTGACGTGTTATCTTATCCAGCGCGAATTCCAGGTTTGGCATAACTTTTGTTACATACCTTACACTGGCTTTTACTTCAGAAAAAAATTTCTTGTTGTTAAAAAACACTGGATCGATAGAAAGTTCACCGTGTTTATAGATATTTAAATAAGCCGATAAAATGTCACATTGATTTATTTGAGAGGTAACTTCTTCAATTGTTAATGACTGATTTTTAGGAATTAAAACCAGGCACGCTGCTTGAGCCTTATTATATTCTTGTATATTTTTATCTTCTGTTACTGGCAGTATTGAAGGATCTGAAAGCTCTATATAATTATAGTTTCGCAAAAACAATCTTTCATGCTGAGCACGACGACAACCGATTATTAAAATAAAACCATCCTCGCTCGTCATTGAGAAAAGATTTTTGAAACCTTTCTCGCTAATAGCATTAAATTTGTAAGTCAATTCGTCATTGAACGTGTTATATAAGTTATAGCAATTTACAGGAAGATCGTCAGTTATACTCCTTACCAAATCAGGCTGCACATCTTCACAAACATCAATGGTATAAAATTTGTCATAATGATGATTTACTTTGCGAGAAATGTGACCTCTTCCCACTATCACACCTTCATCTTTAAATTCGTCGATCGAACGGGGTAAACGACTTTGCATGCTACCAACTCCTCGGGATATTTATAATTTAGATAGTTGCGCAATTTAAACCATTTGCTTACTTAAAGCCAGCACTGCATTTTGATTGTCCAGATGTTATGCGCATATAGATATAACTGGATATTCCATTATTTTCTCATCTCTTGTCACTATAACCAGATCATGCAATTTAGCTTGCATTACCAGTAGACGATCAAAAGGATCAGCATGAATCATAGGTAAATCTGCCACGCCTAATGCTTCTTCCGGCATAATGGGTAAAATGCCAAATCCTTCAATAGCGATCATCTCCAGTAAATTATGTGGCAATGTTAAACGGCCAATACTCTTTTTGATGGCAATTTCCCAGAATGAAACGCTGCTACAAAAAATTTCATTGGATCGATCACGAATAATTTTTTGCGCTTTTTTGGAAATTTTTTCTGGGTCTGTTAACCACCAAAGGATGACATGCGTATCAAGCAAATAGCGCATTATTTTTCATCCTTATAAAATAACTGCAACAAATCTTCTGGAAGAGGAGCATCAAAATCAGTACTGATATTGATTAGCCCACGTAATTGACCTCCATGTCGTTCATTCACTTTTGCTGAATAAGCCACCAATCTGGCAACTGGTTTGCCATCTCGCGCGATGATGATGTCATCGCCTTTCAACACCTGATTGATTAATTTGGAAAAATTAGTTTTTGCATCATGTATGTTTACAAGCATATGCATTTCCCCTATTTTTGATATCTTAAGTATACATGACTAAGCCAAGTTAGTCATTCTGGATATATGTGCTACCTTTATTTATAACCATGCAACTGGTACCGCATTTATATTTGCTGTTATAGGCAATAATTGTTTTACCAAACAAACAACTGCTCCCATGCCAATTTCCTTGCCAAACTTTTCCAGTACAGAAAAATGCTGAATTGCATCTTTTCCTGGTTTGGCAGTTTTTTTAAATTCAAGTGGATAAATAATATCGTTTTGCAAAATCAGCAAATCAATTTCTTTTTTATCTTTGTCACGATAATAATACAAAGGTGCACGTTTGCCGTTATGCCAATAACTTTTAAGAATTTCTGTGAAAATATAAGTCTCAAGTATTGCGCCTGACATTGCACCTGCTTCCAGCGTTTCAGGTGTCGCCCATTCCGTTAAATAAGCACATAAACCTGTATCAAGAAAATATAATTTTGGCGCCTTGATCAAGCGTGATGTCACATTATTATGATAAGGTTCAAGCAAATAAATAATGCCTGATGCTTCAAGAGCAGATAGCCAATGCTTTGCAGATGTTGGACTAATACCTGTATCACGTGCCATATCAGATAAATTTAATAATTGTCCTGTACGTGCCGCTGCTGCGCGTAAAAATTTTAGAAATGCGTGATTATCGCCAATATTTGCCAAATCACGAATATCGCGCTGTAAGTAAGTTTGCAAATATGATCCATAAAATAAATCACGATCGACATGCGATACACACATCGCAGGAAATGATCCTAGCCATATTCTGCGATAAATATGATGCAGTGATAGCGAAGGTGATACTTTTCCTCTTTCATTCAACACTTCCATTGTTGGCAAAAAAGGTTGCGCAGCTTTAGCATGCTTTTCCTGTTCTTTTTGCGAGAGACCCAACAAATTAACAATACCAACTCTGCCAGCCAATGATTCTGATACGCCTTTCATTAATTGAAATTGCTGCGAACCTGTCAGCCAAAATGATCCGGCCTGATGCGTTTGATCAACCTGCATTTTGATGTAGGGTAAAAGTTGAGGCGCATATTGAATTTCATCTATCAACAATGGTGGCGGAAACCGTTGCAAAAAAAGCTCAGGTTCCTCTCTGGCAAGTTGCGCAATCGCTGGATCATCGAGTGTAATATAGGTTCGCGAATCCTTACTGAGATGATTCAGGATTGTAGTCTTGCCAACCTGTCTGGGACCTATGACCAACAAGACAGGAAATTGTTTATCTATTTGTTTTAAATAAGATTCCAAGGTTCGATCAAAATACATGTTATCGTCCAATTTAAACTTTAACTTTAAATTGGACGATAATGGATGTCAACTGCTGGCACTAATGCGGCACCTAGTATTGACTAAATACAAAACACAAGTATGATTGTTGTCTACAATTTATCGTCTTGGACATTTTAAGCATGAAATCTTCCTATATTTTCCGAATTCTTGCGATTTTTTTGGCTATGTTAATTTTTTCGCATTTTGCCTATTCGCATTCTTCGACTCAACGAAATTACATTCACTACGATGCAAAAAATCTGGATGATCTATGGAAAGATTATTTTGCTACAAAAAATTCTAATGATTTATTAAAAATGATTAAGTTTATTAACAATAATAATGATTTTATTTTGTTTGCCAGTTATGAAATGGTTAATCGTAAAGTTCTGAATGATATAGCTCAAGCTGCAAATAAAAAGCCACCCTTCACATTTGATGATATCTTCAATTCAATAGATAAAAGATATCCGAAAAATAAAAATGAAATAAAAGCACATGTAATGACGGTAGCAGCAGCAATCTGGTCAATGCAATCGAATCAAAAACAATATCCGCAAGTAAATCAAGCTGTGAAAAAAATAATGCAACAACATCCCGAACTAGATTACTGGAAACGAATTCATCGATTTTTAAAAAGTTAAATATGAAAACAGATAGCCTAAAAATTGAATTCCTATTTACTCAAAATCATTAGCTTCGCGGGGAGAAAAAAATGAGATTTTTACTTAATGTTTTGACGCTGAGAAAAGATGGTGATTGTGTTGAAATTCACGCTGATACCAATGGACTGAAACTTCTGCGAGATAGCATTAATAGCATGCTAGAAAAACTTGATAATGGCTCTGAGCAAGAACACGAACATTATTTTATCGAATCATGGGGAGGAGAAGGTCTTTCTAATGCCAGGACAAAATTTAAGGATAATAGAGAAATGAACTTGGCTTGCAGCCTAAAGATAACGGTCTGGAACTCCGAGATAGTAAATCAATATTTTGACAATTTACGCGAGAGTTAATTTAACAATAATTGAGTTTTCATTACCTCTACAACTTAACTATTCAATGATAAAAAATTGCAGGGTTAACTTAACCTGTATAAACTGAAGTGTTTTTTCGTGGGTATTTTTATAATTCCTGTACCATATTATCTGGAGATCAAAATGAGGGTTAATCTATTCAGCTTTGTCGATTTATATTCGCGCGCCTTGACGACTGCATCACATCTTCTGAAGAAAGGCATGGAGTATGCAGCTGCGAATAATATAAGTGAGCGCGACATGCTCAACTGGCGCCTGATCGATGATATGCAACCACTGTGCTTTCAGATCATGGTAGTTTGTAATTTTGCACAACAATGGCCTGCGCGAATAGCAGGTATCACCATACCATCCGATATCACAGACACCCTGACAGTAGCGGAATTCCATGCATCGCTATCAGCTGCCAAGGAATTTTTGCATACATTGCAGCCCGAACAATTTGTCGGAAGAGACGATGTACCAGTGAAGTTTGCTATTGGAGATGGCACAATGCAACCAACCTTGCCTGCCGGTCAATGGTTGACAGTGTTCGCGACGACAAACATCTATTTCCATCTTTCAACAGCATATGGAATTCTGCGAGCCAAGGGTGTTCCAATCGGCAAAGTCGATTTGTTTGCCAGCGGACTTTGACGTGGCTACAGTCAAATATTGTGTACGCGACGCAAATCCCTTTACAAATCCAGAAAATCTTTTAACGCTGCCTTGACATGATCAATCAATCCTTCTGGCAAAATACCTAATTCCTGACGAAAAAGACTATTATCCCAGGCAAGTATTTGGTCTATCAGCAAGTCACTCGCATTATTTAACCCCGCAATGCCTTGTGGAATTCTCACTCTAAGAGGAAATGCATCACCATCTACAATTTTTGAAGTAATAGGAATAACAACTGTACTTTTAAGACCACCTTCTGCAAATTCTGTTGGTTGCACTACCAGGCAAGGTCTTTGTTTTCCTGGTTTTGTACCAACACGTGGTTCCATATCTACCGTGTATACATACCAACGTTTTGGAAGCATCATTTTGATTTTATCCGGGAATGAGGTTGAAACTCTTTGTTCACTTCGTGACTACCTTCAGCTACCAGGCTAGCTGCGCGCTTCCAGCGCCTTATTCTTTTTACACGCTCGGCTTCTTTTTCCAGCAATAATAATGCCGCCCTGATAACATCAATTTTTTTATGAATTCCCAAGTCTTTTTTTAAATGCTCAATTCTCTGATTGTCCTTGTCCTGGATCATCAATGGAACACTCATGATATCCTCCTATATAAATTAATATAGTTAAATATATATTATAAACTATATAAAAACCATTATTATTCTGTAACCTCTCTTTCTATCCACAGTTTCTGTGGATAAGTCTGTGAGTAAGCTATCGAAAACTGGCTTGAAATACCATGAAACATGATTTTTTGTAAAAAGCGCATTTAATGCACATAAGTCAGTATCTACGAAGAATCAACAACTTAGATAGAATGTATAAGAATAAATCATTGATTGATCCTATCCAGCATGTTTCTGTCAGACTTTTCGCACATTGCCTCAGCAAATGGACATGCCTGTGCATAAAGTTGGTTATATTTTCCAGAGGGGTGTCATTTTGAGGACAGTGTTACACCAGAAACATTCCTGATTTCCTGCTGATAAAATGCCCGCAACTCGCCAAGCATCAATTGTGCAGGCGATTGCTGCGCAAACTGACTCGAAAGATCAGTCGTCCATTGACCGCTATTCAGGTTAATCAGAATGGGCAAGCGATAATCCTGATCCTGCGGGTAGAGCGCAAGCATCCACTCACCATAAATATCTGCATATTGTTTGCTGCCTAAAACTACACCTGAAAGCTCCTCACGCATGGTGACCCGCGTGGTTTTCTGATCGATCTGGAACATGACCACACTCTCGCGCACTGCATCCAGCAATTTGGGATAAACCGTACGAATGGCAGCAGGTGTGTAATCGCTTTCCATAAAAATATGGCGGGCAGGATAGGTTTTTGCACGCTGTTCAATCACAGGGCGCAATGATACACCACTGGATGCGGGTGCTGGCAATCGCAGAAAATCCAGCACGGTCGGTTTGATATCGAGCAAGGTAACCACTCCTGCGATATTTCCGGTATAGCTCTTCCCTACTCCGTAGGTCCTAAATGCAAGCACAGCATGATATTGCGGCAAACCAAGCACATCGGTTCCATGTCCTGCGGATTGATTAAAATCTTCCTCGTCGAGACTGGGCGGATAAAATTGTGGGACTTTTTTATTCGCAGGCAAATACAAATCCTTCTCCGTTATCCTGTCACCATTCCATTCGAGCGCTTCACCATGATCAGATAAAAGCACAACAACCGCATGCTCCAGTAATTGGGAATCTTTCAGCAAAGTAAAAAAATCCTGCAATTGCTTATCAAACCGCACGATGCTCGCCACATAACGTTCCTGCATGGTCAAATTCGAACCTGCATAATCAGCCCACATATAAGGCAGATGCGGCAAACAAAAATGCACAGCTAACAATAATGGCCGATCATGAGATTGTTGCAGCACAGGTTTCAATAATTGCAAAAACGTATCTGGATAATATGTAAAATAAACAGCACGACTGGCGTAACTATGCGGAAATAATTTTTTGCCAATCACAGTGTTCACTAATAAATTCGACATCGGAAAATCATTAAACGTACCAATTAAAAAATCATTCAATCCCATGGGTGGCGAAATAATTTTATCGAAACCAAAATTTTTATCTATATTGCTGAATCGCGTTTCATCAGTAGCATAAATTGTTTCATAACCTTCACGCTGCAAAATAGCAGATAAAGTGCTATCAAGACGCGCATGACTTTGATCAGATAAATCGGAACGAATACCTACTTCACGCGGATATTGGCCAGTCAGAATACTGGTCCAGGCAGGAAAAGTTCTGGCAAGTGGCGTAACCGCTTCTGCAAATACAGTCGATTTTTCCAGTATGGAATCAATAAATGGTGTCGATATATCGCTGCCTGAATAACTCAGGATATCCGGTCGTACGGAATCCATGCCAATTAAAATAATATTGGGACGTGATGCAGAAGCGGTGAAATGATTTTTATTCTCAGATTGAGAAAATAAAAATAAGGGAACCAATGCCATTAGAACCAATGACAGCATATAAAATAAATAGCGATAAAATAAATCCATGATGGCTATCATCACCAGAATTGCCAGTATCGTTACACTAACAAGCAGGGTCCAGTTAGCAATCACTGGATGAATAAAAATATAAGATGTCATCTCTGCAAATCTGGAGTTGGGAAAATAATATAGATTTGCAGTCAAAATGGCTGTAATGGAGAGAACCCAGATAGCAATCGTATAACCTAATCTGCGCTGCGGCAAAACTTGCAATAGATTAAAAAAAGATTTAATGATCATCCACAACGCAAGACAAAAAGCAATATGAATGGCAAATTGCACACAGATAAAATAAATAATTCCAGGAAGAATGGCATAAGGAATAGATAAAGTTTTTGCGACAGAAAAATAATCCAGAATAAATGCACGATTGCATTGCAGATAATAGCTGAACTCCACCAGCATAAAAAAAGCTGTCAGCAAGCAAAGGTTAAATAATGTTTCATCACGTGCTGGTTTGATTCGCGTTTGCATGGCAAGGTTATTGAGCTTTGCTAATACTTTGCTCAACCTGATAATTCTTCATTGGTAAAATCATCAACTGCGATAATTTTTTTGCGTGCTTCTTCTGCTTGCATGTAAATAGCCAATTCATCTGCAGTGATGATGCCTTTTTCAAGAGCAGATTGAGCTTGCTCTGTCAGTGTGTAGCCTGTTACTCCGCCATCTTTTTTTGCAAGGCGTATGTTTTTTTCAATCGGTTCTGAAGCGATGCATTTTATCAGCGCATCCTGCATGTTTGCCAGTAAATTGTTTGGTTGATCTGTCAAATAAGCACCTGCAGCCAATCTTTCGCGTGTCGCAGTCGGTGATATCAGTAATTGCGCTACTTTATGACTAATGGCATCACGCGGTTTGGAAAAACGTTCGCCTAATGGAAAAATCAGGAATTTCAATATCCATGCAAGCGGCCGATTTGGAAAATTTTCGATGATGTCATGAAAACTCTCCTGAATCTCAAATAAACAAAATAAGCTGGCATAACGTACCAGTGGCAAATCATCTACATTGGAACCCTGATCACGATAAAATTTTAATACCGATGAAAGTAAATACAGATAACTGACAATATCACCCAATCGCGCAGAAATCGTTTCCTTGCGTTTTAAGCTGCCCCCAAATACCAGCATGCAAACATCAGCAATGAAGGCAAATGCAGAACTAAAACGTGTCGCTTGCTGATAATAACGTTTCATCTTGCCTCTTGGTACTTGCACAATGAAACTGCTGGTTAATCCCAAAATCAAACTGCGCACAGCATTACTCATCGCAAATGCAATATGTTTCATAATCACATTATCAAATGTAATGAGCGCTTCACGCGCATCAGCTAACTTTGCTGCTTCCATTTCACTTAATACATAAGGATGACAACGAATGACGCCTTGCCCAAAGATAATCATGTTGCGTGTCAGGATATTTGCTCCTTCAACAGTAATGGCAATCGGTGCCGCTTCATATCCTCTGCCCAGATAATTTTTGGGCCCCAGACAAATTCCCTTGCCACCATGAATATCCATGCCATCACAAGCAAGTTTTCTGCCTAATTCTGTCGTATGATATTTGACGATTGCTGATGCAACAGATGGTTTTTCTCCGCAATCAATTGCAGCCGTTGCAAAGGTACGCACTGCATCCATGATGTAGGTATAAACAGCAATGCGCGCCAATGGTTCTTCCACCCCTTCAAATTTTCCGATGGGCATATTGAATTGTTTGCGTATACGCGCATAAGCACCTGTCATATACGACAATACTTTTCCGCCAGCAACAGCACTGGCTGGCAAGGATATCGCACGTCCAGCAGCGAGGCATTCCATTAACATTTTCCAGCCTTTACCAGCTTTTTCTGGGCCACCAATAATCCAGTCAATGGGAATAAAAATATTTTTTCCACGAATAGGACCATTTTGAAATGCAGTATTTAATGGAAAATGACGACGTCCAATTTTGATTCCTTTGGTATTACGTGGAATTAATGCGCAAGTGATACCGATATCTTCTTTGCTACCTAGCAAGTGATCAGGATCATAGAGTTTAAATGCGAGTCCAATGACCGTTGCAATTGGCGCCAGTGTGATATAACGCTTATCGAAAGTGAGTCGTACACCTAATGTATTTTGACCTTCAAATTCTTCATAACAAATAATGCCATGATCTGTCATTGAACCTGCATCAGAACCTGCAACTGGAGAAGTTAATGCAAAACATGGCACATCTTCACCTTTGGCAAGACGCGGCAAATAATATTTTTTTTGCTCGCTTGTACCATAATGTAATAACAATTCTGCAGGGCCCAATGAATTGGGAACAGCAATGCTCGAACCTGCTGTAATACTCACGCCACCAATTTTTATCAGAATCTGTGAATGCGCATACGCAGAAAATTCCTTGCCGCCATATTCTTTTGGAATAATCAAACCAAAAAAACCTTTGTCCTTTATGTATTGCCACACCGTTTCTGGCAAATCGAGACGATTATGGGTGATATCCCAGTCATGCAACATGCCACATAAAGTTTCCACTTCATTGTCCAGAAACGATTGTTCTTCTTCTGTTAAACGCGCAGGCGCATGCGACAATAATTTATTCCAGTCAGGATTACCGCGAAACAAATCACCTTCCCATGAAACAGTTCCAGCAGAAATTGCTTCACGTTCTGTACGCGACATAGTGGGCATGACATTGCGAAATAAATTTAATAAAGGCGCGCTAATCCATCGGCGTCGCAATGGTTTAAAATTAAGAGGAATGAAAATAATTAAAAAAACAATCCAGCTAATGAGAAGAAAAATACTGTGTGGGTCAAAACAAGTAGCAAGAATTAATAACAATGCATAACTGATCGTCCAGATAATCAGTGAAGCACGATGATAGGCAAGAATACAAAATACCAGCAAAAAAATAATGCACCCTATCCCTACCATCGTCTTTTCCCTGACTTAGTGTGAAGTTTTGTTAGCCATGACTCCAAACAACAAATACGCCATCGATATTAAAAAGTAAACATAGACAGGAATGTTAACAGGAATAAATATCATCACCAGAAAAAACACGATCGTGGGTGTAAGCGCAACCAGTGCGATCGGGAGTATGTGCATATAAGAAAGCTTAGTTCCTGAAATCCATGCGAAAAATTTACCGATGATGCTGTAAAGCATGGCTTGCAAAATGCGGTAAATATAATGCAACGCCAGCATGGGAATAAAAAATAACAGCCAGACAAAACCGAGATATTTCATGATGGCTTGACTGACGACAGGTGGATCAAACGTTCCATTTAATTTTGCTGGAATAGAAAATGTTCGCGTTTCATCTTTTTTTGCCATGATCACGCTGGAACCAGTAATCAGCAGTGAAACATTTTCTTCCTGCGGTGTTTTGAATTGACCTGATGTATCAATGACAGCAATCCGCTTATCCGAATCCGGTTCAGTAATATAATAAGGATGATTTTCCGGCGTGCTGATTTTACCTTGCGCTATATTCATGACAGGAATTTGCGGAACAATTTTATCACTGAATACATCATAGCCTTCACGCACAGCATGCTGGGCAATCAGTGAAAATGCGAGAGTGATAATTGCGAGCAATAAAAACAAATAAACAAAAGCTTTTCCACCCCAATTTAACGCCACATCACGATACAATCTGGCAGAATAAAAAGACATGGGTACCGCCTGAAGCATATTATATTGCTGCATTTGATGATCTCCCTATTCGTTAACAGCATATATCCCTGGTACATTACGCAAATACTCATTGTAATCCAGCCCAAATCCAAACAAGTATTTGTCTTCCGTTTCCACACCGACAAAATCCGGTTCAAAATTAACGCCAGCTTCGCGTTTGCGTTTTTTGCTAACCATAACGGCAGTATGAACATCCTTGCATTTTGCCTGCCTGCAATAATCGATAATGGCAGCCAATGTCAAACCGCCATCCATAATATCATCAATTACCAGAATAGTGCGATCGTTCAGACTTTGACGCGGCTCTACCAGCCAATGCAAATCCCCACCACGATTGGTACCGCGATAACGCGTCACATGCAAGTAACCCAGTTCCAGTGGAAAATGCAGACGCGTGATTAGATGTCCAGCAGGAACCATCGCGCCTGACATGACGCAAAGGATAATTGGATTCGTATTTTGCAACCGTTCAGTAATTTCATTAGCCATTCTGTCTAATGCTTCATTGATTTCAGAAGCACTGTAAAGACATTCCGCATTCTTTAATACATCATTAATTTTTTGTATGTCTTGCATATTATTTTTTTCCAGAATCAAGTTTATGAAGTAAATTATGAGTTTTTAGCCAGCGTGGATTTTGCTGATAAGCCAGCTCACCATTATGCCGAGCGCACATCACATCCATTTTTCCCTGCTCAATCAGCAAATCATCGGGATTTAAATTATCCAGCACAGAAATTACGGCTTCCCGATTATTGCAAAGCAGAACAAAATCACATCCCGCCTCTTTTGCCGTTTTTACCCTGTCAGCAAAATGAGGAGAAATATTTGCACCTTCCATATTCAGATCATCACTGAGGATAACACCATTAAATTTCATTTTTTCACGCAAAATATTGGTTAGCCATTGACGCGAATAGCTGACTGGTAAGGAATCTGCGGCAGGAAAGATAATATGCGATGCCATGATGGCTTTTATACCTGCGTTAATTAACCCTGTAAATGGCAATAAATCATCGTCCCGCAATTCTTCCAGTGTTCGCTCATCGACAGGACGTGCGAGGTGTGAATCGAGCTGGATCGAGCCATGACCAGGGAAATGCTTGCCGGTCGATGCCATGCCTGCTTCGTGCATACCGTGGATAAAAGCAGAAGCGAGTTTTGTAACCGTTGCTGGATTGGCATGAAAAGCGCGTTTGCCAATAATACTGCTGATGCCTTTGTTGAGGTCAAGCACAGGCGCAAGGCTAATATCGATACCAATAGACAAAAGCTCGGTCGCCATCAGCCAGCCGCAATCTTTCGCCATATCGCAGGCTAAAGCCTCATCCTGATCAAAATATTCGCCAAATACTGACATGAAAGGCAGTCGTGTGAATTCAGAAATAAAGCGCTGCACACGCCCTCCTTCCTGATCAACCATAATGAGCATGGGCTTTTTTCTCGCAGCACGCATAGCCTGGCATAGTGCTGACATTTGTTGACGGGAGTCATAATTATGCGCAAACAGGATCATGCCGCCGATCATGGGATGTTGCAGTATTTCCTTGTCTTCCGGTGAAAGATGATGGCCGGATACATCAATAACCAACGAACCAATCTTGTCGCTCATGGTATAACCCCAGTGAGAATGTTCGGGCGATTATAATGTTGTTTGCAGAGTTCATCTAGCTTGATAACATATGCGGCTCGCAACACATGACAGGCATTATTATGACCAACCTCACTGAACTAAAAACCATACGCGACTATATTCGTCTTGCAACCACACGTTTCAATGCTGCCAACCTGTACTACGGTCATGGAACTGACAATGCCTGGGATGAAGCCATCGCGCTCGTTTTGCACACGCTGCATTTGCCGCACGATGTGAGTGGTGTTGTTTTGGATGCCAATTTACTGGATGAAGAAAAAAAACAATTGAACGAATTAATAAAACAACGTATCGAAAAAAATATCCCCGTTCCTTATCTCACACACCAGGCATTTTTTTCAGGATTACCATATTACGTCGATGAACGTGTGTTGATTCCACGCTCACCTATTGCTGAATTAATTGAAAATCAGTTCGCACCATGGATTGCTGCAGATGCAGTACACAACATTCTCGATTTATGTACAGGTAGCGGATGTATTGCCATCGCGTGTGCAAAAAATTTTCCTGATGCACAAGTTGATGCCGTTGATATTTCTACCGATGCACTCGCTGTTGCAAAAATTAATGTATTAAGACATGGCGTTGAAGATCAGGTGCAATTAATTGAATCAGATCTTTTTTCTGCTGTACCAAAAAAACAATACGATATTATTGTCAGCAATCCACCTTATGTCAGTACGCAGGAAATGTTTGATTTGCCTTCTGAATATCAACACGAGCCAGAAATGGCATTAGCTGCTGGCACAGCAGGTCTTGATTTTGCGCTGCGCATTTTGCGTGAAGCGCATAAATATTTGCAACCAGATGGAATTCTAATTGTTGAAGTTGGCAATAGTGAGCATGCTCTGGCTGAACAATTTCCGCAGATTCCATTCACCTGGCTTGAATTCGAACGCGGCGGTGGCGGTGTGTTTATGCTGACAGCAGAGCAGTTAGGAGAGCTGTGATATTACCTTATTAATTAATTCTGATTTTTTACTGCAATAAAATTTATCTTTCAGAATATCGATATGCATTTCAATTGTACGTTTGGATAAACCCATCATCGTTCCAATATCGCGCGCGGAATAGCCACGTATTACATAATACAAACATTGTTGCTGACGTTTGGTTAATGTGGGATTTTCCGACCGACTGAATAGACGATTATCCATTGAATCAATTAACCACTCCTTATGTTTTCGTGATTGTTGCGAAGTAATATCGACAGACAATCCAAACAAGCCAATCAATTGTTGATTCGCATCATATAGTGGAACTTTTTTACTGATGTAATTGTATGCCTTACCAGCGACTATCGCACTTTCAAAATAAATAAATTCTTTTTGTTTCGCCATTACCTTGAGATCGTTATCAGCAATTTCTGCATAATCAGGAGTAAAAGCCGACAACACTCGACTCATATCTTTGCCAATGATATCTGAATATTGCAAACCAAGGCTTTTCAATTGCATGGCATTACAACCACGATAAATATTATCGAGATCATGCCAGTAAACATTGGCAGGCAAGGCTGAGAGGATTTCAATATTATTCATATGTATAAATTTCGGCATGAAACACTGCCCGCAGTTTAAATAAAGTTTAAGCAGCATGTCAACCATACCGTAAATTCTACGGTATTAATTCAACGCTACTTTCAGCTACATTTGCGAAAAATCCAGCCACAAGAAACAAACGAGAGTGACATGCAAAACAGAGATGGCAATGAACTGGGATATATAAAATCTAATTTGTTAACGCAAAAAAATATTCCTTCAGATGAAAAAAAACAAATTGAGAATGCACAGACACCTGGCGAGATCGCCATTGTTTTATTTCGCAATGGTTTATTTGCCATGTATAACCGCTGGAATGATCATATGACCAAAAATGGTCTTATGGCTACTGCAGAAGAGATGAATAATATTCGCGAAGATGACAATACCAATGGATGGTACTGGTTGCTAAAAAATGATAAAGGCATAAAAATTTTTGATAAATACGTCGCACTGGATATTACCCCTGACAATACCTTTTTTCTGCGCTCTTTTACTGTAGATAATAAAACCATGCTTTATCATTTATTGAGAAGTGAGCAGGGAATTTCAGTCGTCAGAAATTATTTTATTCCACATAATCGGATACCTTCTGGGCTCGATTTAACAATGCCTCCAGATGAAACAATAAATATATGGCAACAAATGTTGCTTGCCCCTCATGGACATGAAGTGTTTTATTATCTTTTGCAAATCGGTTACAAACCAACGCGTGCAGATATAACTTTTATTCATTCACGATTAAAACAGGATATTTGGGCTATTATTTTGCATAATCAGAAAATTTTTTATTTATTACAGGAATTATTAAATTGCGGTGTCTATCCAGATTTCATTCGACTATATATTTCAACATCAGGTTTTGAAAAAAGCATGCTGGAAGCACTGAACTCTTCCAAAAAATATTATGAGGCGATGACTAGTAATGCTGGAGTTGAAAGTACCAGAAAGTTACTTGATAACACGCTTGACAGACTGAATATCATTATCAAGGCAGCAAAAGAATTAAAGTTGCAATACAATATTGAACCTGAATCTGAATTTGGTTCATTGCTGATTCAGGATTATATTGCAAACAACAGGAATTATCGCAATTTCCTGTATTTTTTATATCAGATGACTTGTTACGAACCAGTTGCTAATTTACCGCTGAAAATTATTTTTAGAATCGCCATCAAAATGCAGCTTGCACTCAATTTTCATGATATTCAACAATTGATGGCTGATAATAAACGCTGGTCATTCGCAGGCTTTCATACTATGGAATCCTTGCGTGATTACGCTCAGGATAAATTTAAAATATACACACATTGCGATCGCGCCCTGACTTTTTATGATTCACTGCGCACCAAAGGAAATCCGCGTCAACAAATACTGGCTCAATGGTTAATGTCACGTGAGGCAGGACTTACTTTCAAGACAGACAATATTCCCGTGGAACAAACAGATTCATCGTTTATAAATAACTCCATGCTTGGTGGTGAAGATTTGCAAAAATATCTTACGCCGTACTCTCATAAACTAAGTAATGATAAAAATCCATTCGATACTTTTAATCTTATTCTCAATGAAAGCCTCAGACTGCTGGATCTTATCAAATTTAATCCAGATTATGATACTAGTCGCCGAATGATTCTGCATTTGTCAAAAAAGAGAGGTGAATTACAAAACTTATTTTTGACCGATGAAAAAAAAATGACATTACTACAACGTATTATCGGCATACTAAAAGAATACTCTACCGACAGGCAAACGATACCTGCTGTTCTTGAATATCTTTTACATTTACCTATTCTCCATCCCCGCACAAATAAAATAGATGCATTTGGCAATTATCTGGAACTGAATGAAGAGATTAAATTAAAAAATGTCATCAATCCCGTCTATTCAGGCAGTAATGTAAATTATATACATGAGATATTTAATAATTTTATAGCTCACTATCGCAGTGAATTTGGCCAATGGCATTTCACCTATCCGCCAAATAATGATGGTGAAATTATTACGACTCAGCTTCGCGCCTGGCAAGAAGATCTGATGAATTCGAGAGGTGATCGCCATACAACTTTTCTTGATTTTATTCGAGCAAATACAATCACCATTCACGGAAAAAAAGCAATAAATTGCAATGTCGTGTTACGCTGTTCAATCAACGATATCAGTTCATTAAAGCAAACATGTCTTATTCGTACCACGGAAGATAATGCGATTTATTTTTATAGTAACTATCATCACAGTAAACCAATTCATATTTTCCTTGATAAAAATATAATTAAATTATTCGATGATCTTATAAAAAATGATAGCAAACCTCGCCCTCTGAATGATCTGGAGTTCATGAAAATATATCATGATATCAGCATGGACATTGCTTATCTGATATATGAAGCAAATATTTTTGATTTATGTCATAAACTAAATGATACAGAAAACAAAAACCTCTATACCCATTGGTTACGCGCAAATGGTGGCCAAAAAATAGGTGGTTTTTTGGCTGACAGTATTGCTGAAAAGCATTTTGGTGAACATGCAACGATTGGCAGAACTACTTCCAAATCTCAAAACTGGACGATTAAAAATGACAAATTAGTTTGCGAATATAGCGCGTCATTTAATACACTGATTAGCAATCCTGATGGATTGTCGTATTGCAAGCCGAAAAATAATGATTTTGCTGAATTACACACGGATCAAAAGGATTCGGAGCTGGAAACAATTTTGCAAGTTGATGCAGAAATTGAATTGACTATAACAAATGATGGTACGTGGTCATGTGTAAAACCACGATTGATCAGGTACGAAGTCAGTTCATCCGCTGCGTTTACAGATACGTTTAAACCATTATTTATTTCGCCGATGAATAATATTGATAATTTACTCGAATTGTCAGGACAGACCAAAACAAACCTGAAAAATTTGATGACATTCTGATTAGAATAATTTTTTTCCCGTTTGTGGCTTGGTGATATCGCCTTCCAGAGCAGAAAGATGATAGCCATTTTGGGCTGCAATATACTTCGCGGTAATACCAAACTTATCGGCTTTTTCAAGATCCGCTCCGGCATTTTTTAATGCAAGCAGGGTTTCGTTAAATCCCTTTGCTGCTGCGAAAATGGCAGCTGTGGTTCCATTCTTATTCGTCGCATCAACATCACAACCTGCTTTTGCCAGCAGGGTAATAGATTTTATACAATTATTTTTAGCTGCTATCATTACAGGCGTTAAACCAAATGTATCAGTCTTTCTAATATTTACACCTGCATTAAGCAAAGCCTGAATACAATCAATCTGATTATTTTCCGCTGCATACATAAGCGGCGTCATGCCAAATGAGTCAGATTCATCAAGATCAATATTTTTATTCGCTAATTCATTCAGTCTTTCAACATCACCGTATTTTGCTGCATCAAATGCGCTGGAATGCTGACGTATTTCATTTAAGATAATTTTTTGATTGCTGCTATGTCGTTTGCAAGCTTCGAGATAATCATCAACTGCATTGCTCAAGTTCCTGAATGTCATTTTCTTGTCATTTTCTACCCTGTTCAAATATTCCTTAATCATAAAATTAGCCATTTCATCATCAACACCGCGCTCGATGATGATTCGTTTCATTTCATGTGGTTTATATTTAGGTAAAGTACAAGTGAGGAAACGTCTTGCCAATGCATCTGTCATCGCATATCGGCCGCCTTGCTCAACAGGATTTTGCGTGCCAATTATTTTAAAACCAGCTTTTGGTATTAGCTCATCCTTGTTTTTGGATGCTGAGATCAAATTCAGGAAACGCTCCATCATGGGTGTACTATTGATTTCATCAATTACAACGATCGCACCTTCCTTGTATGCCTGTAATAAAAGTTTGATTTTTTCATCATATGGCATACTCGCAGGCATTGAGTAAAATATTTTTTCTTTCTGTGTAGCATGAGTTGCTTCCTGATACCCATTAGCGATCAAGTTCGCTATAACCAGTTTACTTTTTCCCTCACCTGAATCACCTTCTATTATCATCCCCAGTGATCCAGCGAATTGCTGCGAGTTATTAGCATAATTACGCTGATATTCGCTTACTTTTAATAAATCAGAAATCTGCTGATATAACAAATAACGAGATTCCGTCAAAATAAAATCATCAGGTTTATTTTGAGGGAAGACATTAATTTGTTTATGACCAAATTTTTCCTCGAATTCCGTCTGATATTTGGCAGGAACCAGGGATTTTGCAACATGATAAGCATAATGGCCAGGAAGATGACTCATATTCTGAATGACATCCAGATCATAACCATGATGTGTGCGCGCCAGGATAAACATTGCCATCATCTCAAGCTCACGCGGTGAAATGAGTATTTTGTCTGAAGAACGTTCACAGATGTAATAATATACTGATAATAATTCCGCAGAAATTTCTGCTGTCTTTTCTTCAAGCATGGTTCCCTTGAAAATAGGTTTTAAAATTTCCTCATAAATATAAGCCATGGGTAAAGGTTTAAAAATAATAGCATTACCATGCTGGTGGAAAAATTGCGGGAATTCACGGTTCTCACCATAATTCAATGGATTACCAGCAAAAATGACTTTATGATTTTTCGATAATGTTTTGTATTGTCCATTAATCAAAATTCCAGGTGGATCATTGTATAATCCTTCAAACATGCTCCATTGCCGTGACGCCATATTCACTTCATCAATGAATAAAACCTTCAAATCATCTGTGGCATTATCATCCGCCCATATTGCAATGGATTCTTCACCCATATGCAAGTGTGTTTTATCATCAGCCAAATGCTTTTGCACAAAAGTAGTTTTAGCAACACCAGTATGTCCAGTGATATAAGCATAAGGTGAATTTTTTAAAATTGCCTGTACTGATTCCTTACGTTCCTTGATAAAGTCAGCAGATTCTTTTTCTGTATCATGCAAATCGAATGGTTGTAATTGAATATCACCTGATAATCCATGTAAACCCTGCCAGGGATCCTTGTTTTGCAAAACATCAGGATATGCAAGACGAGCTAGCCACTGACTTAAGGTTTCATTTTTAGCATTTCTTAAAACAGCCAACTCGTCCTCGCTTATTGTTTTTTGCAGTTTTTGTTGCAGGATCTTAATTTTCTCATAGAATGTGACATCGTGATATTCGGTTGGCAGAAAATTAAATTGATTCGTCTCATCACTCACTAATACCAGTTGTCCCGGTGAAGATTGTTTCTTCAATAAAACAGGTGCTAATTTATCAATTAATTCTGGAGAAAATTTACCTTTTAAAATAATATTCTCATTATTCGCTAATGCTTGCTTCAGAACACAATCAGTCTCTGTGAACTCAAAGTGCGGAACATTTTCATCAAACCTGGCATCAAGATTTACTATCAAATCATTGTCACTGCATTCCGTGATATCTATTATTTTCCAGTCGCGCTCAGTTGCTGTGATCATATTTACAGTCACATCTGCATCGCTACTGCGGATGACAATGGCAGAACTGGATTCTAACTTTTTCCAGACAAGTGGTTCAGCTGGCGGTGCAACTGACCAGGAAGGATTTAGTTCCTTTGGCAAATCCACACCTGGAGTGCAATAACAATCAAGCTTAACATTATATTTACTGCATTCAATGAGTAATTCAGCCCATTGATCCTCAGTTAATTCGCGTGTCAAATTCAATGATAAGCTTTTATTCTTGTGAGTTTTTATCAAACCATTGAGTGTATCAAGCTGTTTTGATTCATTGTCGCATTGATAATGATAATAATAATCTTGCAGCATTCCTGGATTTAGATTGTATAAATTATCTGTTTTAACTCCATGGGAAAATTTTGCATACTGACGCAAACGTTCCCAGTTATATCCTTCGCTTTTGATAAATTTGATTTTGTCGAGAGGATATTTTTTTCCCAAGACAGGAAAATATCCCAATGTCCTCGCCTCTTCCCAGAAGTATTGAAATGATGGGTCTTCCCAGAGTCCATTTTGAATTTCAACTGGAACTCGGCGCTTGATAGCAGATTGCAAAACTTTCGCAAGTTTGCCTTCCCTAAAATATAATTTATCTTTTTTTATTATCCATTGGCCTAACAGTTTTTCTCGCCAGTTATCTCCATGACATAAATTAATTTTTTTTGCTTTTGTGCTTGTTGCTGTGCTGATATCTGGAAGGACAGGCATAAGATCTGTCTGTGTAAAAGGGCAAACATCCATAGCATCTGGAAATCGCGAAGTTAAATCATTTCCTTCATAACTATCTGACTTTTTCCGATCTATAAGCGCTACAATAGTGGCGAATTCCGGGACTGAAATACCATCGGCTTTTCTTATATCATCAAACATGGAATTAAAATGAATAATGTCATCAGAGGAAAAATTATCATAATTAATAATAATGAGCGGTGGATTATCCTTATAATAATTTTGCATTAAAAAATCATAAAAAGCACCAGATGGTCTTTTGACAAGCTTACCTGTGTTGTCACTATTCCGCTTGATGGAAGCAGCCTGACAAGTTAAATCATCTGGGCTATTCACATAAAAGCATGGCCTATTAATACTCATGCAATATTTTTGTAATTTTAAATTCATTGCAGTAACAGCTTCAGAGGATGCAAGTTTAATCAGACATTTTTTTCTTACACCGCTTGCCAGTGATTGACAGTAACCCTGTGGATCGTAATGATTGAAGGATTGCTCACTACTGCCTTGTAATTTATTTACAAATGTCTCTCTCAATTCCTTGTGCGATGCGAAATTGCTAACTGCATTGATGATATCCAATAATTCAGGATCCGCATTTTGAAAGCCTTTAGCTTTAATCAGGATCTCAGCAACCGCCAACTTTTCCATGCCTGAAATAGTAGCGATACTTTTCGCTAATTGTTCGCCATAAGATGATGGATAGCACGCCTTAAATTGTGATAACAGGTTTATGGTAAAAGCCTGGATACGCGGATTAGCACTTTGCAGTCCATATATCCAGGCTGGCTCACCACTCGTTGACCTTAGTAATATTCCATGTAATTCGTTTGCGTCGAATGCAATATTACCAGAAAATAACTTAAGTATTTCATCTGAATTATTACAGCTCACGAGCGACAATAAGCCACCTTCAGCAATAAAATGATTGATGCTATTAATGATTGGTTTGAAATCATGTCGAGGATTCACCACATCAATCAATGATCCAATCGAATCTTCAAGAATGGTTGCAAGTTCATTGCTTGAACATTTAATAATTCCTGAATTATTCGAATTATAGTAATGCCATGCTTTATCTTCGATTGAATATTTAACTGCTACTTCATGCCATGGATTTTGTAATATATATGCACCCTGATCATTTGCAAGTAATTCGGCAATTGCATTTCCAGCAAACACTGTTTTCTTGTCTGAAGAAGCACGCACACAATGTTTTCTGAAACCTTTAAGAATTGTTTTAAAATGCTGAGCAAGCGTATTATCAAGCGCTGCTTTCGTACCATTCCATGCTGCTATCGACTCCAGGAATTGATTAAATTCCATCGGCGTCATTTTCAGAAATAATTCAGACAGGACTTTACATATTCCATCCTGTATTTTAGGAATGAATTTACGATCTCGGGATTGTGTAACAATTAAATATTGAGATAATTGTTCAATCACCATGGAATCATCTAATGTTTTTTTGTTACCCTTAAATTTAAATTGAAATTGCTCTGATTCAGGTTGATGTGTAAAAAAACGATCCCGATTGTGCCGGACAGATTTTGCTTCGCGCGTCTCTATTTTTGTATTTCTTTCATCATCGTCCCAACCCCACATGTTGGCATGGTAAATCGCGATTGTATGAGCATAGTTTATTTGATCCATAATCAGTGGAGCAGACAACTTTATAGATTGAGAGGCTTCCTGTTGCAAAACCAGCATACTTTCATAAGCTAAATCTTTTTCCTCAAAAAATCCTGTTAGTTCAATAGATTTAATTTCCTTAAGATTACTCCAGGTAATTTTTCTTCCATGTAAAACAAGTTCTTTATTTTTTACTAAATGATCAAGCTGCTTTTCAGTCAGGCATAATGCTGTATATTCATCAATAACAGGTATTTCGGGATATTGTTGCTGGCATTCAAGTGCGATGCGATTGGTTGCTTCAGAAAATTTGCTGTTACGTATTTTTTGTATGGGAGGAATTGAATCTTTCAGAATTTTATTAAGTTGATGCTTTACCAAATCATCTAACACATCGGAAGTATCCAGCTCTGGTATTGCTTCGATTTTTATTTCATTTAACAATACCGACAACCAATGATGGTTGATAATAGCTATTCGATCTTTTGTTATTCCCAAAGTAGCTTCTGCTCTTTTGATAACCTTTTCATCTGGAGCTATGTTAGGCTTGGTAATTGTCAATGAGTCTGCAAGAGAATTCCATATTTTCTTCGTATCGATTTTTTCCAGTTTTCCAGACGGGGAATGAGCATGATAAATATGAAATCCTGCTGCATCTAATGCAGATAGAACAAGCCAGATACCTTCACTTTTTTTATTTATAATTCTTTGCTTGATAGCATAATCTGACAACACTAATACTTTTTTATTTTTTTCAACATCAGCTACTGAATTTAATTTTTTAAAAGCGGGTATATTTTTTATTAGTCTTTGAATATTTAATTGGCCAGGAGGCGTGCGCCCGTAAACTTCACGCTCGCGATTTATTTTCCTGTTGTAATAAAACTCTCGGGGATAACCCATAAAAACGCCTCGTTTTTCAATATTTTATTATATTAATATTATACTTGATGAATGAATGTGGAGATATTTGTGCTTACAAGTATAGCAAATAATTGGATATTTATTGTTTTATAACAATCCGCAATGCATGTATTTTATCCGGCATCATATCTTCAAACAGCGCATAAATGCGTCTGTGCGCATCGACTCGTTTCAGGTCAACAAGACATTCTGCTGATATCACAATCGCAAAATGTCTTCCACCACCCTGATGACCAGCATGACCGACATGCTTATCACTCTCATCTATCACTTCCAGATGCGTCGGTGCAAACGCTTGTTGCAAACGTTCACGAATGAGTGCAGCGCGTTGCAGTGACATTATTCCTTCGACTCCCCCTCAATCAGAAAGCGCGATAAATAAAGCGCCTGGATGATGCTGAATACAAGGAAGGATATGGTGATGCCATAAAATTTGAAATTAACCCAGACGTCATCGTTATAGGTATAGGCAATATATAAATTGACTGCACCCATGACGCTGAAAAATAACGCCCAGAAAAAATTAACATATTTCCATACACTCTGCGGTACCTGTCCACGCGCTTCCAGCATGCTTTCCATCATGCGCTGCATCAGAGGTTTTTTTGTAAAAAATTGTGTGATTAATAATACGACTGCAAATATCCAGAAAATGATAGTCGGTTTCCATTTCACAAAAATAGGATCATGAAAATATAATGTCATGCCACCAAATATCATGAATATTGCGAGTGTAATACCCTGCTTCTTGTCCCACTTGCGCTGGAAAATACGCGTGATCAATAGCTGAATGAATGTGGCGATAATACCAACGAGTGTCGCTGCATATATGCCATAAATTTTAAATGTCAAAAAAAATAAGAAAACTGGAAGAATTTCAAAAAGTAATTGCATGTTTTTTCCTCTTACAATAGTTCAAAGCGTTGCGTTATGCGGCGGACTGTCATGCAAAGCAAGATCATCATCCTGCTCAATTTTACGAAAGCGTGCGAGATAGGTATAAGTCACCGGCACCACAATCAATGAAAAAAATGTGCCAAACAACAATCCACCTGTAATCACCAAACCAATTTGCTGCCGGCTCTCAGCACCAGGCCCGGTCGCAAATGCCAACGGTAATGCTCCCAATATCATCGCAGCCGTTGTCATTAATATCGGACGCAAGCGCAATGCACACGATTCAATGACAGCTTCTTCTATCGATTTTCCAGCTTGCCGCAAGCGATTCGCAAAATCAGTAATCAGAATACCGTGTTTGGAAATAAGCCCAACCAAAGTAATCAAACCAATATTGCTATAAATATTCAGACTGCCGCCAAATAATTTCAATGTGATCAACGCACCAACCATCGCAAATGGCACAGTAAATAAAATGATGAGTGGATCAGTGAAACTTTCGAATTGCGCCACTAATACCAGATAAATAAATATCAGCGCCAGCAGAAAAGTGATAACCGTTTTACCACTGGATTCAAGAAAAGTTTTTGCCTGACCTGAAAAACTATATTTCACATCAGCAGGAATATATTCCTTCGCAATTTTTTCCAGGGCAGCAATGGCTTCTGACACTTTGAACTCAGGCGATAAATTCAGGAAAATATCATCGGAACGTAAACGCTCATTATGCTTGAACATTTCTGATGTTGCGGTTTCACTGACGCTTAACAAACTGGATAAAGGCACCATTTTGCTTTCACTGTTACGCACATATAATTGATGGAAAATTTCTGGATCAGCTAAAGCTTGCCTATTCATTTGCAACCAGATATTGGCTTCATCCATTTTACCAACAATTTTTCCTGCAATTAATGTCGACAAGGTATTGGTGATGGATGAAATCGGCACGCGCAAATCTGCAGCTTTATCCCGATCAACATTTACTTCGAATTGTTGCGTATCCCATTTCAATGAATAATCCGCATAAGAAAACATGGGTAATTGTTTAATGGCATCGACGACTTGTTTTGCAGTTTGATGTAGTTTGCGGTAATCACTGGATGTCATTAAGACTATACCGAGATTATCACCATCATCATTTCGAGCAGCTTGCGCGAGCGCTGGTGGTGGTGCCATGACATTCACTCTCACACCTGAAGCCGAAGAAGTTTGTGCAGTTAATTTTTCTATAATTTCATTCATGGTCATTTTGCGTTGATCACGCGGTTTCAATAACAACAATTGAAATGCGCGTGATGGTGACCACATGCCACCCATACTGAAATAAGATTCAATATCAGGAATGTCTGCATATAATTTTTCTATTTGTTTTACATAGGAATCAGTGTACGCAACACTCGCACTGCGAGGTGCTGCAATGGAAACATATAAATGATTCATATCTTCTGCTGGCGCAAGTTCCGAAGCTGTCCACTTATATAAACCGGCACCCAATGCTGCAATCAGTAATAATCCCAGCATCAGCCATTTACGTTTACGAAGAATATAAACCAGTGCGTGCTGATATTTTTCCTGCAGGCGCGCTAATTGACGCTGCTGCCATTCTGCATATTTATTGGTATGACTGACCTTATCCAGTAAACGTGCACACATCATCGGTGATAATGTTAATGCAACAATACCTGAAACAATGACAGCACCAGCCAGGGTAAAAGTGAATTCACGAAATAATACGCCTAATAATCCAGGCGTGAAGGCAATTGGCGCATAAACAGCTGCTAATGTCAGTGTCATCGCAATGATGGGGAAAATAATTTCCTTGCTGCCTTTCAACGCTGCTTGTCGTGCTGTTAAACCACTTTCCATATGGCGACTGATATTTTCCAGCATGACAATCGCATCATCCACCACAAGACCAATTGCAAGAACAAATGCCATCAGTGTGATGGTGTTAATCGAAAAGTGCATGAAATATAAAATGGCAAATGTCGAAACAAGACAAACAGGAATGGTAATAATAGGTATGAGTGTTGCCCGGAAACTGCAAAGAAATAATAAAATAACTATCCAGACAAATAACACCGCTTCAATAAAGGATTCATAAACACTGTGAATGGAAGCGCGAATATAATCCGCCTGATTAAAAACAATATTCGCTTGCATGCCAGCAGGTAAAACTTTTTTTAATGCGGAAAATGTTTTTTGTACTTGTTCTTCAATATTCAATGGATTAGCAGTCGATTGCGGAATGATACCCAATGCAATACCTGGTTTGCCATTAATGCGAAAAACAGAATCATTATCTTCTGTTCCCAATTGTGCTTCGCCAATATCTTTTAATCGCAACACCTGATTTTGCTGATCGCGGATAATCAGGTCGTTAAACTGTTCCGCTGATTTTAATCCAGTATCTGTCACAATACTGTAATAACGATCGATTCCACGAATTTGTCCACCTGGAATGGATGCATTCTGTTCGCGCAATAATTGCGATACTTCATCTGCTGTTACATTGGCTGCTGCCATTTTTGCAGGATCAAGCGTGATGCGCATGGCAGAAACGCGTTTGCCAAAAACTGAAACACTGCCAACACCATCAATGGTTTCAAATGATGGCACGACATATTCCCTGATGTAATCACTTAATTCACGTTCATTACGATGTGAATCATTAAATGAAATATAAAGAATAGGATCGGTATTTGGATTTGCCTTGGCAACAATTGGACTTTCAACATCCTTGGGTAAAATAGCGCGTACACGTTCGATACTGCTTCTGACGTCTTCAACTGCAGTATCCATATTCACACCGAGTTTGAATTGTATGGAAATCTCACTGGTTCCCTGGCGACTTTTGGATGAAATCATTTCCACACTACTGACGCCTGACAAGGAATCTTCTATTACTTTCGTCACATCGCGTTCAATCAAACGCGCATTTGCACCAATATATAGCGTGCGAATGGAAACTTCAGGCGGATTAATATTCGGAATCCAGCGCACCGGAAGATTCATGAAACCAATTACGCCAATAATGCTCATGACCAAACTGATGACAATGGTAAAAGCAGGACGCTTGATACAAAATGCAGGTAAATTCACTATAAATCTCTCGCCTGGATAGAATAGTTAACTTTTTACTTTAACGAGTGCGCCGTTTTTCAATTTTATTTGTCCATCAGTAATGACGGTGTCACCAAAGTTCAAACCTTGTGTGATTTGTACAGCTTCATGGTTACGCTTGCCTGTCAGCACGGAGACTGCATAAGCCTTGCCATCAACAATACGATAAACTTGTTGTCCATCGAGAATCGGCACGAGACTTCTTGCTGGTATCATCATGACTTTTTCATTTACTCCCAGCATATGATTTACATTCACAAACATGCCTGGCGCTAATTCATCAGCATCATTTGACACGGCTGCGTAAATTTCAACTGAACGATTGGTGGCAGAAATTGTCGGTGAAATAAAGGTAACTTTGCCGGTGAATATTTTGCCGGGATAAGTGGAACTGCTGATATGAACTTGCTGTTGCAAATGTAATGCCGGCAAATATTTTTCTGGAACATTATATTCGATACGCAAATGTTTTTTATCTGTCAATGAAACCAGTTTGTCTCCCGTTTTGACATAATCACCAGGACCAACATTACATTTGCCAACAATGCCATCAAACGGTGCCAGCATGCGCATTTTATTCAACATCACCCTGTTTTCTTCTGCAATCGCACGTTTTTCCTTCACATCAGCTTCTGCCTGATCAATTGCCTGCTGGGCAATCGCACCTTGCTTACCTAATAAATGTTTGCGTCTAAAATCATTTTCACTATACGCAAGATGCGCTTTTGCTGATTCATATTTCGCTTTATATACCGCATCATCCAGTTGAATAAGTGCTGTACCCTGTTTTACGAAGGTACCATCAGTGAAATAAACTTCCTTCACGTGACCTGGAAGTTCTGGCGTAATATCGACACTATGCGCTGTCAAGGTACCAATGGCATTGGTGCGTGATGGAAGAGATGATTCTTTCACTTCTACTGCTTGCACATAAATGAGAGATGATGCTGCATTATTATCATGCGCCCGATATTTTGATATTCCCCAGATCACAACAGCAGAAAGAATAATGACAGATATAATCGCTTTTTTCTTTTTCATCACAGCCTCAGTGTTTGGTTTGTGTGAAAATGCTCATGACCGCATCACGATCAAAAACATATTCACGATTACAAAAATCACAGGTAACAACCAATGTTTGCTTGTCATCCAGTTCAGCAAGCGCTTCTTCCTTGCCAAGAATCAAAATTGCTTCTTCACCACGTTTTTGCGAACAGCGACATTTGAATATCACATCCTGTGCTGGAAAAATGCGTACATCTTCTTCAGCATAAAATTCATTTAATATGTCTGGATAACGCGCTGACAATAAATCCTTTGCCGTTAAATGTTGCATGCGCTCTGTAATGCGCTGCCAATCTTCAAGCTGCGCAGTTTCTTCCTGGGAATCTTTTCCAGGAATAATCTGCAATAAAAATCCAGCAGCCGATTTATCATCTACGGCTAACCATATTCTGGTTGCCAACTGCTCGGAATGTTTAAAATAATTTTCCAGCGATTCGGCGAGCGAATTGCCTTGCCATGCAACAATACCCTGATAACGATTACCCGTATCAGAATCCAGCATGATCGCAAGCGTTCCTTCTTGCAGCGCCTGCATCAATTGTTTTTCTGTCAGACTTTTTCCTTCCCACTTTGCGAGTGCACGTAACTGAAAAGTATGATCACATTGCGCGATTAATAATTTTAATTTGCCTTCACCACTAAATTGTACGGTCAGATGACCATCAAATTTAAGAACGGCTCTCAGTAATCCTGCGACGCATAATACTTCACCGAGTAATTTTTTTAATGATGGCGGATAAGCATGTTGCTGGATAATTTCCTGAAATGCTTTATCCAGATGGATATATTCTCCGCGTACTGGCGCTTCTTCGAAAATAAAACGTTGCAAAATATCACTACTATTTTGCTGACTGCTCATTGCTAAACCTCACCCGCGCAAAACCAGCGATTATATAGCAAAAACAGTCGTTTGTGGGTAGATTATATCAATCACCATCCCTGCGGGAGCAGTCATGCCTAAAAAACGGTCTAAAATCAACCAGGAAGACCTCGACAGCTTTCATGCAGCCGTTCAGGGCACAAAACCACTTCACAGCGATAAAATTCATTTACGACCCAAACCTTCACCCAGTAAACGCACCAGCATTCGTCAGGACGCCACTTCCCTGCACTTGCGTGAAGGCACGCTGCAAGACCCCGTGTCTGGCGAAGAATTTATTTCCTTCAAACAGTCAGGAATTTCCAATAAAATCCTTCGCAATTTGCGCAAAGGTCAATATAATGTGGACGCGACGCTTGACCTGCATGGGTTCACTGTGGAAGATGCAAAAGCAATTGTCGATGAGTTTTTACAACACTCTTTGCAACAAGGATATCGTGTTGTACTGATTATTCATGGTAAGGGACATCACAGTAAAATGCCCATACTAAAAAATAAACTAAACCATTGGCTACGTAATTTACATTCTATACTTGCATTTTGTTCTGCTGCCTCAACACATGGTAGTCGTGGTGCAATTTATATCTTATTAAAACGTCATTCGGAGGAGGAGCCTTGAATAAAAAAAACGCGATCATTATTGGTATTTCAGGTGCATCAGGATCAGGAAAAAGTTTACTCGCCAATACCATTGTCAATGAATTAGGTTCTGATCAGGTGGTGGTGATTCATGAAGATTCTTATTACAAGGACCACTCCAACATTCCGTTTGAAGAAAGAGCCAAAGTTAATTACGACCATCCAGATGCTTTTGATCATCAATTATTATTAAACCATTTGCAGCAATTGCAGGAAGGCAAGTCCATACAGATTCCCTTATATAATCATGCATTGCATGCGCGCGAAAAAACCACTCGTCCCATTGGACAGCATGCCATTATTGTGCTCGAAGGCATTATGCTATTTGCTGAACCGACTTTGCGTGATTTGATGGATATTCGCATTTACATGGAAACCGCGCTGGATATTTGCCTCATTCGCCGTTTGAATCGCGATATTCGTGAACGTGGACGCTCAATGGAGTCGGTATTGAAGCAATATGAGGAAACCGTACGTCCGATGTATCTGCAGTTTATTGATCCTTCAAAACGCTATGCCGATCTGATCGTGCCACGCGGTGGCGGCAATCGTATCGCGATTGATATGATCAAGGCAAAAATGCGGGAGTTGCTGGGGAATTTGAAGTAAGAATGTTATGGAGAGCTGTCATCCTGCAACGGAGAGCTGTCATCCTGAGCGCGGCTCTTGCTTTTGCGTGAAGGATCCCTCGATCAATTCATGCATTCTCCATGAGATCCTTCGCACAAAAGCAAGAGCCGCGCTCAGGATGACAGCTCTCCGTTGCAGGTTGACAGCTCTCCGTTAGATGACAGCTCTCCTCAACTCAACCTACATAACCACTACTACTCGCCAACAAACTCATCCGCCGCTCCGTAATATCCGGCAATTCAGCAGATCGTGTAGCTGAATAAGTATTAACATAATCTTCGGTATGCTTATTTTTTGGCTTAAAAAAATTGCAGGAAGAGAAAAAATCACGGTCGCGCAGAGCTGTATAACCAGCACGTCCAACCGTGCTTAAGAGTAACGACAGAAGCATACACCCAGCTATATACTGACCGAATTGATCTTTCTTGACCCCGGCCACGGCACCACCCACACCAGCTACAGCAGTGAGAGCAAGCGCAGCCAATAAAATAATGCCTACAGTTTCATTACATTTCTGATCTTCGTTCTCTCTCAGATTTCTCTGAAGTTCGGGACTTTGCGCAATGGGTGTGGTTTCAGTGTTTGTGTCATTTGTCGTGTATTGTGTCGGCATGATGATGTCTGGTTCGAAATCATTATCATTTTTATTCTCATTATTATTTTTATCGAAAGTATTCGTTGAAAAGCTCATTCTTTTTATCCTCAATTTTATATTTGTTAAGTCATTGTTCGCGGCGATACTAACAACTTTACCCTGATTAGTCACTACTCTTTCAGCTTTCGGTAATTTGCGCTATTATGCTACACTGTAAAATAAATGACTGGAAACACTTATCCAGCTAAGTATTTGTAAAATGAGGAGTTAGTTTCATGTTGCGTTATCTGTTAGCCATCCTGCTTCTCAGTTTTCCTTACGCCAATTCGCGTGCATTGCCGCTTTATCAGGAAGTAAAACAGGCAACAGATGCTTATTTGCAACAACATCGTCAGGATGAAGGCATTACTGCTATCGCCATTCAAATCTACACACCCAAACTTAGCGAAATGAAACCAGTTTTAAGTGGTTACACGGATAACAAAAAATCAAAAAAAATCTCAGCCAATAATCTCTGGCAAATTGGCAGCATTACCAAATCCTTTACTGCTGTCATTATCCTGCAACTCGAAAAGGAATATCCCGGATTTAGCATTGATGATCCTGTCAGCAAGTATCTGCCGCAATATCCTGCATGGGGAAATATCACGCTTAAGCAATTGCTGAATATGACTAGCGGTATAAAGGAATACAGTTATCTTGATGAGTTCTGGCGTGACTTTGCCAACCACCCTCATCGTGGATTTACACCAGCAGAAATCGTGGATTATGTTTATAAACTTCCATCATCCGTTGCCTTTGCACCAGGACAAGGCTGGTTATATTCCAATACCGGTTATTATCTGCTGGGTATGATTATAGAAAAAGTCACTGGACAAACGCTGGAAGAGGAAATGAAGTCACGATTTTTTAATCTTTCAACTTTACGCTTAATGCATTCATATGCGTTTGTGAATGGCTATCCGGATTATATTTATAAACGCATGGTGCATGGTTATATGCATATAACCGATCCTGAACATGATACCCATTTTCCATTGAATACCGATGTCACCTCCTTCCCACTTTCCTGGTCTTATGCGTCGGGAAATATCACCAGTACACCCATGAATGTTTTAATGTGGGTCAAGGCTTTATATACTTCAGCTACTTTATTAACAGCTGAACAACGCCAACAACTACTCACCTGTGTTTCCATGAAGACAGGTCAAGCCGTTGCACCCGGTGAACCACAATGTTTTGGCCTGGGAATTCAGAAACAGTTAGCTCCTGATGTTTATTACACCTATGAAGGCAGCACCATTGGCTATCGGGTATTGTATGTGTTTGATCCTGCAACCCAGATGATTGTAGTGATCGCCCTGAACAGTGCCGATAGCGTCGATCATGTCCCGCAACTCATGAAAAAAGTGATCGATCTTATTAAAAAACATGGGGCAATTTAACCTCCAAAACAATACATAATGTTTATTATTTAGTCATTTTTGACCCTCAAATACCGCTGTTCACCTGCAGATATGTCACAATATAGGCTTATGGTCATAAATATTTATGGATTAAATCAAACGAAGGAGATCTCCCCATGCGTAAATTTCATTTAGCGATTGTCGTAGCAGCAGCATTTCTGGCACAACCTGTTCTTGCTGATCAGGATATGTCAGATGACAGCAAACCTTGTGCCAGCATTGCAAAAGCCTGTATGGATGCCGGCTATTCACAAGGTTCTACTGATAAGCGTTTCTGGAAAGATTGCATGAAACCAGTCATTCTTGGTCAAAGCGTAAAAGATGTAAATATTGACAGCGATACCGTCAAAATGTGCCGAGCAGATAAAATTGCACAGATGAAAAAAGAACTGGAAGAATTGAAAAAAGCATTTTCAAGTAATACAAACGTTAAAAACAGTACAACCAGCACAACAACTACAACCAGTACTGACTAATTTATCTGACAATAAAAAACCCGCGGCATGATTTCATACCGCGGGTTTTTTTTATCTCTTTTATATCTATATATTCCAGACCAATTGGCCACCCAGTAAATCAATGGATGTATTTTGATGACCAGTTGCTGTCGCATCGGTAACTGGATTGACATCATGAATATGCACTGAAGGAACAAATACATGGCCGTACAGAAAATCCAGCGCTACTTGTTTGTTTACTGTATAGCGTGCGCCAATCTGTATGCCATATTTCGTGCCATCAGGGAAATTCACATCACGATATTGATCACGAGTAGGTGTCTGTTCGTATTTAAACGATGCTCTTAACATCAGACAGTCATTAATTTTGTAATGCGTACCCATACTCAAATCGAAGGTATCACGCATTTTTTGTGGAAGAATAACATCAGGAAGAATGCCGGTTGGGTCTAAGGCTGTTGGTGGTTCAATATAATTTCTTGCGTGATAATCCTGGATTGAACTCCATTGATCGTAGGCAATTGTTCCCATTAGTGCCCAGCATGGTGACATATCGTGATAAAGACTTAATGTGGTTGATGCTGGAAATGCGATTGGCAATTTGAAAGTATTGGTTTCAAAAAATCCACCGCCATCGAGTACAAAACTGCTATCACCACTCAAATGCATGTTCACTCTGGAATGATAATTCAAGCCAACACGCGTGGTATCGTCATATCGATACAAGAGACCAATGTGACCGCCAACACGCCAGTCATTTGCTGTAAAGCGTGAGCTGGAGTCAAACGAGGTACCAACCACTGGTGCCAATATACCTTCAGTACGTGAATGCGTTTTACTTTGCACAGAGAAATAATAAACATCAGGGCCAAGACCAACTGACCATTTCGGTGTGATCTGATATGCAATACTCGGTGAAATATCCAGTGTTTTGGTATAAACACGTGTGAGGTTATAACGTAGCATCGAACCTTCGCCATAATCTTCGGTGAAACCCCAGGCTGGTACCACACTTAAACCCAGGGCAAAACAATTATTGATTGGTATGGACATATGAAATGCGGGTAATACTGAATTTGGATGTGAACTTGCTGTACCCGTTTGATTGAAATTAAGTGCAGCGGCACTGACTGGTGTCAGAATGACAGGCGGATCGATAGGTACAGGAAATTCGTTCAGTGTGGAAGGAGCATTCACGGTGCCATGAAAAGTCGTTGGTGCATAAACATCAATGCCTGACATCACGACCTGCAAAGGCAGGGAAGTTAAACCCGCGGAGTTATACCAGTTTGTGCCTGCATCTTCTACGACTGCGGCTTCGCCTGCATCACCCAATACAGATGCGCTTTGAAATTCGAGTCGGTAACCAGCTGCATAAAGTTGCGAAGATAAAGCGAGAAATCCCAATGCACTTAATCTGAATAAGCGTTTACTGTTTTTCATATTCCCTTCCTTAGGTTAGTTAAACAGTTTCAACATTGACATTCGAAAACACAGGCATATTGGGATAATTTAGCAAAAGCTGAGTAAAATAACTAGCCTCGAGCGGTTTACTGAAGTAATACCCTTGTATGTAGTCACATCCTTTTGATTGCAGAAAACGTAATTGCTCTTCTGTTTCCACACCTTCAGCAAGACTTTTTACATTCATTTCCTTTGCCATGGCGAGAATGGCTGAAACAATCGTAATGCTATCGTTGCTACCAGGAATATCGCGCACGAAGGATTGATCTATTTTCAATTTATCAATTGAGAAACGCTTCAAATAACTGAGACCTGAATAACCTGTTCCAAAATCATCAACAGCAAGACCAATGCCAAGACGCGTAAACTCATTGATAATCCTCGTGATTTTCTCATCAAGAATAGCTGTTTCTGTGATTTCCAGTTCCAGATATCGCGCATCAAATTCCGTGACTTTTAATGCATCCAGTACTGTTTCAATAAAATTATCACTGGTTAACTGCTTGCCGGAAACATTGACTGCCACTTTCAGACCTGTAAATCCCATTTGTTGCCAGACACGTGTTTGACGACATGCTTCACGCAATACAAATGCACCGATGGGAACAATCAATCCTGTTTCTTCAGCAAGCGGGATAAAATTCACTGGCGAAATAAAACCATGCACAGGATGCGGCCAGCGTATCAATGCTTCGGAACCTGCGATACGACCCGTTTTAATATCAACTAACGGTTGATAATAAACTTGCAATTGATTCAGGTTGAGCGCCTGATGCAAATCATGTTCCAGCGCCAACTGTTTAGGTAATTGCGCATTGATTTCTGCACGGTAAAATTCAAAGCGATTGCCGCCAAATTGTTTTGCACTCAACATTGCCGCATCGGCATTCGCAAGCAATGTATCAGTATTATCACCATCCTTGGGATAAAAGCTGACACCAACACTGGCTGTTATTTTTACGCCACGATCGGCAAGATAAAATGGTTCATCCAGAATGGAAAAAAGTTGCTGTAATTTATTTTCGGCACCATCAATTTGCAGCGGTTCCATGAGAATATTAAATGTATCCTTGCGCGAAATCGTGATAACAAATTGTGTTTCACTGGGAAGACGTGAAGCCTGTTTGGATAAATTACGTAACCGGTTGGCAACTGATTGAATAATACTATCCCCTGCTTTTTGACCAAGACTATCGTTAATCATTTCCATGCGATTCAGCGAAAATGAAATTAATGCAAAATTCTTGCCACTTTCCCTGACTGTATTCATGGCAGCTTCTACATATTGTGGTAACAAACGCTGATTAGGCAGGTCTGTTAACACATCATGATTTGCCTGATAACTAACAAGATTATTTTCGAGTTTTAATTTGAGTGAATCTTTGAACCATTGCGTGCTGCGTAAATTGATGCCCATCATGAATAACATGTAAATCGTCGAATAAGCAGCAATAATATTATAAAAAATACCGCCTAAATAAAGACAGCAAATAATTAAAGGTACCAACATGATAATCAGCGTGCTGACACATAATTTGAATTGACCAATGGTACCTGTCGCATAACCTGTTGTTGCCAGAAACAATGCCATCAGCGCGAGATACTGACGCGCTGCATCCACTGGTAGCATATAAATAATTGGCACCCACGATAATGCACAACCTATCATCATGAGTGAATAAGAACGTTCCCATGTATCAAGGGTATATTGGGATTTAAATTTTCTGTAAACAAAAAATAAGCCAGTCAGCGAAAGCATCATTAAATTAAATGTAACCAGCCAGGAGTTTAGTAATAGAAAAGAAGTATAACGGTAATAATCAAGATAAATGGCAACACTTGCCACCATACCTGTAATTGTTCCGGGCAAACATCCCTGATAAAGATGCTCTACCAATTCTTCCTTGACCTGGCGGTCAATGAGCGATCTTTCCTCTGTAGAAATATGTTTGCGTTCATCAACAATATCCATAGAGGCCTTTTATGTATTCAAATAAGTGGGCGCATTCAAAAATCAGAAATATCTCTAGTTTTAAAATACGCCCGTCTTAATTAATATCTTTCCGTTGTCGTGTAGGAATTTGCGATCGATTCGAGTTTGACACCAGGTCGTATCGTTGCAATATAACTAGCTGCCGCACCCTCTACACCTTGAAACGGCATTGTACCATTGTCGAGAATGAATGTGTTATACGGAATACGATTGCATAATTTCAGTATCTTGAATTGCGAAGTCACTTTTTCGCTTAATTCATTGGTGAATTCCGCATAAGCATAATCAAATCCTTTTCGCGCTGCTGCTTCAACACATGCCATATCAATTTCTGTTGATAATCCCAGTCCTCGATATGCCTGATCGACAGCTGCAATCCAGATATGAAATACTTTGCCTTTTGCAAATTTCTTTCCCTGTGTAAATGGAGAAGATAATTCATCAAGCAAGGCAAACACTGGTTTTAATTTTGGATAATGTTGTTCGTGTGGAATAAAAGGATCAGCAAGGTCTTCACCAATTGCGCAAGCAATAATACGATTATGCCTGTCAATGGCAATCTTGCTTAAACCTTCCTTTACTGCTTTTTTAATCACTTCCTGTGCGAACGGTTCATAATCCTTGTAACTCACATGTAAATATTTTGTTACAGGTTCGCTATCACAAAATGCCTTGATAAATAATTCAGTAGCCGCTTTGGCATACTCTTCATTTAAAGTCTGAATCTTGTAATCTACTTTCATATCGACGTTTGACATGGCTTTCTCCTTCTCGTTTTTTAAATCCTTGATGAATTGATCAATCAATTTTTTTGTTACATTGGTCAATACACAAATCGTAGCATTCTCACCAGTTAGCATTAATTGATATTTTTTGGATAATTCTTTTGAAGGTTTTGGAAAGCTGACATTAAACTGAAATGGATATTTGACTCGCTCTGAACCATATAACTCCACCAGTCTTTTGTAAAGATAACTCGCGTGTTCAATATTTTCTTCCACCATGCGCGTTAATTTCTCCACACCTTTGTCCATGCCTAGCGCATGCAGGGCATTATAAAACATCAGCACATTCAACCCCGAACGTGAACCGGTGATTGTCACATCCACAATATTACCGACATACTCAATACTACGTTCGCTTTTTTCAAAAGCCTTATTAAAAAAATCCTTTTGCGCAAGAATAATGCCGCACGGTTGCGAAAGCCCTGGATATTTATGCGCAGAGACTGCGAGCGTATTCACACCAATGGCATCAAAATAATTTGCCACTTCACCAAAAGGTTTCAGTACGGGTAAAACAAAACCTGCTAATGCACCATCCATGTGTATGGTGAAATTGGGAATGCGCATGATACGTTTTAACATGGCGTTTATCTCTGGAACATTATCAATCGCACCGGTTATTGTCGTACCAATATTGGCAATAACAACCACGCCACTATAAGGATAAGCACCAACATGCAATAACAATTCCTTTTCGAGATCTTTCAGATCAATCGAGCCATCCTGATTGGCTTTGACCGGACGCACATTTAAACGTAATACTTCGGCAATTTTTGGAATGGAATAATGCGTATGTTCCTTGCAATAAAAAACAGTAGGTGTAATTAATTGCTGGGAAATATTTTTATTTTCAGTAATGATATTTTTGGCATCAATGATTTTTTGCAACTGATCAATGCGTTTTTGATAATCATTCAGAGGAATTTTGGCAAGATCCGCCTGTAATTCCTGTTCTTCCTTTTGCTTCAACTTAACAATATTATCTTTTTCAACCAGTGTTTCGATGGACTTATTGATCACATAACGTTTTGACCACCACAAGCTTGCAAAATTTCCTTCTGTGCCACCTGTTGTGACATAGCCACGCGCATCGTTCAATGGCAACCCATAATATCTTTCCAGAATGAGAAGAATTTCCCTTTCATGTTTTTTTACTTCCAGCAATGATGTTTCGGAATCCTTGAATGGATCACCAACATTATTCAGTAATACATTGGCAAGCGAACCAGGCTTAATACCTAATGATTGGTTATCGACAATACCAAGATAAGTCAGTAGCGAAACAGGATAACCGAGTTTATGCGCTGCAAGATTGTTTACGTAATGCAATAAGGATTTGAAATCATCAGTCTGATAATTATTATCATCATGGTTATCCCTGCCAAAAATCTTTTTCCACATAGACATATGTCCGCCATGTAGATGAGTTTTGAGGTTCACTATAATGCTCCATGGAAATTCATGGATATCTATATATACATTTTACTGCAATGCAATTTTAATGGATAGACACGATAAAATTATTACATTTGTTATCATGACGTTAAAAGAATGCAGCTTGCATTAAAGTGTGATCAGCCTCAAAATGATATATATCTGAACAAAAAAAATAATCTTGCAATTAATCAGGAGGATCAATGAAGCAGAAATATATGGCTGCATTGATTGTTGGATTAACGGGGATTTTTTATCTCACCCTGATGTTTTTTATTCCGAAAACATTCTCGTTTATCACCTTACTCACTATTCTATCATCAGCTGTTACATTGTATGCCATTTATAAAACCATCATTAAACGCGTAGAAAGATTAAATAAAAAAATTAGCAATATTGAAACAAAAAATTTATTTGCTGCACGCCTGAAAATAAATGGTTCAGATGAAGTGGCAAATATTGCCATCAATATTAATGCTATTCTCGATAAAATTCAGACGAGCAGTCGCGAACTGGAACACATGACTAATGAAGTCACGCAACAATTACGCGCAAAGAATATGAAACTCGAACATGAAATGACAGCCAAATCACGCAAGAAAATGGTGATTGATTATGAGTATCTCATGCAACTTGGCAGAAGTGATGAATTAACCGCATTACCAAA
>JABDFQ010000002.1 GCA_013286495.1 Gammaproteobacteria bacterium | reverse complement strand
TTGAATCAGAGTATCAATTGAATCCGAAGCGCCCGGAGATAATCTTGCTGATTTGTTTACGATGCAATCTGAATATGTGAGATTGTAATGTCCAAGACTCTGGCGAAAATCGAGGTTTGTACGTACGGCATTAAATAAGCCAGCATTTTCATTTATATTAACTATGGTGAATAAAGTTTCATCTAAATTATTAAGTGAGGATAAATTCTCCTTCGAACTATAGTCCTCCTGACTCGCGAACAATCTATTGATCAATGCACCATTTCTGAAGTGAATATGTTTTATTTTTTCAAGATAATGACCCATGCTTTCTTGCATGAAACTGACGATAGCCATATCCGGGTGATTCCTTAAATCTTTTGCAGCATTGTTATTAAATTCGATTAATATCTGTTCTGTTGCTGGATTAGTAATATTTTTGCTGATAATCCCATAAATCAAACCACTTTGTGCCTGATCAGTATGAGCCAACCCGAATTTTTGCAAGCTTTGGTGGCATATTATTGCTATTTTTCCTTCGTTGAGTAGGCGTTTACTCGTATCGTTCAAACTCAAATTTTTATTCAATGCCGTAGTAGTATCTACAATGAGAAATACAGGTGTTGCGCAGTACTCTAGTCCTATATTAAGTAAGCGATCAATAAATAAATTAACATCAACGCCTAATGAATAACTAATTGGACCAGCAGTAACAAGATAGGCATCACAAATGAAATTAGTTGTATCACTTACTTCCATGAATTTAAAATTATCAAATTCATAATACAGTGGGCCATACGAAGCAATATTTATTCCTTTATTCGGATGTAATTTTTTTACAAGTTCAATTGCCATAATAGTGGCGTGGCATCCTGAATTCGCGAGTGCTGCGATTGTATTAAGTTTTTTAGTATTATTCTCATCGAGGCTGAATGTCGCAGCAATATTTTGATCGATGGTTTGCTTGAAATTCACGTACTTTATAATATTCATATTATTTTTTTGAGCATCATGCAGAATTAATGAAATTTCATGAGTAATTGCATGTAGTGCAAAGCTGAATCTATCGTAGTGCCAACCGTGGAATAGAATCGCAAAACTTAAAAATAGATATATTCTTTTGATGGATTCATTGTTGGAAATCCATTCCTGCTCTAAACCAGATATCAATCTATGCAGACAGCAGGCAAGATGTTTTACAGGCCTATCATTGCCTAGCGCGATTCTCGAAAGTTGAGTCATCAGGATATTTTCCTTCAAGTCTTGCAGTGTTGAAGGAGCAAGTTGCAGGACATCACTAATTAGTTTTTTATCAGACGCTGTTAATCTTTCGACGGATGAAAAATTATTTTGCATGTCATTGATTTTCGCTTCCATATTCTTGTTTGCAGCAAGATAACTGGAGATTTCCCATGGTGAAGCAACGATTCCCAGATATTTTAATTTATCAGTTATTATTTTTTTGTTATAAAAAGGAATTTGCATCAATCCAATAGTCGCATTTTCATTTATTATTATTTCAATATCGTTTTTATGCATATCCAGATGATCGTTGATAATATTTTCCAGCGAACCATTATATGTATTTACGATAGGGATATAGACATATTGATTGAAATCAAGATCAGGATTGTCAAGATAGGATTGTGCAAAACTTAACGATATTTTCATGTCATCGGGTTCTGACCATCGATGATAGCCACCCACGTGCTCATACATGCGGGATTTCCATAAAGCATGCTGAATTGCAGGAAAATCAGATTCTGCTTTCCTTTTTGGAGTGTTTATTTCGTGCAAATAGAATGTATTGGCATTTGGTTTGGCAATCGTTTTACCGAACATTAGCTTGGCGAGCAAGGTATTTTCATTATCAGCTTTATCTCCAAGCATTAGCCAATACATTTCCTTGCCTTTTTCAGAAAAAAATATATCAGCTAAAACACGCATATTTTCAAGTGTCAGTAAGCTAATATCTTTTATGAAATGCGGTAGAGTTTTTATAAAACTGGATGGAGTGATGTTGTTATTATTTTCAGGAAGGTTATTGGAAATATATGAAAATAATTTGTTTAGCAACAAAGATTCTTCTTTTGAAAGATTCAATAGATTTAGTGCATCCAGTTCAGATGATTTGTTGTCTCTTTGCATGCTTGCCTCGTTTAATGTATGTGTTTTTATTTTAAATTTTGCGTATAATTGGCTGCGTAATTTTTACGCATAATACCCTTGGTGGCTGATATTGTAAACGGATTTCTAAATGATCACTTTATTTATATGAAAAATAATATCTTTTTTCTGCGTTGAAACCTGGTTTTTTAATCAATATTTGAATTTTTGGCTTCATTAGTGTATAAGTACATATATGTATATGTGTTTATGTGGGGTGGATTATGACTCATACCATTCGATGGAATATTGCAGTTTCTCAGGATACAGATCAGGCGTTGCGCGTGTTTCTGGCAAACCAGGGTGGAAGAAAAGGTGACTTGTCCCGTTTTGTTGAAGAAGCTGTGCGCACACATATTCTGGAATTAACAGCAGAACAGGCCAAAGCTGCCAATACAGATATTGATGAAAATGATTTGTCTGCGATTGTGAATGAGGCTGTAGAATGGGCGCGTAATCAATAATGCGTGTTGTACTCGATACCAATATATTATTAAGTGCGCTTATTTCACCGCATGGTATATCAGATAAAATATATCGTGCATGGCGTTTAGGCAGATTTGATCTTGTAACTTCTTTAATTCAGCTTGATGAACTGCGGCGTGCTAGTCGTTATCCGAAATTTAAAACCGTTTTGCAACCCGCACGTGTAGGAGCAATGATAAATAATCTTCAACATGCAATTATCCTGAATCATTTGAATATAAAAGAAGAAGCAAATGATCCAGGAGATGCATTTTTAATTAGTATGTCATCTGAGGGAAAGGCAGATTATTTGGTTACTGGTGAGAAACGTGCTGGTTTGTTGCAACGAAAATCAATCGGTCGAACCCGTGTACTAACACCAACTGATTTTTGCGGGAAGATATTGAAAAACTAGGTAGCCTTTTTCAAATAAAACCCCAGATCACTCACTTCAATCGTAATTTGCAAATTCAACTCGCGTATGGATTTTTCGAAATTTCTTTCGATAATTGCCAATAATTCCTGCGTCACTTTATCCAGTATTTCACGTGAACGGCCTGGCATGATTTTCAGGGTCACATGTATAAACGCATTTGTTGCTTCGCCATTGCCGAGATAATAATCCTGATGTGCAATCGCGCGACTTTTACAGCCACTTATATCTGTTGGTAGTGTTGCAGATAAGGCAGTATGGCAGTCACGAAATAAGTTTTTAAAATCGGGTTTATCAATAATGTTTGCACTGTATTCCAGAGTTAAATGTGGCATAAATTTTCCTGTGTCATGATTTCTTTGGTGAAGATGTTTTTTCAAGTATATCTTCTTCTATCTTTTCCGCTATCTTGAAGATTTCAGCAGTGATAGTCGCAGCTGCTGCCTGACCTTGCTGAAAGAAATAATGAATAGATGAACCTTGATCTGATTTTCCATTGAGAAATAATAATTGGGTATCGTGGGATTGATATGTCTTTTCCCAGTGATTTTCTACCTTTCTAATGTAATCCTCTCGATCAATATTCTTCGTTAGTAGCTTTGCTATCATGACTAATTCGTTTCCATTGATATTGATCAAGGGAATTAACGCTTTTGCTAAAGCGTATTTGGCTTCACTCAGATTATTCGATTCGCAACAGGTTAATAATGCTAATATATCATTACAACTAAATAGCTCTTTAAATTGTGGTTCAAATAAATCTAAAATATTGTTTATCACCTCTTCATTATGCTTACGATCATTATCCGATTTAGGATTATCCGCAAATAATCTATTGATAATGACCATGCACAAGTTAATTATTTCATTTACGTTTTGCATGGTTTTAATTTTGATGCGATGTGTTTTCAAAAAATCCCATGTTCTACTAGTGCGCAGTTGTAATATATCAACAATACTTTGGTCATCATATTTGCGTCTTAGAAACATGCTTTTCTCCTCTTGTGTTATTCGATAAGCCATCTCTTAAGCCGACGAATGTATCATGCCAAACTAGCCCAAACAACAATAGTGCACATGGAGTAACATTCTTGTACACTCGCAAAAGTAAATCTGCTGAATGGGTTACCAAATGGATAAAATACGCTGTTCCTGGTGCAAAAATGATCCTTTATACATGGCATATCATGATCAAGAATGGGGTGTGCCAATTCATGACGATAAATTATTATTCGAATTCCTGATCCTCGAAGGCATGCAGGCGGGTTTAAGCTGGATCACCGTTTTAAAAAAGCGTGACGCATTTCGCGCAGCTTTTTCCCGATTCGATCATAAAAAAATTGCGCAATATGATAAAACCAAAGTTGCTTCCTTATTAAATAACGCTGGTATTATCCGCAATAAATTAAAAATAAATGCCGCCATTGAAAATGCAAAAGCTTTTGCACAGGTAAAAAAAGAATGGGGAAGTTTTGCTGAATATATCTGGCATTTTGTTGAGGGTCGTCCGATTCAGAATCAATGGAAGAGTATTCGTCAGGTTCCAGCTAAAACAGCTATTTCTGATAGCATGTCCAAAGATTTGAAAAAGCGGGGATTCAAATTTGTCGGGAGCACGATTTGCTATGCTTTCATGCAGGCGGTTGGCATGGTGAATGATCATGCAACCGATTGTTTCAGACATAAAGAGGTTAAAAAAATCAGGAGATAGTGCATATGCAATCTCAACATGTGGTGATTATTGGCGCAGGTTTTGGTGGTTTAAATGCAGCAAAAGCGCTTGCCAATCAACCTGGATTTTCAGTCACAATCATTGATAAAACAAATCATCATTTATTTCAGCCATTGCTATATCAGGTGGCAACGGCGGCATTATCACCTGGCGATATTGCCATGCCCATTCGTGAAATATTCAGAAAAGATAAAAACATCAAAACATTAATGGCAATGGTGAAAACCATTAATCGCAGCGAAAAAGTTGTCGTGCTCGATGATAATCAGGAAATTCCTTATGATTATTTGATCGTTGCATCGGGCGCGCGTCATTCCTATTTTGGACAAAATCAATGGGAAACATTCGCGCCTGGCTTAAAAACACTGGACGATGCCTTGCAAGTGCGAGAAATGATATTGACCTCATTTGAATTGGCAGAAAAATTGGCGGAAGAGACCGCAGATAAATCACTCATTGAAAGTCTATTAACATTTGTTGTCATCGGTGCAGGACCAACAGGTGTTGAAATGGCGGGTGCAATTGCTGAAATTGCGCATCAAAGTTTGAAACGTAATTTTCGCGCGATTGATCCTGGCAAGACGAAAGTTTATCTGATTGAAGGCAGTGATCAGGTCTTGAATAGTTATCCGCGCAAATTAGCAGATTATGCCGTGCGTGATCTTGAGAAAAAAAGAGTGACGGTGTTGCTCAATACACGTGTGACAGATGTTAATGCAGAAGGTGTGGCGATTGGAAAGGAATTTATTCATGCACACAATATTATTTGGGCGGCGGGTAATGAAGCCTCAACATTATTAAAAACACTCGATGTTCCCTGTGATAAATCCGGTCGTGTTATTGTGCAACCGGATTTGAGTCTGGTAGATGATCCTGCTGTATTCGTCATTGGTGATGCTGCTTTTTATCGCGAGAATGAACGGGCATTACCTGCTATTGCACCAGTCGCTTTACAGGAAGGCCGATTTGTTGGAAATATCATTTGCAAAAAAATCCCTGCTGATAAAAGGCCAGTATTTCACTACAAAGATAGGGGAATGATGGCAAATATTGGTAAATTCGATGCGCTAGTGCTTTCTGGTCCTTTGCAATCGACGGGATTTTTTGCCTGGTTGGCATGGTGTTTCGTGCATATTTATTTTTTGATTGGTTTCAGGAATAAATTATTGGTATTTACACAATGGGTATTTTATTTTTTCCGCGGACAAAGAAATGTGCGCTTGATTGTGAGACCGGTGAAGGAAAAAATGCAAAATTAATTTCAGTGAATATAATGGAATACTTGCAATGGAAAAATTTAATCTTGCTGAATATTGTTTACAGGAAAATGCGCGGCGATTCCCCGATAAATATGCATTAATCATCGCAGAAAAAGATGGCAGCGAGCGTAAATTTACTTATCAGGATTTATATCATCAAGTGGCATGTCTTGTTTCTGGTTTTGCGAGTCTGAAACTGGAAAAAGGTGCTGTGGTAGCCATTCAGGCAGAAGATGCGCATGATTTGCTATTGTCATTTCTTGCAGCTATTGCTGCCAATCTTGTTCCTGTTTTGCTTTTGCAATCACTGGTGGATGAAAGTGTCGAATATATATTGAAACATTCAAACGCGAGTATTTTTCTGCAACTGGATAAAAACAGCAAAAAAAAATTTTCACAACAAAATTATTGCATTATCAATCTTGAAGAATATCAGCAATTAGTACGGTTTCCTTTCCGGGAAATTCATACAGGAACACAGATGAATGATCCGGCTTTTATTTTTTATACCTCTGGCAGTACGGGTGCGCCAAAAGGTGTTGTGCACGCGCAGAGAGTTATTCTTGGACGCATGCCGAGTATCAAATACTGGATGGATCTTCGTTCGGATGATGTTGTCATGCAGACGGATAATCTTTGCTGGACATATTCCTTGTTCACTGGATTTTTGGATCCACTCATGATGGGTGCAACTGCTGTGGTATATAATCCATCCAATTTTTCATCGCTCGCAGAAAATGCAATTTCCGGTAAGACATGGTTGCAATTGATTAATCGTTACAACGTAACGATTATGGCTTCTACACCGGATATTTATCATTTGATTCTGGATACAGATAATTTGCATGAGTATCAGCATTCATCACTGAGAATGGCAGGATCAGCAGGAACGTTGCTTGCAGAGAGTGTACAAAAACAGTGGAAAAATATATTTGGCATTCCGATTTATACCGCACTTGGCATGACCGAAATTTCTACCTGTATATCAACTGGTTTATCCATTCCTCCCAAAGCGCAAACCATTGGTAAAATTCAGCCGGGAAGACATATGCGCTTATTGCCAATTGAAACTGGTTTTGATGATGTTACTTTTGATCAGGTTGGTATGCTTGCTGTGCATAAGGATGAACAAGGATTGATGCTGGGATATCTTGGTGAAAATTCAGAAACCAGTTTACATTATCGCGGCGACTGGTTTTTAACCCAGGATTTGTTAAGCATGGATAAGGATGGTTATCTGACATATTGCGGCAGGCTGGATTCCATCATCAAAGTTGGAGGTGGTTTCCGTGTTTCTCCGATTCAGGTTGAAAATGTTATTAAATCATATGAAAAAATAAAGGATGTTGTATGCACGGCGATATTCGATCAGCATCTTGCAACCGATGTTTTGGCAGCGTATATCGTTTGCGATCAACCGGATGATGTATCGGCAAAAGCACTGTGTGAATATATCCGACAACATTTAACGGATTATAAAATGCCACAATATTTTTTCTTTGTGGATGAAATTCCTCATAACATGCGTGGGAAAGTGGATAGAAAAAAATTAGCCGAAGTGAAAAAGATATTTACGTGGGTGCCGGTTAAACTCGAAGAGGAGTGATGTTATGTCTAAAAAGCAGTGTGTTGAAATGTATCTTTATCAAACCAAATCAGGCGCGCTGGAGCTGCGTCGAGATTCTGAGACGGATACAATTTGGGCGACCCAAGAAGATATTGCAGAAATTTTCGATGTTAAGCGTCCTGCTGTTACAAAGCATATACGCAATATATTGAAAGATAAAGAATTAAATAAAAAATCAGTTAGTTCCAAAATGGAACGAACTGCCACTGATGGTAAAACTTACCAATATCAATTTTATAATCTGGATCTAATATTAGCTGTTGGATATAGAACAAATTCAAGTAAGGCGATCGCCTTTCGGCAATGGGCAACTAAAACTCTCAGAGACCACATCACAAAAGGTTACACGATTAATCGTAATCGCATTAAATCCAATTACGACTCGTTTTTGAAAGCAGTAGACGATGTGAAAACGCTATTGCCTGAATCTGTGCATGTTGATAATGAAAGTGTTATCGAGCTGGTAAAATTATTTGCTGATACCTGGTTTTCTTTAGATGCATACGATAGAGATCATCTCCCTGTTAAAGGCGTTACAAAGAAAAAAGTAAAATTAACGGCAGAAAAATTAAATCATGGATTAAGCGAGTTAAAACAAGCATTGATAGCAAAAGGTGAGGCAACAGAAATATTTGGAGTTGAGAGATCAAAAGACAGTGTTGCTAGCATCGTGGGTAATGTAATGCAATCCTTTGGTGGCGAAGAGCTTTATCCAACCGTTGAAACGAAAGCTGCAAATTTACTTTATTTTATAGTAAAAAACCATCCATTTATTGATGGAAATAAACGTAGTGGTGCGTATGCATTTATATGGTATTTACGTCAGGCAAATATACTAGATATAAGCAGGATAACGCCAGCAGCATTAACAGCAATAACATTGTTGATTGCAGAAAGCTCACCAAAAGATAAGGAAAAAATGGTAGGGCTAGTGTGTAATTTTTTAAAAAAGGTTTAATAAGGATCATTAAGCGGGTTAATTTAATGAAAATTTTATAAAATTACGGACACAATTTTATCTGCCTGCTTTAACAGATATTTACAACGTTTTATTATCATCTGCTGGTATTGTCTGAGATATTCCTTTTCTTTTTTATTGCGTCCTATGTCAACGATATTTATTTCAGCAAAAGCAGATAGCATTGCGGATGCCATGTCATTTAATTGTCTTTCAAGATATAAACGTGGTAAATGGCAACTATCTGCAAAATCAGCTAATTGATACGCATTAATCTTGTCGCCATCAAAATCATCACCAAGTGCCATGGCCATTTCATTCTCAAATTGAGGATACATTTTTATATTTACCAAATCATAAAATGGTGTTAATGAAATGCCATTTTTTCCGACAAAAAAACTTATATTCTTCCCATGTGCATCAAAATTATAAATTAATAAATTAAACAATATCCAATTGAGCAATTTGCTTTTGGTTTCCGCTGGGTTTATGCATTGATTTGCGAAATCAAATAATTTAGCCAGACTTGCTCCATCCCGAATATGTGCTACATCACGTCCGCTACCAAAATTTCTTTCATATTTATATTCAGGTGGTAGATTCAATGCCTGACAGCCATCGATTATATGTCGACGCATTACTGTATCTGGTGTAATTAATTTCCTGTCAAAGCGTTCTATCATCAATGCTGGATATTTGCCTAAACGCATTAATTCAACATTGGCAACCTCTAATCCACAATGTTTTGCAAGTTGCATGCTTACATATTCATTAATGACTAAATGTGATAATTTTTGTTTTTCAAATTTTAATATATGAGTGGAAGCTAATTTTCCTTCGCCGAACCCCATCTGACCTTCTGAATTAATGGTGATATTTATTTTTTCTTGCACACCTGCTATTGAAAGACGTGGCTTTCCATCCCAGATGATTAGGCTATATTCATTGCGTTTATCAAGGCGTTTCTCAATTTCAGCAGATGTGATAGCTCTTAATGATGATGAAGTTTGTAAGGATTGCTCTGATGATAAGAATAAAAGTGAGCCTGACATATCTGCACCTAGAGTGCGAATAATTCCATATGTATTGGCTTTGCTGAGGTGCAAATTTGTTAATAATGTTTCGAGCATTTCGCCTTCAGGAAAAAGATTGCGTAAATATCGTTGTACATTTGCTGTTGGGATTTCACCTGTTAATGGTAGATAAGGTGAAATGGCATAACCAGATTTTTCCCAATCCTGTGTGTATTGAAAAAATATCTGTTCATCCTGAAAAGCCAAATGAGCAATGATTATTTCACCCAAATAAATATTTAATTCATTTTTATGTCCAGTCATCTGTTGCCTCTTTATTATCTTCCCAAGGTGCTATATGGATTTTTATTCCCAGACCCGAACATATTTGTAATATACTTTGCAGCTGGCTAGTAGGGTGTCCATGTTCTATTTTCATAAAGGTTTGTTTTGCTACCCCACAAAGCGCAGCAGCATCTTCCAGGCGTAAACCGCTTTGCGTACGTCGTGCCTTAATTGCCTGGCCTAGCAAGGAAGCTGTTAGTATTTGTTCCAGCGGAGGGCTTTTTAATTTAATGAGTTTTTTCATAAATCCTATTACTCCAGGCTTATTGAATAAAAATATGTCATATTTTCATATAATCCTATTATAATAGGATAAATGCGAGTAGCCAATCAATTCGAATGATTAATCCTATTACAGTAGGAATAATAACATTTACCCAGTCAATTGCAGGATAGGTCATTTGAGCCAACCGTATTTAATGTACCTGATTATATTCGTGAGGATTCAATTTATCATGGCGGAGTGGCAAAACAGTATGATGTTCCTGGTGAAGGAAAATCTGTAGCAGTTGGTTGGGTTGCGCGTGTTTGGGATCCTGCAGTGAGAGAGCGTTACCGTTTATTAATCGAAAAATTAGCGGCTGAATTTGATGGGAAGATTTACGGTATCAATTTGCCTGAAACGGCTGTGGATTTTGATGAAAAAAATTATCCCGAAGATTTTTCTTTTGATAAATATTTTTATGCTGAATTAAATAATATAAAAATGGTACGCAAAGCGTTTCGCAAGAGTATTGTTTTGCAGTATGTTAATTTTGGAACCATTTTTTTCAAACCAGATAGTTCCGCGATTGAATTCAGGGTATTTTATGGAATGACAGGGTTAATAAAGATTGACCTAAAACTATTATTAATTGCGTGGAAACTGTATCCACGGGCACAACGTTTTTGGCATCAATAAATTTTCAGTTCAAATTGTATCCATAGATTGAATATAGGGAAATCAGGTTGCCGTGTCAGCCATTAAGTGAATATAATTTCAAAGCCAGTGGTTCTTAATCCGCATGTTTCAGATTATTATTAAAAACAAGCAGGATTTAAAAAAATTCTGAGCATGCTGGAAGAAGATTTTCCTTATTTGAGTAGGGATCATTAAGCGGGTTAATTTAATGTAATTAAAAGAAGGAGTGATTATGCAAAGTTATTTGAATGCGAATAGTAATATACAGAATGATTATGAGGGTAATATTACGATTCCACTATTATCAAAAAAATCCAAAAAGGAAAAAATAGATCAACTAATTGGAAAACTTCAATATCGTCCAAGCACAAAGAATGATGCTGAAATATTATTAGCATTATCGCAAGTGATTTGGAGTATTGAGGATTATTTTGACGCGATAGAAAACGAAAAACAAAAAGAACTAGAAAGTCGAGTTAAAAAATCCAGCTTCACCAATTCTGGTATATTTGGTTCCATAGGCACAGGATTATTGTCAGTTGCGACTGGAGCATCGGCGATATTCTATTCATCACCTGTATTAAGGGCAATCAAAAATCAAATAATTAATGTTGCTAAAAACTCGGGTGAATTATTATCCAATTACACAGCAGCTCTCTCGAATATAAAAAATCAGTTTGCTAATGCCGAGATTCCCAATATCCAGCAATTGTGCAATGTAATCGATCCAAATCCTGTAGCAAGTAACCAGATTTATCCGCAAATAGAAACTAATTTTGTTAATGGAAATTGCAGGCTTATTTTTCAAAATTACCTTGATGATAAAATACAATTACGAAAATTATGGGTGCATAGTGTGTCTGATATTACTAGGATGAATCGTGATTGTGACCATTACTTGATGAAGATTATTCGTATTTTGATAAATCCATATTATTTCTTTGATTATAATTGTAGCGATAAATCTCCACATAATCGTATTCCTATATTTCAATGCCAAAGAATTCTTGATAATTTCTGCCAAGACATTTCTCCTTATGCGAGTGTAAACAGTTTTCCGCCGTTTTTTAATACAACATATGGTCATACTTACATGAATGATCCGGTTAATGGATCTTGCTCTTCGGTTTATTCAGCAGGAGAATTATATAATTGTACTATGGGGTATTTAGCCAATAATATTTCGCAATCATGTGAAGCTATCAGATCAAATTATTGCAATACAACTGCCGAGATGTTACAGCAAAATCAAACCTTGTTTGGACAGTTAAATGCATTAAATGAATCCAATAAAAACAATACAATTCTATATAATGTTTTAATTGGAGCTGCTTCATTTTCTGCATTTTTGGCGAGCAGTTATTTGTTAACGAAAGTTTATTTTAAATGTAAATATAATTTTTCTGTTGATTCAGATGATCCAGAGCCAATCGTTTTGGACGATTCATTATTTAAAGAACATTCTTCGAGCATTGAGCTCAATATAAAATCTTTAATTGATTTAACTGAGCTGGAAAATGCCCCGGATAGTTTTTCCAGATTATTTAGATCTAAAAATAATTTGAAACTTTCTGACCTGAAACCCAGTCTGGATAACGTAAATGTATATTTGAATGTTCAGCAATTAAATACTTTAATACCAGTATTAAAGCTATATTCAGAATATTATACGGACTTACTTCGCCTAAAGAGTTTCATTTCGATCAGGGCAATGGGACTGTTTAGCATAGAACCGAATATAGTGAAGAAAATTACAGATAATTTCATAAAGGTATCCAGTCTTGATTATGCTGCGTCTTCACCTGAGGTAAAAACAACGCTTAAGATATGACGACGTTTTATATCAGTAATATTTATTTGAGCAAGGGCAGATAGCATTGACGTGAACGTTACCGGTTTTTTTTGGTTTTAAATCATCACCGGATTTTGGTTTTAGAAGAAAAAACGGTAACGCAAACGGTAACGTTCACGTTTACGGAAAGGTAAATAAAGAAGTTAAATATTAATCTATTTATTAATCATTTTCGTTAGCATTGAAACGATACGAATTAATAAATCGCGAGATTTAGTGTTGCTATGTTCGCTTAACTTTAAATTTTGACAAATATCCAGAATGGCAGCGCATTCAGTCGCCGATCGCCGTGCCATTCTATAAAATCTTATTTTTTCGTTTTTAGCAAATTCGCCTGCGCCCTCTGCGATATTTAATGTTATGGAGACGCTTGCCCGTAGAAGCTGATCTGCAAAATACGAGTTTCCTTTAGGAAGTTCTTTTATGATTGCATTGGCTAAAGTGCTGAATTCAATCGCGGCACGATACACATCTAATTTTTCATGATCGAAATACATGTAAAATCCTAATAAAAATATCCGTAAACGTGAACGTTACCGTTTGCGTTACCGGTTTTTTTGGTTTTAAATCATCACCGGATTTTGATTTTAGAAGAAAAGACGGTAACGCAAACGTTCACGAAAAGGCGGGTTGGTATAAGGTATTTCATCTCGGGGTGACAGGATTTGAACCTGCGACATCTGCCTCCCGAAGGCAGCGCTCTACCAGGCTGAGCCACACCCCGAATGTTTAATATTTTCTTTCCACCGCAAAATCACTTAACGTTTCCAGCGCCGCGCGATACGGCGTCTCAGCAATATACATCAAGGCTTGTTTTGCCTGCAGCGCATGCTGTTTTGCAGTGTCGGCAGTGTACTTTATCGCATCGGTAGATTCAATAATCCCCAGAATATCCGCTAATCTCTTGCTGGAACCGGTTTCAATCGCATCACGCAATAATTTCAAATCCGCACCTTTACTTTTACGCATCGCATGAATTAATGGCAAAGTGGTCTTGCCTTCAGAAATATCCTGTCCCACATTTTTACCGGTGATATCAGCAGATTGACTATAATCAATCGCATCATCAATTAATTGAAACGCGAGTCCCAGATGCAAACCAAATTGACGCATGGCTTCAATTTTTTCTTCACAATCAGAAGATAATACCGCTCCCAATTGCGCTGCAATTTCAAATAATTTTGCCGTCTTGCGCTCAATGATATTGAAATAGAATTCTTCCGAGGTATCAGGATTATTACAATTTACCAATTGCAGAATTTCACCTTCAGCAATGAATGGTGTGGCGCGCGCAAAAATATCCAGCACAGTTTCATGTTTAACATCCACCACAATCTGAAATGCGCGTGAATATAAAAAATCACCGACTAACACACTCGCATCATTTCCCCACACATTATTCGCAGTTTTATGACCGCGTCTTAATGTCGAACCATCCACTACATCATCATGCAATAATGTCGCGGTATGAATTAATTCGATAACGGCGGCGAGTTCAATATGTTTTTGACCACGATGGGCGAGCGCTTTTGCACTCAGCAATAACACCAGCGGACGTATACGTTTGCCACCGCAGGTCAGAATATATTCAATGATGTCCTTGACCATGGGAATATTGGACGCAAGACAGGAAATGATAAAACTATCAGTCGATTCCAGATCTGCTTTCACCAATGTGCGTATCGATTCCAGAGGCATCGCGTATCCCAATTTTTTATGCAATGGTGAATCGTAGTAATCCACCGTTGGGCTGTCAAGTTTATCATTGAGCTATTGGGAAAATTCAGTAAAATTGCGAAACATTGCGTATTTAATATGGAGTAAATCATGCCTTCCTTCGATATTGTTTCCAACACAGATAATCATGAATTGACGAATGGAGTTGATCAGACCAATCGTGAAGTTTCTAACCGTTTTGATTTCAAGGATACCAATGCGCGTGTGGAATTAGCCAAGGATAAGCTGACTATTATTGCGCCAACAGATTTTCAGTTGAAACAGGTCGATGAAATATTACGCAACAAATTAGCCAAACGTGGCGTGGATGTTCGTTGTCTCAAATATAAGGAAGTGAGTGTGAATTTGAGCGAAGCGCGACAGTTGATTGAAGTGAAGCAGGGAATTGAAACTGAGCAGGCAAAAAAAATTACCAAGATCATCAAGGAAAGTGGCTTGAAAGTGCAAGCATCCATTCAGGGTGATCAGGTGAGAGTAACAGGCAAAAAACGCGATGATTTACAAGCAGTGATTGCGATGTTACGCGAAGCGAAAGTGGAAATACCTTTGCAGTATGAAAATTTTCGGGATTGATTTTTGTTACACATCATCTATACGGATTTTCATTCGTCCTGAATTCAATCAGCACAGGTGTGCCATGCAGGTTTAATTTTTTCTGATAGAAATGTTCGAGGAATTTGCGATAACTTTCTGGCAGCGCATGCAATTGATTGCCATGAATAACAATGCAAGGTGGATTGTAACCACCAGGATGTGCGTAACGTAATTTCACACGTCGACCATGCACTAATGGTGGTTGATGTGTTTCTTGCGCGAGCTGCAATAAGCGTGATAATTGCGGCGTGGATAATTTTTTTGTCGCGGATTCATAAGCTTCATTCACTGAATCAAATAAATTACCAACACCTGAACCATGTAATGCTGAAATATAATGAATACGTGCAAATTGCACAAAATCCAGATGTCTATCAATGGTTGCTTTCGCCTGATTACGCGCTTCTTCCGTCATGCCATCCCATTTGTTGATGGCAATCACTAATGCTTTACCGCATTCGAGCACAAATCCCAGTAATTTGAGATCATGATCAGTCACACCACGTCTTGCATCAACGACATATAAAACGACATTGCAGTTTTCAATTGCCTGCAAGGTTTTTACAACAGAAAATTTTTCCGGTTCTTCGGATACATTTTTACGACGACGCACACCTGCTGTATCAATCAGCGTGTATTGTTTATCAAAACGTTCGAGTGGAATAAAAATGCTATCGCGTGTTGTACCTGGGGAATCATGCACAATGACTCTCTCTTCGCCTAACATGCGATTGGTTAATGTCGATTTGCCAACATTAGGTTGACCAATAATTGCAAGTCGAATGCCGCCGGTTTCATTTTCATTGGCGGTCTCATTGGCTTCAGGGAAAAGGGCGGTGAGCAGTGTGGAAATACCAGTGCCATGTACGGCAGCAATCGCAATCGGTGTACCGAGACCTAATTCATGCGCTTCTGCTGTGCTGATGGAAGGGTCCAGTCCTTCTGTTTTGTTGACGGCTAAAGTAAGTGGCTTGCCGATACGACGCAAATCTTTCGCTATCATGCGGTCTTCGGAAGTAAGACCCGCTCTGCCATCAATGAGAAAAATGATCTTGTCAGCATCCTCAATGGCGTGCAGGGCTTGCTGGGTAATTAGCTTGCCAACATCATCGGTTTCATCGGTGATTCCGCCCGTATCGACAATAATAAAATGACGATTTTCCAGGTGCACATCACCAAATTTACGGTCACGTGTCATACCAGGATAAGCAGAAATAATCGCATCACGCGTACGCGTGAGACGGTTAAATAAAGTGGATTTGCCGACGTTGGGACGACCGACAATAGCAACAACAGGTAACATGGGTAAATTTATCTCAATGTATAAGCAGCCAGATAGCCAGAATTAGTCAGCGCGTATAATACATTATTTTCTACAACCGGCGAGGCATAAATTGGTGAACCCAGTGAGAGTCGTCCAGCCAGATGGCCATCTGTCTTATTCAGCCAGTGCAGGTAACCTTCGTTATCTCCAACTACGACGTAACCATTTTGCAGTGCAGGAGCACTGATACCACGATATTCCAGATGTGCCTGACGCCAGTTGACATGGCCTGTGCCAGCATCAAAACCCCAGATCAAGCCTCTGGCATCAGAGATATAGACGGCTGAGGCATCGGCTGACATGCCGGTATACGATGAAATATCGTGCGTCCAGTAAGATCTGCCAGATGTCCAGTCGAGCGCGGAAATTCTGCCCTGATAAGTCGCAACGTAGATTTTATAGTCATAAACGACAGGGTCTGCATCAATATCGATCATGCGTTGAATGGCAAAAGCACCTTCAGGTATGGCCACAGTTTCCTGCCATAATAATTGACCAGTAGCGAGGCTGAGTTTAGTGAGATTGCCATTGGCATAACCCACAATGACATCCTGATGACGAATCAGAGGTGAGCTGGAACCACGCAGGATCAGATTAGGTTCCACTTGCTGATATGCCCAGACTTCTTCTCCATTGGCTACAGAATAAGCTCGTGTATAGCCATCAATTGCTTTCACTACCACTAAACCATTACCAACAGCAGGCGCTGCGATAACTTCACCGGAAACTGATTTTCTCCATAACTGTCTGCCATCTGCTTCACGCAAGGCAAAGATCGTACCATTCTGACAGCCAACCACGACAATACCATCACCGATGCCAGGACCTGATGAAATAGGCATGCCAAAATCAACCCGCCAGTTTTTTCTGCCAGTGGTTTTATTGAGGGAGGTAATGGTTCCATCTGTGCTGGTGGTGTAAATAGCAGAACCATGAATAGCCGGATTCATTTTTAAATAATCATATTTGATGGAACCTTTGCCAACTTTTGCTGACCATAACAATCTGGGAGCGACTTCCTGACGATAGGAAGTTAGTTGAGTGGGAGTAGGTGTGTTGTCTTTTTCAAAAAAGGTTGAACAAGCGGTCAGTAATAAAGGTAGGGCAAGTAAAATAATTTTATTATTTTTAAGTATCATAATTTTTAAACTCATTAAACAGATGGATTAACAGCGAGATTATCGTATTTCATCCGCAATACTGGACGAATTACTTCTGCATTGGGTAATTCATCAAGTGCTTTTTTATAGGATTCACGCGCATTGTTGGTATTTTTCATGGCAAGATAAGCATCGCCGCGCACTTCATCAATCATGCCAGCAAAATTTTCATCTTCCACTTTGTTCAATTCCTGAAGCGCTGCTTCAGGTTTTTGCAAGGCAATTTGCAAACGTGCGAGACGAATGCGTGCAATCTGGCGGAAGGAGGCAACGCTGCTTGTCTGTAACACCCAGCGTAATTGTTTTTCGGCTTCCGTAAAGTTTTTATTAATCAGGGCAGTTCTGGCTAGCATGAATGCAGCCATCTGTGCGTAAGTGGTTTGCGTGTAATGATCAAATAATTTATTGGCTTGAACCAGTGCTGCGCTACTGTCGTTCTGGGCGCGCAAGGATAGCATTTCATCATAAACAGAAGAAGCATGACTGAGAATTTTGTATTGACGTTGCTGCCAGTAACGCCAGCCTGAAATCGTCACAATTGCAATTAGCACGCCCGCGAGTATGACCAGGCTATATTGCTTTATCCAGGATTTTAAAATTTCAATCTGTTCTTGTTCGGTTAAATAATCAGTCAAGCGATACGTCCTTTGCAACTGTTGCTCATTTGGCAGAGTATTAAATCAGATTTTTTTGCCGGATGGAACTCTATTAGTGATAAAATCTCTTTCCTTTTTATGAATGGATTACAGGATAAAAAAATGTCATCCACTATTGTTCCCAAGGCGCGTCCCAGTATTCATCGCACGATACTCGAATGGTTTGCAACACAAACGCCTGGCAAGGTGCTGGATGCGCCAGCAGGTTATGGCCATCTTGGCATGAAGCTTCAGCAAATGGGGCACGAGGTTACTTGTGGCGAAATCAATCCCGATATTTTCAAAGTGCCCGATCTCAGGTGTATTTACACGGATTTGAATCGTGAGATCGCAGCTGCCGCAAATAGCTTTGATTATGTTTGCTGTGTCGATGGCCTTGAACATATGACGGATCCTTATCAGGCAGTCAGTGAATTTAGCCGTGTATTAAAACCTGGCGGCATCGGTGTTTTTTCCATTCCCAATTATTCCAATCTGGAAAAGCGGTTTAAATTTTTATTACATGGTTATCTCACCAAACCAACGCAATATGATGCTTATGTGCGCGCGGATCGACAATTATTTGATTTTCATAATTCTCCCCTGACTATTACGCAACTGGATTTTATTTTCAGAATTAATCATCTGGAAATTATCGATATCAAACGCAATGCAAAAAAAGCGAAACAGAATTTGTTGCTGCCATTCGTGTGGTTGCTGCAATTGCTGAATGTATTTAATTCGGGGAAAAGTAAAAAGAAACATGCCACACATTTGACGCTGGATAAGAAAGTTTTGCTGGGTGGGAATAATCTGATTTTTATTACGAGGAAGAGTTTCTAATAAATAAAAACCTTATTTTCCTGCTGCACACGCGCGGGCACATTATAAATTCCTTTCCATATTTTGCCGGAATCAGAGGTGGCTGAATTTCCCTTTGATCCTGATCGTCGCCAGGTGAGTGCATCCTGAATGGTAATCTCTGTATTTGCCGCGCATTTTTTTATTTCCCAATCATCGCCATTTTTCACTTCAGCATATTCTGTTGCGCGAAATTTTATGCCAGGTATGACCATATCTTTTGCGCGTTCCAGTAAATCACCAAGTTCATCAGCAGAATTAACAGGATTTTCAGTGAGAGTTTTGATTAATAATTGATAAGCAGCAATTTTGATTTTATTACCACCCCAGTATTGATTTATCAATAATCGTTCAATTTCATTTTTACATTTGAGTATGATTTTCTGCGCGTCAGTCATGCCGGGTTTTTCGTGTTTTTTTATTGCTTGCAAATAATCACGAACAATTGGCGGACAATATTTTGTTGGATTTCTTTTATTATCAATCCAGCTGAGATCATCGCGTAATATCAAAAAAGTTCTCGTGCCCTTGTTTTTAATAATGTGTTCAAGTGTCAACTTTTCAGGGCCAGGTAAATTACCATGGGGTCTATATAGAAGACTGCGTTGTTTATTATCTTCCCTGCAGCGTTTTTTGTAAAAAGCCAAAAAATACCTCACCGCTTCTTCTGGTGTGTTAATGGCAAAATCTTTTTTGACTCTAAACATGTTAGTAGGGAAGATGGATTTTTTTTCTGGCGCAACTACATCTGCAACTAATGTAGCATCAACAATATCATTCTTATTGGGATCGAATTGTAAAACGATACGCTCATTCTCTTTATGAGTGCTACGCATAAACTCCTCGTTATTCGTTTCATTTTTATTTTTTTGAAATTTTTAACTTTAAATATTCTGCCAATTCATCCTGATAAAGTGTTTGTTGTGGAATGTCCTCGCGCAAATTTTTTAGCGAAATGGAACGGGTTTTCAATTCATGTTCGCCGATGATAATGGCATATTGCGCGCCACTTTTATCTGCTTTTTTAAACTGATTTTTTAAACTGCCACCACCGCAATGCAACATCAGCTTTAAACCTGGTACTTTTGCACGCAGATAATTGGCGGTTTTTAATGCAGCACCGAAGCTTTGTTCGCTATCGGTAATCAGGTAAGCGTGTAAACCTGGGTCTTTTTTATGGGTTTTGTCCGTTTGCTGCATCAGGAGAATAGCACGTTCCACCCCTATTGAAAACCCAACTGCTGGAGTCGGTTTGCCGCCCAATTGTTGTACAAGCCCATCATAACGCCCGCCAGCGCAGACGGTAGCCTGTGCGCCAAGCTTATCAGATACCCATTCGCTTACTGTACGTGTGTAATAGTCAAGGCCACGCACCAGACAAGGGTTTACTTCAAACGCAAGACCCGCTTGTTTCAGATAAGTTTGTAATTTTTCAAAATGTTCCAGCGATTCAGCATCCAGATGTTCAATCAGTTTCGGTGCATTGGCGATGACGGATTTCATTTCCGGATTTTTACTATCAAGAATACGCATGGGATTTTTATGCAGGCGATGCACGCTTTCTTCATCCAGATGTGCTTTGTTTATCTGGAAATAATGCACAAGTTGTTTGCGATATTCAGCACGTGATGCTGGTGTTCCCAATGAATTTAATTGCAGGGTGCACAGTGAGCGTATACCAAGACGCTCAAGAATAGCAGCAGACATCATGATTAACTCTGCATCGATATCAGGTGTTTCAATACCAAATACTTCTGCTGAAAATTGATGAAATTGTCTGGTGCGTCCTTTTTGCGGACGTTCATAACGAAAGAAAGGACCACCATACCATAAGCGTTGTACCTGGTTGTGCAACATGCCATGTTCTAATGCCGCGCGCACGCAACAAGCTGTTCCTTCTGGGCGCAGTGTTAAATTTTCCTGATTTCTATCGAGAAAACTATACATTTCCTTCTCGACAATATCGGTGACTTCACCAATTGAGCGCTTGAATAATTCTGTTCTTTCAACAATGGGAAAACGAATTTCCTGATAACCATGACTGATCAAGACTCTGCGTATTAGATGTTCGGCATACAGCCAAAGATAGGTTTCCGGGGGCAAAATGTCATTCATGCCGCGTACGGCTTGGATAAGTTCCGGCACAAGAATTTCCTCTTACTGGTTATAGTAGTACGGTGGTGGATTACTATAATTGAATTCCTGATTGTAATCACGGTTATAACGAACGCGATATCGGCGAATTTTCTTGCGTTTGAATTGTGAAAATGGTGACGATTTATCGGTTAATACAAAATAAACATTAGCTGCCTGATTAATATAATCCTGTAATTTATATTGCATATCCTGCAGGAAATACGGTTTGCTACCGGTGGTTAACAGGGAGTAGGACGTTGGTGTTTGCAAGGTAAATTGAGGTGCGGTCGATATATCCACAGGCGCGATAGCAACAGGTTGTTGGGTAACAACTGGTGGTTTTTTCTTTGCGGTATGAGTGACTTTGTTGCCATGTTTATACCAGAAGACTCCACCGAAAAGAACAATGGCGGCAAGTGCAATGACACCGAGACGCTGATACGTTTGCTTGCCAATGGCATAGCTCTTGTTTTCAGCGCGGCTCGCTTGCAAGCGTTTGCTGGATTTGGGGCGACGCAGACCTGCCATGATTGGTCTTTTATAAATGCGCAGGCTGACAGTTAACAGGATTAAAAACAAAATCACCTGGATTAAATATTGCAAACCAGGCGTCGATTGCAGGAAATTGATGAGTGCCGCTTTGCCTTCGGGGCTGGTAACAAAAAAGGATTTGGCAGATGTCTTTGGCTGGGCTGAGACAACTGGCGTGGCATTGGGAGCGGGTTGCGCAATGGCGGCTATCTGGTCACTGCTGGAAATATCAGATGGTGTGGAAGTATGTGAGTGCCACCAGACAAGACCCACCAGCGTTAATAATAATAACAATGTAAATACTTTCTTGACGATATTATCCGCATTGAAACTAAATCCTGGCCGTTTTTGCGAATAGCTAACAGAAGCTGCACGCTGGACAGTTTCCGCTTCAGCAGGTGGTTGTACTGGCTTGAGCGACTCGATTAAATCAGTGACTTCCTGTTCCGGGATGTTCAAAAGCTTGCTGTAATTACGCAGATAGCCGCGCAGAAAGGTCAGGGGAATATCGGTTTGATAATCACCGCTTTCCATTGTGACGATGATTTTTTCATGTAAACGCAGCTGTGTGGCTACTTCCTTGCGATCAAGGCCTAAGGATTCACGGGCAGATTTTAACCGGGAGCCAAAGGGAAGATGCATGGAGGAGCTGGTGGCTAGAGGCTGGTTAATCATGAAGGTACCTTGTCTTTATCGCCATCTTTAAATTGTATGACGATCATGACGCATCGCCAATGACTTTCTTCCTTGCTTGCTCGAGATAACGTTGCTGGCGCTTCGTTCGGTCATGGACTTCACCGACTAATTGCCCGCAGGCTGCATCGATATCATCACCACGTGTACGGCGGATCGTGGTATTAAATCCGGCTTGCATGAGGGTATCGCGGAAATGCTGGATAGTGCTGGCATCTGATCGCTTGTAATCCGTATGAGGAAAGGGATTGAACGGAATCAGATTAATTTTGACACGCACACCTGAAAGTATCTTGATTAACTGGCGCGCATGCTCAGGTTTGTCATTGACGCCGGCGAGCATGACATATTCCATGGTGATGGAACGTCTTGGATCATCACGAAAATATTCACGACAAACAGCCATGAGTTCCTTGAGCGGATATTTTTTATTTAGAGGAACGATTTTGTTGCGTAACTCATCATTGGGAGCATGCAATGAAACAGCAAGTGCCACATCAGTTGCTGCACGTAATTGTGTCATCGCAGGAATTACGCCAGCCGTACTCACGGTGACACGGCGTTTGGATAATCCATAAGCGAAATCATCGAGCATGAGGTAGAGGGCGGGAATGACATTATCAATATTCAGTAAAGGTTCGCCCATTCCCATCATCACAACATTTGTAACGGCGTGATCATGTATGCCATTTAATTTCGATAATTTACGTACGGCAATCCATAATTGACTAATAATTTCTGCGGTTGTCAGATTACGATTGAATCCTTGTTTTCCTGTCGAGCAAAAATCACAATTTAAAATGCAACCCACTTGTGAAGAGATACATAATGTGCCACGTGTTTTTTCTGGTATATAAACTGTTTCTATGCAATTACCATCGTTTAGTCGCAATAACCATTTGTATGTTCCATCTTCTGCCGCTTTTTCATAAATAACTTGCGGCAGGGAAATTTCAGCGGTTTCTGATAATTTTTGTCGTAATGTTTTGCTGAGATTGGTCATGGCATCAAAATTATCGCTGCCATTGAAATGAATCCATTTCAGTACTTGATCTGCACGATAAGGTTTTTCGCCGGCGTGAATAAAAAAATCCTGCATGGCTTTTTTATCCAGGCCAAGTAAATTGACTTTTTGTGCCGGCGAAGACGCTATCATTTATGCAAGCTCGCTTTCTGCAACATAAGCGCAAATTTCTTCTGGCTTGAAGAAAAATGCAATTTCCTGTTGTGCAGTTTCAGGTGCATCTGAACCATGAACAGCATTGTGATCAATGGAATCAGCAAAATCAGCGCGAATGGTGCCAGGCGTTGCATCTTTTGGATTGGTTGCACCCATGATCTGGCGATTTTTTGCGATGGCATCTTCACCTTCCAGTACTTGTACCAATACTGGGCCTGAACTGATAAAGCTAACCAGCGCAGGAAAGAATGGACGCGCCTGATGGACGGCATAAAATTGTTCAGCCTGTTTTTTGCTCATGTGCATCATTTTCGCAGCAGCGATACGTAAGCCGCCTTTTTCAAAACGATTGATGATTTCACCAATGACATTTTTTGCAACGGCATCTGGTTTGATAATGGAAAGGGTTCTTTCTATCGGCATGTTTTTATTCCTCTTTTAATGAATTTTCTGATAATCCAAACTTGAAAAAAGTTCGGCATTATACCTAATTTTTTATTCTGGTGCGCCAGATTTGTGCTTTCTGCAACAATTCTTTTTCATCCAGCGTGGTGAGCTGACGGTTCTTCAGTAGTTGTTTACCATTCACCCAGACATCTGTTACCTGATTACGTGATGCTGCATAAACGATTTGTGATTCAGGATGATAAAGTGGCTGGGTTTCAATTTGTTCAAGATCAATAGCAATAAAATCAGCTGCTTTGCCTGCGGCTAAAGAACCAGTGACATGATGAATACCTAATGCTTTGGCGCCATTTACCGTTGCCATTCTCAGTGTGGAAATGGCAGAAAGAGCTTTGGGATCATTCGCAGTTAATTTGCCGAGAAAAGCCGCGCTGCGCATTTCACTTATCATATCGAGATCATTATTGCTGGCTGCACCATCTGTGCCTAATGCAACGTTAATATTGCGTTTTAATAATTGATCGACAGGACAGGCACCACTCACTAATTTCATATTGGATTCTGGGCAATGCACGATTGATGGATTGCCGAGTTGCAATATTTCCATATCTTCCTCAGTAATCTGTGTCATGTGAATGGCAATTAATTGTGGCGTCACCATGTCTAATTCATCAAGATGTTGCAATGGTGTTTTGCCGTGTTTTGCCAATGATGCTGTCATTTCAGCGGGCGCTTCCTGCAAATGAATATTAATTTTTAATTGATAATCATGAGCGAGTTGCTTGATGCGTTCGAGACTTTTGCGTGAAACGGTATAAGTGGAATGCGGTGCAAACGTTGGCACAATGAGCGGATGATTTTTATATTGCTGATAAAATTCGAGCGAACGTGCGAAATATTCATCAGCAGTTTTTGCCCAGGCGGTTGGCACATCATCAATGATGGTCATGCCAATGTGTGCGCGCATGCCAGAAATTTCTGCTGCTCTTGCGGTTGCACCGAGAAAAAAATACATATCATTAAAGCATGTGGTTCCTGAGCGAATCATCTCTGCCATGGCAAGCAGCGAGCCATCATATACCAATTCATCACTGACCCATTTACCTTCAGCAGGCCAGATATAATTTGTCAGCCAATCCATGAGTTCAAGATCATCTGCGAGTCCGCGAAAAATATTCATGGCAAGATGCGTGTGACTATTAATCAAGCCAGGCATGACGGCATGCGAAGTGTAATGTTCAGTTTGAGCTGCCGTATATTTTTGCTGCGCCACGTTGTTCGGAATAATAGCGAGAATTTTATTATCCTTAATGGCAAGCGCATGATTTTCCAGAATGCGATTATTTTCTTCGCAAGTAATAATCCATTTTGCATGAATGAGATAATCAATATTTTCCATGGGAAGTGCCTCGGTTGTTTATGCGGAGAGGGTGGGATTCGAACCCACGTGGGAGGATGAACTCCCCATCCGATTTCGAGTCGGCGCCGTTATGACCGCTTCGGTACCTCTCCGTTAAAGTTTGCGATTATACTGCGTTTGCTCTGAGTTGCAATTTTAATCCCGATCAAGTCCAGGAGGCGCAATGCTGACATCTTCAGTGGCAGTAGGATAGGCTCTGTCAGAGACAGGATAGGCAGCCTGAAAAGAACTGCTGGCAACGCCTGACGGAATTTTTAATGGTGGAATGGATTTGGCTTGCAGATAAGTTTTATCGCGATTTTGCGAGAAGGAAGATTTTGAAATATACGAACAGCTTAATAAAGCGAATGGCAATGCACATATTAATACACGTAACACGAGTTTCATTTTATATTACTCCAGCATTTTGCATGGCTTGTTTTACCTCTTCATGATAGCGCTTGTCCAGTGGTAATAATGGCAAACGAATCCCTGGCTGGATTTTGCCCATGCAATGCAAGGCATATTTCGCAGGAATAGGATTGGATTCAAGAAATAATTTTTTATGTAATGGCTGTAATTCCGCATTTATTTTTTCAGCTAATGTGCGATTGCCCTGCAACGCTGCTTCACACATGGAAACCATTTTTTGTGGCGCAACATTGGCAGTGACGGAAATTACACCTTTTGCACCATGCAACATTAACTCCATGCCAGTATCATCATCACCGCTATAAACAAAAAAATCTGCGCCACAACGTTTAAGAATGTCTTCCGCGCGATCAATTTTTCCTGTTGCTTCCTTGACACCAATAATATTTTTGATACCAGCCAGTTGCTCAATTGTTTCTGGCAATAAATCACAACCTGTTCTGCCTGGAACGTTATACATGATGATGGGTAAATCAACCGCTTCTGCAATCGCTTTATAATGCTGATACAAACCTTGCTGCGGTGGTTTGTTGTAATAAGGTGTGACAAGGAGAGCAGCATCTGCACCCGCGCGTTTGGCATTTTCTGTCAAATGAATAGCAACATTTGTTGAATTGGAACCTGTTCCTGCAATGACTGGAATACGCCCTGCGACTTGTTTGATGACAAAAGAAATCAGATCAAATTGTTCATCATGATTTAATGTTGCAGATTCACCGGTTGATCCCACAACAATAATACCTTCTGTTCCAGATTGAATATGCCATTCAATCAGTGCCTGCATAGCTTTTTTATCAATGCTTCCATCAACTTGCATGGGAGTGATAATAGCGACCATACTTCCTTTGAACATGAAGTGTCTCCGCTCGGGTTATTTGGATGAGACGGTTTTTATAGAGCATGCCAGCTAAATTGTCCATCATTTTTTAACTGCACAGTTACATTGAAGCATTTCATTTTTCGCGTATATAATCGGCGCCTTCAGGGATTCAAGGAATTAATGAAATGCTGGTCACCATGACGGAATACTTCTGGGGAAGTAAGGCAAAAGTACGCTATCTGATGATCGCCGCCATTTTTTTATTTTTTACTTTTCTTGGCGGTCGTGAAATCTGGACTCAGGAACATCGCTGGGCGGATATTGTTGCCGGTATGTTTTTTCGCGGCGATTTTTTACATCCTTATCTCGGCAAAATTAATTATTATGACAAACCTCTGCTTTCTTACTGGCTAATTGCTTTCGTTGCCAAATTAAATCAGGAACTCACTATCTGGTCTTTGCGTTTTCCTTCAGCGATGGCAGGTTTGCTGGCACTCTGGGCTATTTATCGTCTGGGTGCAAAATTAAAAAATAAGCAGTTAGGTTTATTATCTGGCTGGTTATTGCTGACCACATTTTATTTTTTATTCTGGGTGCGAACCAGTAGTGCAGATATGCTGAATCTGGCTGGCACGCTGCTTGCCATTTCCTGGTATTACGAAAAACGCGAACAAGCGCAATTTACTGACTATGCCATTTTCTTTTTTATTCTCGCCTTGACTTCGCTATGCAAGGGATTGGTTGGTGCAATTGTTCCTTTGATTGCAGTCGTGGTGGATATTTATTTAAACCGTTCGTGGAAACAGCATTTGCGTCTGCCATTATTATTGGCGCTCATGCCTGCGATGATCATTTATCTCGCTCCATTTTATGCCTCAGCGTATTTCAATAGTGCAACGTATGGTGAAAATGGTTTGTATCTGGTTTATCGCGAAAATATTCTTCGCTATTTCAAGCCATTTGATCATCAGGGATCGATTTATACTTATTTTATTTATCTGCCAGTTTATTTATTGCCATGCACTATTTTATTTATTCCCGCGGTATTTTCGCTTAAATCACGCTGGCAACGCATGCAAATTCATTCCAGATGGATTGCTTTAACCTTGCTGGCTTTATTTATTTTCTTTAGCCTGAGTGGTTCGAGACGCAGTTATTATGTTTTACCCATGGTTCCTTTCGCGATTCTTTTAACTGCTGACTGGATTTTGTCAGGCACTTTCAGCAAGCGCCACGTCATTACTTCCGCGCTGCTATTGTTCTCTTTCACTGTTTTATATATCGGTGTCGATCTTGTGCCGCAGTGGTATTACAATCGTTTTGGCGCAGAAAGATTTGCCGCATCGCTGAAAGTGGAAGCCAGTAAAATTCAGCCATGGGAAAAATGGAATGTCGTGAGTCTGGATGCAGCAAGCAAATTAAATTTTTATTTGCATTTGCCACCGAGCGTGATTCGCTATCACATCAAGGGTGATAAACGTTATCTGGTGCAGACGCAAGCAGATTTGCTGAAATGCTGGCCGATATTGAAAAGCATTAACAATAATACCAATACTATTTACATTACGCGTAAATCATATGTGCCATTGCTGGAAAGCTTTCTGACTGATTACCGTAAGTTTGAAGTCGATTATCCGGATATTGCTTATCTGCGCAAACCAGATGAGGACATACCAGTTGCATTTATTCCGCGACAATAGATAAGATAATACCCGGTTTTGAATTTGTTACTTAAAAGGAACGACGCATGTCTGACAATCTGCTACAAAAGCTGGAAGAAAAACTGCAAAAGCTCGATGAAAAAATGATGATGTTACTGGCTGAAATTGAAGAGTCACATCACAGGATTCAGGAATTGGTTCTGGCAAATAAACAATTGAACGATGAAAATGCTTCAATGAAAATTCAGCGTGAATTGCATGCAGAAAGACTTGCTGGCTTAATTTCGACTCTTGATCAGATCACTGAAACAGATAAGATGATCGCCAATCCACCCGTTGTTACTGCAATGAAACCTGTGTTGATTCAGGGATAGTTTTAGTTTTGTGAAGGCGGGAACCTATTTTGGATGGGTTCCCGCCTTCGCGTGAATGACAACCGTTCGCAGCAATGATAGACCTGCTGCATGCCGAAATGCTCAGCAACCTACACAGCTAATTAGATTGACGAACTACTACGGGTTTTTTTCTCTATATTCACAATTTCTTTCCCATTATGAATCCCAAGATCAACCAGCATATTTTCTACCTTCGGAGCGAGGGTTAATTTATCCAGCTTGTTTTTGGAAGTAGCATTTGCGATACCACGTTTATCGGCGAGAACTTGTCCTACATTTGTAATGTTATTAAGTCCACCAACTTTTTGCTCGCTTACCTTGTTGCATATGTCTTCTAATTCGATGTCAGGATTTTTTTCATTACGAATCGCATCATAATTCAATTTATATGCAATACGCTTATTTCTTGCCTTCACCTTGTCTTGTGGAGCTTCAGAATTCTTGTAAAGAGCCGTACCATTGTTGTTATACATATAATGTCCATCATTCATGCTCAAGCGATTCATTTCTTCCTGAATCATCATTAACCGATTGCATTTTTGATCTGCAATCATCAGTTGTTTCAGATTTGTAATATCAGGAAATATCGCATAAATTTTTTCAATATTCGCTAGTGCATGATATAGCGCATCAGCTGCATCAGTGCGTTCTACCAGGCTGGCAAATATGGAATGTTTCATTTGCGCTGTAAAATTGCCTGTGTGTAATTTGCATTCCTGCACAATTTGATCCATGGTTGCGAGTGGATTTTTGGCCAGTTTTGCAATATTTCTAATGCCTTTATTATGTGGATCATTTTCATCGAGCTTTTTCAATTCTTCACGCAGAGTTTGCATGAATTCATATTTGGCTTTTAATTTCAGAAAAACAGGATCAAAGTTTTGATAAACCAATTCAGAAATTACATCACCACCATGACCGTCAAATACACCGGTATACACGATTTTATTATCGGGAATATCGGAAAGTTTGGTTACCTCCACAATAATATTGTCGCCAGATTTTGTATAAGCCGAAAGAGCAAGAATTTTTGCAATTTGTTCCGGAGTTTTGTTTCTGTTTTCAACGACAATCTGCGCGATCTTTTCTTTGGTTAAGACATTATTTTCAGTCATACCATCACATGCGGTGATGAGAAATGATATTCCTTTTTTTGGAATTTCTGTGATGATTGTTTCAGGTTCATTGGAAATAACTGGATGACCTTTCCAGTTTCTGTCTTCCGTGTCACCCAATGCTCGTGTAACGGCTAAATGGCCATTTACGCGCGGATGATGACCAGCATAAGTAATATAACCGCCTCTTTCCAGGACCTTTTTACATTCATCCTGGTTATCAGTATTGTGCAGGGAATTTAATAATTTGGCTGCACGCTTTTTTTGTTCTTCATCAATTGTGACGAGGAAAGTGGTGCTGTCACCAAGATTAGCTGTGTAAATCTTACCTTGTAAAATAACATTCGCAATGAAACATGAACCCTGGTTGCGAGCAATTTTATATTTATTTACCAGGCTTGATAATTCTGCGATGGTTTGCGAAAGCACAGGACTATAATCAATGGCAATCGATGCATCGTGCGAACCAGCAAGAAATCTATCTTCATCTTTTTCACGATCATTTGCTATTGAGGTGCCACCAGTATATTCATCAACGGTAAAACTAAAATTTACCTGATTATTTGGTGCTGTAAAAGGTTGCAGAGGTTGTGATTCATTCCAGGAAAATTTTTTGTTTTCTACGATTCGTTTAAATAATTCGCTGCTTGGAGTTGCTAGCAGACGCTTTAATTCATCGATTATCCAGCGATATTTTTCACTGACATCATTAGGAGTGTTGTAATAAGTTAATACATCTACCAAGTCCGTTATTGTTATCGGCTTTTTATTTTCTTTCTCTAACATGTTATTAATATGTTTTAGAAATATTCCATATCTTGCTTTTTTTTCTTCATCAATCGCTTTATTGCACGCCACGATCGCATCATGTGGATGAGGTGGATTCTCAATTTCCAGATCATTCACAAGTACGTTTATCTTTTTATCTGTGATTTGACGTTTGCATTTAAAATAGCTAAAGGATTGCATAGAATCTCTCGTTTTGTGTGTTATAGAAATAGTGTGCTAATTATAATCAATTTTTTGCAAAATACATTAAGACAATCTTAACTTTTAAGCACTTGTTTTTTCTACAATACAGTCAATTTCACCCTGCATTATGCGTATTTTAAGCTTATCACCGGCTTTAACATCGAAGGCCGCGCGCACGATTTTTTGCTGTGCGGTAGAGGCGATCGCATAACCGCGTTGCAAGGTGGCAAGCGGACTGATGCCATCCAGTTTCCCTGAGACATTGACCAATTGTGTCTGTTTTTGGATTAATTTTGTTGTCATCAGTGAGATTAATTTCTGTTGTTGTACATGCACCTGATGTTGCAGGGATTGAATGCGGTGCAAGGGTGTAACGCGATGTAATCTGGATTCACAATCTTTTACTTTCGTTTGTAATTTATTTAAAAAATGTTTTTGCAATTGCACTAATGTTTGTTCGCAAAAATCCAGGCGTTGCATTTTTTCCAGCAAACGTCGTTTCGGATGTAATTGCAGCAAATGTTTTTGTGTCCATTCAATCTGCTGTTTACTGGCTGCAAGTTTGGTTTTGATCAATCGCCAGATTTGCTGTTTTTGTCGTATTAATGCCTGTAATAATTCACCACAATCAGGGGCGGATAATTCTGCAGCAGCAGAAGGAGTGGCAGCACGCAAGTCTGCAACATAATCTGCAATCGTAAAATCAACTTCATGTCCAACACCACTGATAATCGGTAATTCACTGGCATAAATGGCATGCGCAACTATTTCTTCATTAAATGGCCATAAATCTTCAAGCGAACCACCACCGCGTGCAACGATTAATACATCACATTCCTTGCGGCGATTGGCAGCCTGTATGGCTTTGACAATAGCAGGCGCGGCTGTTTCACCTTGTACTAATGTCGGATAAATAATTACAGGGACAGAAGCGTGACGACGTTTTAATACGGTGAGAATATCGCGAATGGCAGCACCGGTTGCAGATGTTATGACGCCAATACATTTTGGAAATTGTGGCAGAGGTTTTTTGTGGGCTGGAGCAAATAATCCAGCCATTTCCAGTTTTTTTCGTAATAATTCGTAAGCACGGCGCAATTTGCCTTCGCCACGTTCTTCCATGATTTCCGCAATTAATTGAAATTCACCTCGATTGGGATAAAGACTCGCACGCGCCCGAATCAGCACATGCATGCCATCTCTCGGTATAAATCCGAGATTGCGCTGACCACCGCGAAACATGGCACAACGCACCTGAGCACCAGCATCCTTAAGGGAAAAATACCAGTGACCGGAGCCTGGTGCTGCAAAATTGGATATTTCACCTTCTATCCAGATTTGCGCAAAACCTTCTTCCAGCAGCAGGCGCACCTCACTATTCAGGCGGCTGACGGTGTAAATATCTTGTTGTATGTCAGTGGATTGCATAAGGCGGCATCATATCATTCGTTATGGGAGTTTTCATCATCTATAGAGTTTCAGAAAATTCTGTGTATAATGACCGGTTAATTTTTAAGCCCTGTTTGTTGATGATGTTTGTTGTTGTTGGCGGCGCAGGGATTTGCTGGATTATTTTGTGGCTTGCTGATGGTTCATGGAGGTTCGTCATTGCGAGGCGCTTTTCAGCGTGACTCAATCCAGCTCTGCAGGTGTTTGTGTATATTCGCAATGGCTCGTCGGCCTCCGGCCTCCTGCGCTTTATTTGCAAATATACACAAACACCTGCAGAGCTGGATTGAGTCACGCTGAAAAGCGCCTCGCAATGACGAACCTCCATGAACCATCAGCAAGCCACAAAATAACCCGCAAATCCCTGTGCGCCGCTTACACCTGCTTATATCAGGGCTTATCCTGCAATCCAGAAACCAGAAAGTAGGGGAATTAACATGATCCGCCTGGCACAAGATGATCTCGCATTAACCTTTGATGATGTTTTGCTCCTGCCCGGAGAATCCTCTGTCCTGCCGCGGGATGCTGATCTCAAAACTCACCTGACTCGCAATATTATCCTGAATATTCCATTACTTTCCTCCGCTATGGATACCGTCACTGAAGCAAGGCTTGCGATTGCACTTGCACAGGAAGGTGGTTTAGGCGTGATTCACAAGAATATGCCGATTGAAGAACAAGCAGCGCAAGTGCGCAAGGTCAAGCGCTTTGAAAGTGGAATTGTCAAAGACCCTATCGCGATTTCCGCGAAATCCACCGTGCGTGAGGTGATGGAGTTAAGCAGAAAGTTTAATTTTCATGCTTTTCCTGTCGTGGATGGTGAACAGGTGGTAGGGATTGTTACAAGTCGTGATTTGCGCTTTGAAACCGATCTGGATCAACCTGTTGCGAATCTCATGACACCAAAAGATCGGCTGGTGACTGTCAAGGAATCTGCGGATCGTGAGTTGGTAAAAAAATTATTGCATAAACATCGTATCGAGAAAGTGCTGGTAGTGAATGATAATTTTCAGTTGCAAGGCATGATTACGGTCAAAGATATTTTAAAGGAACAGGCAAAACCATTCGCTTGTAAGGATAATTACGGTCAATTGCGCGTCGCTGCAGCAATTGGAACCAGTGCAGATACCGATGATCGCATAGCTGCCTTGATTGAAGCAGGTGTGGATGTGCTGGTGGTGGATACTGCGCATGGACATTCCAAAAATGTCGTGGCAAGAGTGGCATCCATCAAGAAACATTATCCAGAAGTTGCGGTGATTGCTGGCAATATTGCAACGGGTGAAGCTGCAAAAGCATTGGCAAAAGCAGGTGCAGACGCAGTGAAGGTTGGTATCGGGCCAGGTTCGATTTGCACGACCAGAATTGTGACTGGCGTTGGCATGCCGCAAATTTCAGCGATTGCCAATGTGAGTGCGGCGTTGAAAGGAACAGATATTGGCATTATTGCTGATGGTGGTATTCGTTATTCCGGCGATATTTGCAAGGCATTGGCAGCGGGTGCATCGGCTGTCATGGTTGGTAGTTTATTTGCAGGTACAGAAGAAGCACCAGGAGAAGTGGAGTTATTTCACGGACGTTCCTATAAATCTTATCGGGGAATGGGATCATTAGGCGCGATGTCGCAACGCCATGGTTCCAGTGATCGATATTTTCAGGATAATTCTGGTGAAGTAGGGAAAATGGTACCGGAAGGTATTGAAGGACGAGTGCCATATAAAGGCAGCATGGTGAATATTGTTAATCAGCTCATGGGTGGTTTACGTTCTGGCATGGGTTACACCGGTTGCCCTGATATTCATAGCATGCAAACCAAAACGCAATTTGTACGCGTTACTCCTTCTGGTGTGCGCGAAAGCCATGTGCATGATGTGCAGATAACAAAAGAAGCACCGAATTATCATAAAGACGATCATTATTGAAATTAAAATAGCGTTTTAGAAAAACGGGCTGCTGGAAACAGCAAGTTCGTCATTGCGAGTGCTTTTGGTTGCGATTCGTCATTGCGAGTGCTTTTAGTTGCGATTCGTCATTGCGAGGCGCTTTTCAGCCGAAGCAATCCAGTCTTGGCAGGTGTTTGTGTATATTCGCAATGGCTCGTCGGCCTCCGGCCTCCTGCGCTTTATTTGCAAATATACACAAACACCTGCCAAGACTGGATTGCTTCGGCTGAAAAGCGCCTCGCAATGACGAATCGCAACTAAAAGCACTCGCAATGACGAACTTGCTGTTTCCAGCAGCCTGTTTTTTTAAAACACCTTTTAAATAATTTAGGTACGACGATGAACATACACGCACAACGCATTTTAATACTTGATTTTGGCTCTCAATACACACAATTAATCGCGAGACGCATTCGTGAAATTGGTGTGTATTGTGAAATTCATCCTTATCATTTTACTGATCAGCAAATAAAAGAATTTGCACCATCCGGCATCATACTTTCTGGCGGACCTGAAAGTGTCACGAATGCATCAACACCACGCGCACCTGCATGCGTATTTACTTTGGGAATTCCTGTACTCGGCATTTGTTATGGCATGCAAACCATGGCGCAACAATTAGGCGGCAAGGTAATTCCCGGTGAAAAACGTGAATTTGGTTATGCTGAAATGGAAATTCCACAAACATCCATCTTGTTCACGCATATTGAAGATCGCATTGCTGATAATGGAAAAGTATTACTCGATGTATGGATGAGTCATGGCGATCAAGTCAGTGAGTTGCCAGAAAATTTCAAAACCATTGCGAGTACAGAAAATTGCGCTATCACAGCAATGGCAGATGAATCACGACATTTTTATGGATTGCAATTTCATCCCGAAGTGTCACACACACGTCAGGGCATGCGCATCATGGAAAGATTTATTCTTGATATTTGCAAATGTCAGCGCAACTGGACAGCAAAAAATATTATTGAAGAACAGATTGAATCCATTCGTAAACAAGTGGGCAATGATAATGTCATGCTGGGATTATCGGGTGGTGTGGATTCCTCCGTTGCTGCATTGTTATTACATAAAGCCATTGGCGATCAATTGACATGTGTATTTGTAGATACTGGTTTATTGCGTTTGAATGAAGCAGATGAAATTCAGTCGTTATTCGCAAAACATTTTGGAATAAAATTAATTTCTGTGAATGCGCAGGAAAAATTTTATCAGGCATTGGCAAATGAATCTGATCCAGAACGCAAGCGCAAAATTATTGGTAAAACCTTTATTGATGTCTTCGATGAACAGGCTGCAAAACTTGCCAATATAAAATTTCTTGCACAAGGTACGATTTATTCTGATGTCATTGAATCTGCAGCGATAAAATCAGGCGGTACACATGTTATCAAATCGCATCATAACGTGGGTGGTTTGCCTGAAGAAATGCAATTGAAACTGGTAGAACCCTTGCGTGAATTATTCAAGGATGAAGTCAGGAAAATTGGTCTTGAATTAGGATTGCCATACGAATTACTGTATCGACATCCTTTTCCAGGTCCTGGTTTAGGCGTGCGAATTCTTGGTGAAATAAAAAAAGAATATATCGAAAAATTACGTTTAGCTGATGCGATTTTGATAGAAGAATTACATAACACCAGGCTTTATCATAAAGTCAGTCAGGCATTCGCAGTATTTTTACCCGTAAAATCCGTTGGTGTTATTGGTGATGCGAGGCATTATGATCATGTCATTGCATTGCGCGCTGTTGAAACGGTGGATTTTATGACAGCACACTGGGCGCGTTTACCTTACGAATTTCTGGAAACTGTTTCCAATCGTATTATTAATGAAGTGCCAGGTATCTCACGTGTAACTTATGATATTTCCAGTAAACCACCGGCAACTATTGAGTGGGAATAATGAATACACGTGATGAATACTGGATGCAAAAAGCCTTGCAGCAAGCAGAAGCTGCAAAACGTGCGGGAGAAGTGCCAGTTGGTGCAGTGCTGGTGCATGAAGATGAATTAATTGCTGAAGGATATAATTGTCCTATCTCTACGCATGATCCATCCGCACATGCGGAAATGGTAGTGTTACGCAAAGCTGCGCAAGTGTTTCACAATTATCGTTTATTAAATACAACCTTATACGTCACGCTGGAACCTTGCATGATGTGTGCAGGTGCAATGGTGCATGCGCGTATCAAACGTCTGGTTTATGGGGCAAGTGATCCACGTACAGGAGTGCTTGCAAGTCAGGCAAAATTCCTGGATCAGGGGTTTCTGAATCATCGCATTGAATATAAAGGTAATTTGCTGGCTGATGCGTGTGGTGGTTTGTTAACAGATTTCTTTAGGAATAAACGTTAACATCGATTATGTTATCCTATTAGATAAATAAATCATCTTGTGTGACCTATGAATGACTCCAGGGAATTACGTTCATTACTACGCTGTGTGTCATTTTGCACAGCAGGAAGTTATGACTTGCTTGGTCTTTCCAATTACTTCCGTAAAAAAGGTTATTTCACGCGATTATTACGCGATGTTTTGCATGTAACCAATTTAAAACGTCCCGGCGATATTTTCTTTTTCAATCATGGTTGTTTTGTTTGCTGGGGATTCAAGAAAAAATTCGAAGATAAATTGCTGGAAGAAATCACAAGGGAATTTTCCACTCAGGTAACATCACATCTGGAAAGCGATCATTTTTATTATCAGTATGGACAGGAAACCACAATCGATTCGCATGAAAAATTACGTGTCGATATCATTACACTGGATTCTGAAGATTCGCAAATCAAACTGGCTATATCCTATGGTCTTGCGCAATCCATTAAACTGGAAGCATTTGAAGAAGCATTGCAGGTTGCAATTCGTACCAATAGTCAATTACCACAGGAAATTGCTTCACGCGGTTCAATTTCATTATCACGTCGTGCCATTTTCAAACGCATTGGAGAAATATTCATTGCGCGTAGTTCGATTAATTTGAATATCGAATATCTCGATGTACCAGAATATTTCTGGCGTAATCCATCACTGGAACCTTATTACATCATGACAAAAAAATATCTGGATATTCCAGGTCGTGTCATGGCACTCAATCAAAAACTCGATGTCTTGCAGGAATTACTCGATATTTTAAATAGTCAGGTGCAGCATCGTCATTCCAGTTTGCTGGAAAGTATCATTATCATTTTGATCGCGGTGGAAATTATTATTAGTCTGTTTCAATTGCATATCGTTTAGGTGTCAAGAGGTCGCAGGCCTATCAAAACGAAATGCAGGGAAATATTCCGGATAATGTTCGCGTATGAATACCAGAATTTTTTCCTTGATTTCAGCGCGCAAATCGCCAAGATTATCTTCATCTGCAGCACTCACCATGATATGCAATTCAACTGAACGTTCCGCAAGATTGGCAACTTGTAATTTGCCAGTTTTTCCATCCCAGTATTTCGATTCACCCAGCATTTTTTCAAAATGCTCACGCAATGGCTGAATTGGCAAAAGATAATCTATAAACAAAGTAATATTGCCGCTGATACCTTCGGGATCATGCGACCAATTTAAAAAAGGTTTTTCCATAAATTGCTGAATGGGAAGTAACATGCGGCGTCTGTCACTTAGTTTTATTCTGATATAACTGAAAGTTATTTCTTCGATGACACCAGTTTCATTTTCAATCGTGATGATATCGCCAATTTTTATTGGTTGTGACAAGGCGATTTGCAAACCGGAAAACATCGAAAATAAAGCTTTCTGACTAGCCAAACCTATAATCGCTGTTAAAAATCCAGCAGAGGCCAGTAAGCTGATACCAATGCTGCGCACATTTTTAAAACTCATTAAAATTGCTGCAAATGTAAGTAATACAATAATGACAGTGAGAATATTACGAATGATATGAGTTTTGGTATAAAGCGATTTCGCGCGTTTATAGTCCTTGTTATTGTGATCGGATGCTTGCTTGAAAACAATGGCATCAAATGTATAAAGAATTTGTATCGCAATCCATCCCAGTGAAGCAATGATAATCATATTGATAATGTTATTTGCCATGATGAGATAATATTTTGTCATGCCACTCAATGAAATCACGATATTAATCAAGGCAAGCAAAAATACGATGCGTAAACTTTTTCTAATGCTGGCAAGGATTAATGCAGCAACATGATGGTCGGTATAAAATTTTCTTTCATAATGCAAAAATGTGGAAACCAGGCAGGAATAAATGAAAGTTAATACAGCCAGCGCAATGAAAATAGCACCCACATTATCTGTAATATCAAACAAGTATTTATATTCAGTGAGAAAAAAGAAATTATCGACATAAGAAAGTGCAATAAAAACGCTGCCTAAAAGAAGAAGAAAAGTAGGCAAATGAGCTGCACGAAAAATTATTTGTTGCAAATATAATTTTTTTTCGCGATCAAGATACATAAATCTATTCCTTAAAAATCATGTATTGTTCCTTTGTAACATATAGTGCCTTCTGACTTCCAGATTTCATTGTGATATAGTGTGCAGCAGAAAAATTTTGTATAGCAAAGAGGAAATACTTCATGCGTAAATTTTTAACAATCCTGTTAATGTTATTTGTTGCGATTGGAATGTTCATGCAGGATGCAGATGCGAGAAGATTTGGTGGTGGCAGAAGTTTTGGTATTTCACGTTCCACTAGTAGTTATTCGCGCGCATCTTCTTCGGGCTGGCAAAATTATCAGAAATCTGCTCAGCAACAAACTGCGGGAAATCGCTGGTTAGGTCCACTGGCAGGATTGATAACCGGCGGCATGCTCGCCAGTTTATTCATGAATCATGGAGTAGGTGGTGGAATTGCTTCGTTATTACTCGCATGTGGATTAATTTATTTGTTATTTATTTTTCTATCGCGCCGTTTGCAAACGCGACCAGTTCATCAGCGTAATAATCAATATTTCACACAGGAAAATGTTTTGCCGCATGGCGCGCAATATCGTAATCATTTTGCAGAAGCCAATCATTTTTCATCACCAGGATTTGATGCATCGTGTTTTCTGCGTGAAGCCAAAGTGCAATTTATTCGTTTGCAAAAAGCGTATGATGAAAAAAACTTGCATGATATTCATACCTTCACCACGCCTGAAGTCTATGCGGAAATTAAATTGCAACTGGATGAACGCGGCAATGCGGAAAATAAAACAAATGTGATGTCACTGGAAGCGGAATTGCTGAATGTTGAGCAGGATAGTCAATCGGTTTCAGGAATGAATATGCAAACCATGCTTGCCTCCGTGCGCTTTAATGGATTGTTGCAGGAAGCTAGTCATTTGCCAGCGACAACCATTAATGAAATCTGGCATTTCAAAAAGGAAATCGGCAATTTGCAGTGGATCGTAGCAGGCGTGCAGCAGGGGTAATTTTTGTGTGCGGAGAGCTGTTGTGGTGAAGTAGGACAGAGCAGGTGCAAGGATGTAGCAGGTATGTGCATGCAGCAGGTGTGTCACCCCGGAAAATACGCCGCTGCTGTCCTGGTTTAGTTAGCTGCTGTTGTTCGGCGTATTTATCCGGGGCCCAGTCTTTGCGGCAATGAGAGGTTCTCTAAGTTAAAGTTAAAAACTCTCATTATCGCAAAGACTGGGCCCCGGATAAATACGCCGAACAACAGCAGCTAACTAAACCAGGACAGCAGCGGCGTATTTTCCGGGGTGACACACCTGCTGCATGCACATACCTGCTACATCCTTGCACCTGCTGTCCTACTTCACCACAACAGCTCTCCGTTGCACGACAACAGCTCTTCACTCATCCTATTTTTTCCCTTTCTCATCCGCTTTGCTAAATGATTTCACCGCCACACGATCATTTAAAAATTGAATATCAATTTCACCATGCTGATCTTTCCACACAGCAGAAGTGCCGGAAATCCCCATAATATTTACACCTTCTGCATGCGTTGGTTCACCCAAAATGGCAGTGACTTCTTTCGTGGTCATATTATCTTTTATTTTTTCGTAATTACTTTGTGAGACTTTCGAGCAGGCAAACACAACAAAACATAAGGTAAATACAAAAATACGTATCAAGGATCCAAATTTCTGCTTCATGTTGATTCCTCCTGAATATCATTCACCACATTAAATTTTGTACCTATAAAAAAGCCCGCACTTGGCGGGCTTTTTCTTTTCATCAAAACTTATTCAGCGCTACCGTTTTCTGGTTGTTGCTGTTCAGTTTCAGGTTTTGCTGCAGGAACCGCTGTCGTGCCAAATTTGGCAGTCAACTTTTCCTTGATGCGAGCTGCACGGCCAGTTAATTCGCGCATATAGTAAAGTTTGGCGCGACGAACATGACCACGACGCTTCACTTCCACAGACTCAACCGTTGGGCTGTAAGTCTGGAATACACGTTCCACACCTACACCATGCGAAATTTTACGTACAGTAAAAGCAGAGTTGTAACCACGATTGCGCCTGGCAATCACAACACCTTCAAATGATTGCAAACGAACACGTTCACCTTCCTTCACTTTCACCTGAACCAAAACAGTATCGCCAGGTCCGAAAGCTGGAATGGTTTTCGCATTCTGCTGCATGAATTCAGTTTCCAAAGCTTGTATAATTTTGTTGCTCATTTTCTTTATCCCCTAACAAGTCGTGCAATTTTATACACATTTTATAAATAATTCGAGCATAATTTACATGCTCATGGTTTGATAAATTCTTCAATAAATTCAGCCAGTAAGGCTAATTCTTCTTTGTTATGATATTTTTTGTACAGCAAATCTGGCCGACGTAACCATGTTTTTCCCAATGATGCTTTGGTACGCCAGTTGTTAATTTGCTTATGATTGCCACTTAGCAACACTTCTGGAACACTCGCACCAGCAAAGTTTTCTGGGCGTGTGTATTGCGGATATTTCAGCAATCCGGAAGTCAGTGAATCTTCCAGTACCGAGTTTTCATCGCCAACTACGCCAGGCAAAAGACGGGTAATCACATCAATCATGACCATGGCTGCCAATTCACCGCCCGTCAGGACGTAATTTCCAATCGACCATTCTTCATCAACTTCACGCTCAATAATGCGTTCATCAATGCCTTCATAACGTCCAGCGAGAAAGATAATGGACTTGCGGTCAGCAAATTCCTTTGCGGTTTCCTGATCAAAACAGCGACCCTGGGGTGATAGGTAAATCACGGTGGGATCATGCGCCTCATACGCTTTTTTGGCCGCATGAATGGCGCCCTGTAATGGGCCTGGCATCATGACCATGCCTGGGCCACCACCATAAGGTTTGTCATCGACCGATTTATGCTTGTCTTCAGCAAAATCGCGAGGGTTCCAGCAATTGATCGCCACCAGCTTGTCCTGTATGGCACGACCAGTCACGCCGCTATTTAAGCCCTGAAACATTTCGGGAAAAAGGGTAATGATTCCAAATTGCACTTATAGCAACTCCCAATCCACATGGATTTCCTGTTTATCAAGATCAATTCGAGTGATCACCTTGCCTGGAAGATAGGGGATCGCATGTTCCTTGTCGCCTTTGACGACCAGAACATCGTTTGATCCTGTTTCCATCAGATTAATCACTTTGCCTAATGTTTCCCCACGCTGGTTAATGACCGTCAAGCCTACCAGGTCTGACCAGTAATATTCATTTTCCTTGAGGCGGGGAAGTCTGGAGCGAGGAATGCCGATGGCTAATCCCGTTAAAAAACGTGCTTCTTCTGGAGTATTGATGCCTTGTAGTTTGACAATAATGCCATTGCCGTAGGTCTTTCCAGATTCGATCTGGATAGGTGTCCAGGCACGGTTGCGTAGAAGGGACCAGGGAAGATACTCAAGAATATCAGCCCCGAACTCGGTATAAGCCTGAACTTTAATCCAGCCTTGTATACCGTACGTCGAGCCAAATTTTCCAATGATGATAAAGTTTTGGTCCGTGTTTTTCATGACAAGCTTCCGTCCCTGTCATCGCCATATGGCAGTGACAGGGCTGGCAGTTTATGCACTTTTAGCTTGTTCGCCGACATCCTTATGCATTTTGAGCAAATGTTTGACGCGTTCAGAAGCCTGGGCACCTTTGCCAATCCATTCCTGAATACGTTCAACATTGAGAGACAAGCGTACATCCTTGCCTGCAGCAATAGGATTAAAATAGCCAACTTGTTCAATAAAGCGGCCGTTACGTGAACGTTGTTTGTCAGCAACAACGACATGATAAAATGGGCGTTTTTTAGCTCCGCCGCGCGATAAACGAATCACAACCATGATCTCGATTTCCTCTAAAACATCAATGAATAATTACTCAAGGCGCAGGATTATACGTTAGTTTTCACTGCTTGCAAACGCTTCTTTTACTTTTATATTTCCTGAATTAGGAGGGTCGACTTTTGGGGGTATTATCGGCAGTTATATTATTCTCTTGAGCAGCGTGGGCGGAGTTTTTCAGCAATTCCTCTTTTTTGCCGATCAAGTGTTGTGTAATCTGATTTTTCATTTTCGGGTTCATGGTCATGATGTCATTGACGGGGCTATTTTTTAAGTTTGTATCAATAGCTGTCAGTGCTTTATCCACTTTGGATTCTGTGCGGCAATACATTCTGAGTTCGTTTAATTGCTTCTGGCAATGTTCGAGCCGTTCGATCAATGGTTTGTCTGGAATATCCTTGATTTCAAGCAATCGGGGATCATTTAATTTTCCAAGTTCCTTGTTAATATTTTCAAAATAATTTGTGAAGTGTTGTCCATAATTCCTGTCAATATTCTGGTGAATGGCAGAAACAATTTGCGTGTGACCATTCTTTTCCGCCAGCGAATAAAAAGATTGTTTTTCGTTATTTAGCTTGAATGGATTAAATGCAGCTGATTTATCCAGACTTTTTTTGCTGTTATTCATAAGATCATCAATGACAAAAGAAATATCTTCTTCGTGTGTTTTGCTAAATGTTGCACTGCCAAGATAGTGAAATAAAGTATTTCCTTTTTCATCCGGTGTATTAACTGCTCGTGAAGATGTGTACATCATATTGCATATTTCATTGATATTACTGTTATCCAGTTGCCCAGCAGGTGAATCGGGTTGTGCGTTTTTTACCATATTCCATATTCTGGCTTCACGTTCCGTTTGCTTTGAATTTTCTTCACGATCTGCTTCATTTAATTGCTCACGCACTGGTGTTTTGGGAAGTTCCTTATTCGTATTTCTTCCTGCAGGTTGGACTTTGTCTTTCTGTGCATTCATCTGAAATGCAGATTGTATTTGCGCTTTCGCCTGTTTGATTGCTGCACGTCCTTCGTTATAAATTCTATTTAATTCTGCTTTTAATTCTGCACGTGTTTCCGGAAATTTTTTATTGCTATTACCATCAACTGGATGTTCATTGACTATGCGCATTTTGCCTTCTGTCAATCCGCGATGAAATTGATTAAGTGTTTCATTGTTATTGTTGGGTAACTCATATTTTTTTTGCTGAATGCGATTTTTACGATTATCAGAAATTTTATAATTAACATCACTGGCAAGTGGAATGGGATCCATGCTTTTATCTGTTTTATTGATGACTCTATCCCAGAAAGCTTGCGTGATATTTTTAATATCACGGTGCATGCCGCTATGTTGCATGGGAAGAATAACGGCTGTAACGGCAGTTTTGGTTTTATCATAAAATATCTTGTGCAAATTTAATGGCTTTAATAAATCACTTTTTTCCTGACCTGCATAAGTGATAACAACCGATTCAACATTGGGTGGAATAACTTTTTTAGATTTTAGATGACGCATTGGGCCAGGCACTGGATCATTGATTATCAGATCAACTTTCACTGTGTCACGATGTTGCAGATAAATTTGACGCGCTACTTCAATACAGGTAGCAGCACCACGACTATGACCAGAAAGTACAACTCTATTGGGTAATTCCCCATTTACTTTTAGGGATTCAATAATTTCCTGCACGCGTTTTTTTTCGCTTTTTGCAGTGACCATATCATAAGTATCTTTGGCAGTGCGCTTGGCAGCTTCGACATAATTTTTATCCTGCACGGCTTGTTGATATTTGGTGGAGAAGCCAGGTGAATGTATGCCTTCAACCAGTTGTATGTGAATGTTGGATGTCAGGTTAGTGGGAATGAAGCTTGCATAAGATTTTCTGGAAACAGATTTTTGTTCTGCCTGAAGTGATTCGAGGTTGGCTTCCTGTTGTTGAATTAGTTCATCATAGCCGCTGATTTCAGATTCATGATCGACAATGGCAGGATTTTCCTTTCTAATTTTTTGCTGTAATTCTTCGCTGGATAATCCAGCTGTTAATCCAAGCTCATCAGTTGATGTTTCCGTTTTGTCTATTGCCGTATAAATTTCTGCTGCCAATTCCCTTTTTGCATTATCCCTAAATTCCGTCATGGATTTAATTCTCGCTTCTGTGCGAGCAATATTATTTAGCAATTGGGTGTAATCTTTTTGCGTATCAGTTAAGGCATCGCCAGTGCCACCAATAACAATTAGTTTGACAACTTCGGCCATGAGTTGACTCCCCGTTTATGTGTTTTATTTTATAACTACTATTATAGTATGGATGCGTGGGGGGAGGAGAAACGTAAGAAAATACAAGGGAGTAAGGCATTGTGTAAGTTGGTTCTGTGTTGTTGAGGCCATGATTTTTGTGTTCGTCATTGCGAGGCGCTTTTCAGTGTTTGTGTATATTTGCAATGGCTCGTCGGCCTCCGGCCTCCTGCGCTTTATTTGCAAATATACACAAACACTGAAAAGCGCCTCGCAATGACGAACACAAAAATCATGGCCTCAACAACACAGAACCAAAATTCACCGCATATTAAAACCACCGAACGGTAACTTACCCTGCATGCCGCGCATGAGTTTGGTGATGCCGCCTTTCTTCGACATCTTCTTCATCATTTTTTGCATCAGAGCATATTGTTTTAATAACTGATTAATTTCCTGTATTGTTCTGCCACATCCGCGTGCAATGCGTTGTTTCTGCGAATTGCGAATCAGATCAGGAAAACGGCGTTCCTTGCGTGTCATGGAATTAATAATGGATTTGATGACAACCAGTTTTTTATCATTCAATTGATCTTTCACACCTTGCGGCAATTGACCCACACCAGGTAATTTACTCATGATTCCCATGATGCCGCCCATATTGCGAATTTGTTCGAGTTGCATCAGGAAATCTTCCAGATCAAATGATTTTCCTTTCCTGATTTTATTCGCAAGTTTTTCCGCCTTGTCGCGATCAATATTACGTTCAACATCTTCAACGAGCGAAACAATATCACCCATATCCAGAATTCGTGATGCAATACGATCAGGATAAAATGGTTCAAGCGCATCAATCTTTTCACCCACACCAATAAACTTGATCGGTTTACCCGTAATATGACGAATGGAAAGTGCAGCACCACCACGTGCATCACCATCGGTTTTGGTTAATATCACACCCGTCAAAGGCAAGGCATCATTAAAAGCTTTGGCGGTATTGGCTGCATCCTGGCCTGTCATGCTATCGACTACAAATAATGTTTCGACAGGTTGAATGGCTGCATGCAGACGTTTGATTTCATCCATCATCGTTTCATCAATATGCAAACGACCTGCCGTATCAATAATGACAATATCAACCACTTTATTTTTCGCTGCGTGTATCGCTTCACGTGCAATGGAAACGGGATCTGCACCTTGTGCGCCACGATAAAATTCGGTACCTACCTGAGTGGCAAGTGTTTGTAATTGGTCGATTGCAGCAGGACGATAAATGTCGACACTTGCCAGCAATACAGATTTATTTTGTGTTTTTAAAAGTCGTGCCAATTTGGCAGTCGTAGTGGTTTTACCCGAACCTTGCAAACCAGCCATCAGAATGATGGCAGGCGGTTGTGCTTTGAGATCCAGCACTTCATTGTAATCACCCATGACATGTACGAGTTCATCATGCACAAGTTTGATCAGGACTTGTCCTGGCTGCAAACTTTCCATGACTTCCTTGCCGAGGGCTTTTTCTTTCACGCGATCGATAAATTCTTTGGCAACTGGAAGGGCAACATCAGCTTCCAGCAGGGCAATGCGAATTTCGCGCAAGGTTTCTTCAATATTTGCCTCAGTCAGGCGTCCCCGACCAGAGAGATTCTTGATAACGTCACGTAAACGTCCGGATAAATGACTAAAATTCAGCATGATTCACTACCTATAATTGATGCGTGCAGAGTATACATATTTAATCAGGGTTCGGCTATTATGTTGTTCGTAACCCAATAAGGATTCCTGTGAGTAATTACCAGATTGTTGTTTTTAGTATTTTATTATTATTGCTGATTTTTCTGGCAGCCTTTTTTTCCATTGCCGAAACAGGGTTAATGGCAGTCAATCGTTATCGTTTGCGCCATCAGGCACGATTGAAAAAAGCTTATGCTTCTCGTTTGCTGCAATTACTAAAACGTCCCGATCGATTGCTTGCTACCATTCTGATTGGCAATACCTTTGCCAATATGCTCTCATCATCACTTGCCACCTTGATTGCCCTGCATTTCTGGGGTGAACGTGGTGCATTGATTGCCGCCATTATCCTGACATTTGTGGTGCTGATTTTTGCAGAAATCGTACCGAAAACCATTGCTGCATTATATCCAGAAAAAATTGCGCGCTGGGTGTCATTACCGATTCAACTCGTGCTGAAAATTTTATACCCGGCGGTGTGGCTGGCAAATAGTATTACCAGTGGTTTATTGCGTTTATTTCATGTGCCAATGATTTATTCTGCAGAACCATTATCGCGCGAAGAATTACGCAGCGTGGTGTATGACACATCAGGAAAAATATCGCGGCAGTATCAGAATATGTTGCTGAACATTCTTGATCTGAGCAAATTGACAGTGGATGATGCCATGATTTCCCGCAGTGAAATGGCAGGAATTGATATTGATGATCCTGTTGAAAAAATAATTGATTACATCAACAAATATCATCAGGACTGGATTCCCATTTATCGTGACAATCTCAATCAGATAATTGGTGTGTTATATACACATGACATGTTGCGTTTGTTACTCACAAAAACTTCATTCAGCAAGGAATTAATCGAGCATCATTTGCAGGAACCTTATTTTGTGCCAGCAGGAACAGCATTGAATATTCAGCTTGCCTGGTTTCAGCAAAGTCATGACAAAGTCGCATTCGTTGTCGATGAATATGGTGAAATTCAGGGTTTATTAACGCTCAATGATATTCTTGAGGAAATTGTTGGCGACTTCACTTCCATTACAGCAGGTAAACGCATACAACCACAAACAGATGGAAGTTTTCTTGTTGATGGTGCCATGACAGTACGTGAATTTAATCGCAGAACTGATTGGGAGTTACCATTGGCAGCAAGAACCATTAATGGTTTGATCATTGAATATCTGGAAGCATTACCACATATTGGCATGTCTGTGCTGATCATGGGTTATCCGATCGAAATCATGCAGGTGAAAGATAATCGCGTTAAGGTTGCGAAAATTTCTCCACGACTGGAATAGTTCAATGTGTACTGTTATTGCGAAGTATTTTTCAGCGTGACGCCATCCAGTCCTTGCCAGTGTTTGTGTATATTTGCAAATAAAGCGCAGGAGGCCGGAGGCCGACGAGCCATTGCGAATATACACAAACACTGGCAAGGACTGGATGGCGTCACGCTGAAAAATATTTCGCAATCACAGATCATTTCACAATTAGTGCTGCTGCCACGCGTCTATTTTCTGCTGACAATGCATTAAACGTACGACATGCTGCACTGGTATCCATGATTTCCACCCCAATGCCATGATTGATCAGGTGACCATAGATTTCCATTTTGGGAAAAATTAATTTGTCGCCAGTACCAATGAGAAGAATATCAATATGCAAATCAATGACAGGTTGCAAGGAATCAGCGGTTAATTTGCTGATATCATCAGGTTGCCAATTTTCAATCAATTCATTCGCGGTAAGAATAATGCTGGTGGTATAAACTTTATCATTGACTCGCAAAAACCCTGGTTTATAAGCCCGAATCTGATAGTGCGATTCATTATTGTCCAGGTCCAGGGTAGCCATTTTTTCTCCGAAATAAAATTGACAGCAGCATTCAGGGTGATTATGTTACCACTGGTGTTTTCAGGAGAGAAAGGATATCAACATGGCACCTTACAAAAGCGTAGCGGGAGCATTATTATTCAGTGTCTTCCTGGGTCCTGTTGGACTTTTATATGGCTCTGTCCTGGGTGGTCTACTTATGACTTCCATCATTCTTTTTGTCATCTTAAATCAATTTTATTTTATCGCTTTTATCTGTTGGCTAATTTGCTGTATCTGGAATGTGGCAGCGGTGGAATCCTACAATAAACAATTGCTGGCCAGGAATTAATAAAAATAATATGCAAAAACAAATTGTTCGACGGACTTATGAATCAGCATTGGCAGATTCATTGCAGCATTTGCATCCCTTGTTGCGGCGTGTTTATGCTGCGCGTAAAGTGCAATCACATCAGGAACTGGAGCGTGAACTGGAACATTTACACCCTGCACAATCCTTAATGGGCATTGATAAAGCTGTAGAATTATTAACGACGGCAGTTAAAACAAATAAAAAAATACTAATCGTTGGTGATTTTGATGCAGATGGTGCAACAAGTACAGCCGTTGCGGTGCGTGCATTACGCAGTTTTGGCGCAAGTCAGGTGCAGTTTCTGGTGCCAAATCGTTTTGCTTATGGATATGGATTAACGCCGGAACTGGTTGCAGCTGCACGTGATTTTGCACCAGATGTATTAATCACGGTGGATAATGGTATTGCCAATCATGCTGGTGTGGAAGCTGCCAAGGCACTTGGTATATGTGTCATCATTACCGATCATCATTTGCCGGCTGCTACATTGCCAGCAGCAGATGCCATCGTAAATCCCAATCAGCATGGTGATATGTTTCCGAGTAAAAACCTTGCCGGTGTTGGTGTTATTTTTTATGTCATGCTCGCCTTGCGCAGACAATTAATGAATGAAAACTGGTTTCAGCAAAAAGGATTGCCAGAACCGAACATGTCACGTTTGCTGGATCTCGTTGCACTCGGAACCGTTGCAGACCTTGTGCAGCTCGATCATAACAATCGCATTCTGGTGCATCAGGGATTGCGTCGCATTCGTGCAGGACAATGTATTCCGGGCATTATTGCATTACTGGAATTGGCTGATCGTGATTTTTCACGTGTTGTTGCAGCAGATCTTGGTTTTGCTGTTGCAGCGCGCCTGAATGCTGCTGGGCGACTGGATGATATGTCATTGGGCATCGCCTGTTTATTGTGTGATGATGCAGCGGAAGTACGCGCATTGGCACGCACATTGAATCAGTTGAATGAAGAACGCAAAAGCATTGAACACGATATGCAAACGCAAGCACTTGCAGCATTAAATAAATTAAATGCAAACTTGCGCGGTGAATTACCGAAAGGAATTTGTCTGTTTGATTCATCCTGGCATCAGGGTGTGATTGGCATTCTTGCAGCGCGTATCAAAGATAAATTTCATCGTCCCGTCATTGTATTTGCAAAAGGACAGGAAAATGAATTGAAAGGATCAGCGCGTTCTGTGCCTGGATTTCATATTCGTGATGCACTCGCATTAATTGATGCACGTTATCCGAAGCTTATACAAAAATTTGGTGGGCATGCGATGGCCGCTGGATTGACGATAGATAAACAATCTCTTGCTGATTTTATGCAGATATTTGATGAAATTGTTTCGTCGCAAATTACTGAAGCGGAGTTGCAGCATTTTCTGATGAGTGATGGTGAGCTTGCAACGGAAGATTTTAATCTTGAAGTGGCATCGTTACTGCGCGATGCCGGTCCGTGGGGACAGGCATTTCCTGAACCCATGTTTGACGATTCATTTCGTATTCTTGAACAACGCATTGTCGGTGATAAACATCTGAAACTGCGATTGGCAAAGGAAGACAAAGTGCTGGATGCGATGGCATTTTTCGTGGATACGAATAACTGGCCAGATCATCGTTGTGATAAGTTGCGTGCTGTTTATCGCCTTGATGTGAATGAATACAAGGGAAGGCGCAATGTGCAATTGATTATTGAATATATGGAAAGTGAGGGAAAACCGGTATGAAAAATAATCTTTTTACTTATGCTGATATAACAAATAACAATAATCATTATTTTGAGCGCATACGAGAACTTGATCGCAGAAATAGAACAATGGTGATTATAGAACCTTCTGGAGCTGCGTTAGGTCTGGTTAGACATGGTGTACGCAAGGGATATAACGTCATTGTTTTTGTCAGCGACTTTCAGGTTCCTGCAGGACTGGAAGATATTGAACCGCAAATTGGTTTGATCGTGCACGTCAATTTACTGGATCTGGCGAATATGCAGGCTGTTCTGCATTGTATTAATATTGATTTGAAGATTCTCGCCATTATTCCCGGTGCGACACACTTCGTGTACCTGGCTTCGAAATTAACAGATGTTTTAAAATTACCTGGTTTGAATATCAATCATGTCATGAAGCTGACTAATAAAGTATTAATGTATTTAACACTGGAGCGTGTCAGTGTAAGTATTCCCGTCTATGAAACGGTGATTTGCATGAAAGATATGGAAGAGGCAATTGAGAAAATTGGATTTCCTGCGGTGATCAGAAAAGTCGATAGGGAAGGCTTTGAATTAGCTAACAATGCTGATGAAGCACGTGCCATTGCTGCGCAAGTATTTTATCCAAATTCCAGCTCGAAAGAAGAGGTGGGGCAAACATTGATGTATGCACAATATATCGAAGGCAGAAATTATATTTTGCAAGGCACGACCATCAAGGGAAAAATACGATTTTTTAATTTCGCAGCGAATGATGATGCGACAAATCCACCGGATGCTGAACTCACCAAACAGGTGCAAGACTGGTTCAGTCAGGCTTTGCACGCAATACAAATAAATAATTGTGTGTTTCATGCTGATATCTGTATCGATGCGGAAAATAAATTCTTCTTAATTAATATTTCTTCTGCCATGCCAGAAAGTCAGCTGTGTTCAGAGTGGAAAGTGACAGACGAATATCATTATTTTGATTTTGTTTATCATGCCTACATGGGTGAACCCACTTATGAAGAATATAAACCCATTCATCGCGTTGTGATTGGCTGATCGATTTAAACGCTATTTTTAAGCTATTTTTAATAAACTGAAACCTCTACTTAGCCATATTTGCCTGATAAATAATGAATATTATCGGGCATTTATTTCTCTGAATTTTAAGTATCGCTTAAGATTACAGGCGTAAAATTTAAACTTGATCTGAAATAAAGCGAGTGCATTTATGAAGCCAGGCTTAAATACAATTCGATCAGGCATGTCACCTTCTCATCAGCAGGCGATTCAGAATATTGCTGATAAATATAATTATGTTATTGGTATTTGTCCGACGAATGAAAAAGCGTGGTTCTGGATAAATGAATATCATTGTCCAGGCAAACCTTCTTCAGTCAAGGGAATTAATTCCGGTGAAAAAGATTTTGCTGCAGGGCTTTTTCTGATTAATCCTGATTTACGCGGCGATATTTCACATGAAGGTTATGCCGAATATCGTAATCGTATTATGACTGCATTGAATACTGACAGAGATTTAAAAGCCATTCCCTGTGCGTTACCTGAAAAACGTTTGCATGAATTAACGGATATATTGGGTGATCAACTTCATCTCGAATTTTCTGCCGATAAACAGCAGTGCAACATTACCATCAAAAATGAAATTAAAACGATACAGGTAACAGGTCAGCAAAATTCAGAAACACAGGAGTATACGATTTACGATCAGCACGGTGAATTGGTAGAAGTGATTGGCATGGAAGTGATAAATGCCAAAGGCGTAGAAATGCTGAAGCCAGTGACTTCTGATTATGATTTGCTGGTTGTATGCCCAGCTTATGAAGAGCTCGATCTGGGTGGCAAGGATAAAACACCGTTTTCAACACAAGGTCAATTACAACATATTCATGCCATCATCAAGGCAAGTACCTCACCATTTTATCTTTGTCCCAAAGAAGATCCGCAATTAGGCAATGTGAGTACACGCATGCGTGAGGTGATTCAGTTGCTGAATGCTGAAATTGCCAAACTCGATCATAATCGTAACGGAATTAATCTGGAAATGTTCCGACATAATGCAGCATATTACAATCCATTTGCAGCTGAGCCTGACAAGTTAATTCCCTGTGAAATTTTTATTCCCGCACCTCAACCGCAATCGAAAGTGTTACTCGCACAATCCTTTGCAGAACTACGTGCCATCATCAAGCTGATCGCAGAAAAATATTATTGGCCTTCGCATTCATTACTGGATGCGCGAGTCTTGCGTGAGTAAATTAGACTAAATGGAAATTATTCACTTTGACATATGGTATCAGGATTAATTATCTTGTCTTCGAAAAATATCCCTTTTGAAAAAATAGAGAGTAATTATGCAATCTTCACGCAGTCAATTAGCTGAGCAACTAACATTCTTAATTAACAAATTTAATGATTATAAGATGATCTGGGATGCACAATTCATAGAGATATTTAAACTTGTCTATACAGATGACAAGGAATTAGCTAAGGCTTTTAATTCCCGCGAATCAATTGATCGAATGGGAAAGATAGCCAAAAACCTGACGGAAGATGAGGTGAACATCGCATTAAATCAGATTGATGCGAATAATAATGAACATTACAGAATTCATGATGAAAAAAGATTGGGAAATACTATCGCTGAGATTGAAAAATTGATCGCATCTGATATTGCATTTGATAAAAATGATTATCATCATTTTGCAAAAAAATCAGATATTTTAAAATTTGAAGCTGCAGTTAATCATGCCCAGGGTGATTTATTCCTGGAAATGAACAAAATGTTTCAGGATTTTTGCGAGGATTTTAATTATCAGCAACAGGCAGAGTTGCAACTTGGGTTTGTTACAGAATGTCAGGGTTATTTCAAGTACCTGGATCGCCTTGCTTATTTATACATGGCTAATCTTGATAGAACCAAAAAATTAATCGAAAAAGAGGATAAAGCCCCTGTTGTGGAAATGGATATAGAAACGAATGATAAGGAAGAGATAATAACATCATTGGAAAAAAATAATGATCTCTTCATAAGGGAAAACGCGGTTGTTAATCCTGAAATGTCTACTCAGAATGAGATAGTCGCATTCCTCGAAGAAAAAAATAATGATGATAATGTTATCAACGAAAACGTGGATATTCAAATTCCTGTGCAGGAAAAAATAGACGCAACTCCACAGAATGATAAGACCATCATGGGGCAGTTTAAAACCGGTCAAATAGCTTTGGCACAAAACAGTAACTGGAAAAGAAATTTACTGCTTGGTGTAATAGCGGGAGCATTAATTGGTTTTATGCTTGTAAGTATCTTTTTTGCTATTGCTACTTATGGTGCAGGTATTCCGGGATTATTGGCATTTGGTGCAATGGGTGCAAGCGCGCTAGCTGGTACAGCAATAATACCAGGATCGGCAGCTTGCATTGGATTTCTTTGCGGATTTTCCATAGGTAGTGTTGTTGCTGGTAGTGCTATTGGTGGAGGCATAGGAGCAGCAACCAGTTTTATTCATGATCAATTTGTCAAACCATTATTTACTTTCATCAAGAAATTTTTTCCGTCGAAAGTAAATATTAAAGAAGATTGCGCAGAAAAATATAGCATTTCGACCCTGATCTTTCGCAAGTTTGGCAGGACGACAACTTCACCACAATCCATTGCTACTGCTTCAACTATGAAGCACACTGAAATTTTTTCGAAACCTGATAAAAAAAGTAATACACAGTTGCAGGAAGTCTCACAATTTGAATTCAAGAAAAAGCGGTGAATGATCCGATACCTCATCATTTAATACCGCAAATTTTTGCACGCTGATTTCCGGCGATGTAAAAATATAATCGGCATATTTTTCTGGTTTGGGATATAAACTCGTGCGCGTGGATTGAATATTATGAATCAATACCTGATTGCGCATGTTTTCCTCGATTAAACGCAAGCTTTCCGTGTCGGGACGCAAGTTTAAATCGCCACATAATATTTTCGGAAAGGGAATATTATCCATGAATTCGCGTATACATTGTGATTGCGCAATTCTCGCTGGTGTATCGGTTTTTCCCATGCCATTCCATAAACCATGCACATTCATGATGGTATAAACCGTATCTTGCACCTGACATTCCAGCCATTGCATATTGCGCGGATGAGAGGGACCGCTGCCCGTATATTCAGGATTGGCATGAATCGTGACATCACCTTCGCGCAACACTGGAATATTTTTACGGATGAAAGTGCCAAGACCATAAATGTTCCTGACAGCAGGACGAAAATACGCATCATGTTCAGGAAGCAAATCATGTAATTCAGAAAAAATGGAAAGTGATTTGGTTTCTGCACTCGTACAAATTTTTTCAGGCGCATTATGATAAACTTCCTGAAAGCAAAATATGTCCACTTCTTGTTGTGCCTTGATAAAATCCAGCAGAGGCTTTTTTACTTGTCCACCCCATATGTTTAACGTGATTAATTTCATGCTTCTATCTCCTCACTCCTATCTTTTAATTAAAACACGGATAAAGCGATGTAGTAAAATAATCATTGATAAGCACTCGCCACATCAGGTCAGTCAGTATATACTCGGCAGCTTTAATAATTAAATGATTACAAACAAGAAAATATTTATGCCAAAACAAAAGAAGCACGCGTTAATTCATAACGCCATTATCGTAAAAAAATCACCCATGCATGGATATGGTGTATTTGCAGCCAAAAAAATAAGAAAAGGAGAGAAAATAGAAGAATGTTATTTCATTATCACCAAAGGTGGTGATCGTGGATTTGAAGATTATTATTTTGATGCACATGGAAAATATGCGATTTTTCTCGGATATGGCAGCATTTATAATCATGCTGATGAACCAAATGCAGATTACATATTGAATATGAAAAGAAAAGTGGCGACGATTATCGCAGATGAAACCATTCAAAAAGGAGAGGAAATTTTCATCTCTTATGGAGAAAAATGGTTCAAGGATCGTGGTTATGCACCAAAAAAACCACGTGCAAAATCACGTAAAAAATAATCTGACGCATAATTTAAGTTTTTGTATATATGCAAAATAATGCATGATTTACGGGCTTTTTGCTGAGATGAGCGGAATTATCAGACACAAAAAAATGTTAGGATAAAAGAATGCAGTAGTTAGGAGTGCGCTGATGAAGTGCAAGCTGCTCATTCTTGGAATGCTCATGAGTATGACCACATCTTTTGCTTATGCGGATTATCTCGTGAAACCAGCACCAGAGTTTGTGTCTGCTGATTGTCCTTCCTGTTGTCCGCATGTTCGTCATCATAAAAAACATCGTGTGATCAAACATCACAGAAGACGTATTCATCGTCGCGCATGTTATGCGCGTGCTGGTATACCTGTTTGTCGTTATTACTATCATCCTCAACCGGCAATTGTCGCCTTTGTTCCAGGAGCGCCAGTGGGTTGTGGAAGATATGTCAATTTATACGACTGTACGCCATATGACCCAGATATGAGTACGGGTGATGATGATCCAACCATTTATCCGGGAATGAATATCAATAACTAAAAGGAGAGAGGTATGAACACAAAACTGTTGATTGTCACTGGTATTTGCAGCCTGTTTTTGATGACGGGTTGTAGCAACGTTGGTGGATGCTGCGGTTATAGTTACTATGACTATAATTCCGTTTGTGGAGCACCAAGCTGCACTGCTGGCGCTTATTCCATGGGTGTTTATTCTGCTCCATGCCCAGGACCATACGATTGCTACAACTACTATTGATGTACGCCTGCCAGGGTGAACTTACTTCTTGATAACAGATAAGGAAAAGTTCACCTTTACATCATCTTTTACTTCATTGGTGCCAGACCATTCACCTTGTCCTACACCAAAAGCCGTACGTTTTATTGTGGTTGACCCAGTGACTTTGGCTTTGTTATTGCTGGATTCTGTTACCTGGAAGTTAAGTGTGAGAGGTTGTGTTTTATCGCGAACTGTCAACGTTCCTGTTACCTGATAAGTATTTCCGCCAGTCATCTGGAATTGCTTGCTGACAAAAACTGCTTGCGGAAAGCTTTTCACATCGAACCAGTCTTTGGTTTTCAAGGTATCCACGAGATCCTTGTAGGATGCGGTAATCGAATCAATATCCACAACGATTTTTACGCTGCTATTTGCAAGTGCGGTCGGATCAAATTTTATATCACCAGTAAAATGTGTAAATTTGCCTGATACAGGTGCATTGTTTTGTATACCAGTAAAAACGAGGGTGCTTTCATTGGGAACAATTTGCCAAGTGGGTACAGGTCCTGCATAAGCAACCAGTGGAAACAATAAAACAACCGCCTTTTTGCAATAAGATAAAATCATGGCAACATTCTCCGCAGGATATCATCCTTGTTAATAAAATGATGTTTAAGTGAAGCAGCAATATGCAAGCATAATAGCGCAATCATGGCATAAGCAAGCCACATATGAATAAGCTGCATGGTCATGCGCAAATTTTCATTTGCAGAAACGAGATCCGGCAAGGTAAAAAGGCCAAAAAAGGAAATAGGTAATCCGGCAGCAGAAGACAACATCCATCCTGAAACAGGTAAAGCAAACATAAGAAGATAGAACGACCAGTGCGTGCAACGTGCTGCAATGATTTCCCAGCTCGGCAAGGATAGCATTGGCGTGATGTTGATAAAGCGCCACATGAGTCTGATGATGACCAGCGCAAGCACCAGCAAACCATATTCCTTGTGCCAGCCATATAACTTTAATTTCAGTAAACCAATCGGCAGATTAGTCATGTATAAACCCAGTATCAACAAACCAATAATGAGTATCGCCATGATCCAGTGTAGTGATATGGCAATACTTCCATATTGAGTGGAAGTGTTTTTTAACATCATGCTTCCTCTGGATGAGTTTGTAACTGAACCTTCCCTTCATCAATTGCCAGCATGCCTTTTTGATATAAGGCCAGCTCTTCAGGCAGTAAGGATACCGCTTCATTCTGCGTAAGTGTGAGGGGAATTAATGCTGAGAAAGATTGCGTATTAATATAAAACTTGCATAAATCAGCGATATTTTTGCGATAGGCAATGCCACCATAACCAATAAAGCGTGTCACCATATCCAGTGTGACAACATCATTTAATCCATCACCAATATGGATAATATCCTGATGATGATTTTTAAGTTGTTGCAAAATGGTGCGCTTGCCATCGTTATTGATCAAGGGCGACGAACGTTCAAAATCAAGAAAATTTCCTTGTTGATCAAACCGCAAATCGACAGCAAAAACATTCTCTGCGGGAATTTGTAACATTTCCCCAAACATTCTGACTGCAGGATTTACACCGGATGAGACAAGATAAACTTCTTTTTTAAGTCGCTTAAAAAGATTAATGACATCCAGAATATCAGGCGCGCGATGTGCGAAATACTGATGTCCCAGCGCATGCACTTGTTCACGTCTTGGAATGACAAGATCAAGGCGTTGCTGATAAACAGTGGGATTTAAGCCAGTTTTTCCCATGGCTTCTGAAGTCAGTAATTTGACTGCATCACCCACGCCATTATTTCTTGCGAGAAAATCGATGCCTTCAATTGAACTTAAAGTGCTGTCACAATCAAAGACAATAGCTGAAACAGGATTGCGTAATTGCCAACTGGGAGAGGTCATCCTTTTACCTGCTGAGTTGACTGCGATCCTATTAATGTAATCGAAATTTTGTTCCGTGGCAAAGCTGCTGTATCAAATCCACTTTTTCTTGCGGAAATAAAGCATCATCAGAATGACAATCATCACCATGGCAGAGAAAATAATAATGAAAGCCCAATGCGATTGCATTAAGGGTACATCCGGTATATTCATGCCATAAATGCTGGATAATGCTGTAATGGGAATAAAAATTGTCGTAATGATGGTAAGTGTTTTCATAATTTCATTCATGCGTATGGATAATCCAGATAGGTACATATCCAGTAAGCTGGCAGACATATCACGAAATGTTTCCAGGGTATCCATAGCTTGCATGGTATGGTCATAAACATCACGCAAGTAAAGTCGCGTGGATTTGCTAATCAATGTTTCGTCCATATATAACAAATGACCTAATGCTTCACGCATCGGCCAGATAGCTTTTCTTAGTAATAAAATTTGTTGCTTAAGCCGATAAATCGCACGTGCATTACGACGATTCGGTGCATTGATGATGATGGATTCCACTTGTTCAATCTGGTCACCCAACGCTTCCAGCACAATAAAATATTCGTCAATGATGGTATCAATCAGGCGGTAGGCAAGATAATCCGAACCTTGTTCGCGTAAACGCTGGTGCATGCTGTTTTGTAAATGTTTACGGATATTGTCAAAACGCGTGGTATCCATTTCTTCAAAAGACAGTACAAATTCCTTGCCAATTACCAGACTTAACTGATTAACACAGAGCAGGGATTTTTTTGACTGCCACGATAAAACTTTCAGTGTGATAAACAAATAGGTTTCGAATTCCTCAACTTTGGGACGCTGATCAACATTCAGGATATCTTCAACAGTTAATGGATGTATTTTGAATTCCTTTGCAATTTTTTCAATTAAGGACACATCATGCAATCCTTCAATATTAATCCAGGTGATATCTCCTTCCTTGCGTTGCAACATACATGTTTCCAGCTTGTTTCCTGTTTTTTCAACAGCACCTTCTGCATTGTAAACGGTAAAAGTAATTTCTGGTGTGCCAGTTTTATCGCCGGTGTAAATAGCAGTTCCTGGTGGATGTCCGACCTTTTTTACTCGCTTGCTCACTTCAGAAAACATGTTGTTGTCCTTTTGTTTATCGTATTTATTCATGATATATATCATAAACAAATTTCATGGAGAGAATAGAATGCAAAAAAAACTGGTGCTGTGTGTTGTCAGTATGATGATTTCTGCCTGTAGTGATATGGAGATGACAGGGAGAAATGAACCGCACATGCAAACACCACCGCAAATGCTGGCGCAAACTGCTGAACCAGAATTGCCACCACCTCCGCCGGTCGTAAATTATCGTGAAGCAACACTTACTAATTTAAGCCTGAATAACACGGGTAATCAGCTTGTCATCAAACCCGGGCAATCAATTCAGGCAAAACTGGATTATGATTTTCATTGCGTGAAATGCAATCAGACATCAAATAGCCAGATTATTGTTGGATTGGCAAATCGCAGCGCACAAGCCTGTATTTACGATGGTGGTTCGCGTGCGCAAGGCACAGCTAACTTTGAATTAAAAGTTCCAGCAAAACCGGGTAAATACGAAGTGCGTTTTCGCATTTTGCAAGCGACTGATTGTACAGAAGCTTTAAAAGCAGGGTGGGGAGCAGATAATTCTCCATCCAGGGAAACTACAATTGGTAATATTATTGCATCAAAAAAAGCTGACAATATTAATGCGACATAATAACCGCAAATATGGAATTCCCGGAAAAATAAGCGTTTGGTGAGTGCATTTTAGTAATACTACTTATTTCCTTAGGAATTTCAGCCTGTTTTCATGAATCACTACCTAAACTTGCGAGGGGAATACCCAATGGACACAGGTATTTCTTTGGGTAAAACTTAAAAAATTCCCTTATAGATTTATGGTTTTTTTTACGGACAAATGTGGTCGATTCATGGAGTGATATATGCAAAAGTCTCTTATTATTGTGGTTTTCGGTGCAATTCTTTTATTAAGCATCAGTGCACAGATGTATTCAATTAATCGTTCGAATCCAATGGTTGCGAATAATAATTATTATTCCATTCACTAGAAAGTGATCGTCATTCCATTTGTTCGTATTATGATTGACTTTATTTTTGCAGCTTTTGTTGTTGCAAATGATCAACAATGGCTGCACAAGTCAAATCGCCCCAGACATTTGTCATGGTGCGAAAACGATCGAGAATACGATCAAATGGTAATAACAATCCTATCGCCGAGATCGGAACGTTAACACTGCGTAATACCATCACCATGGTAATCAAACCACCTTCTGGTATGCCTGTTGCACCCATGCCAGCCAAAATTGCTGTAATAAACACACCAATTTGCGCTGCAATGGAAAGATGAAAGCCCAGTACCTGACAGAAAAAAAGTGCAGATACAGCTTCATACATTGCTGTGCCTGCGAGATTAATAGTGGTGGCGAGTGGTAAAACAAAACGTGCAACATCCTCACTGATATTTTCTTTTTTTGCCACCATCAATGCGACAGGTAATGTAGCCATTGAACTGGAAGTGGCGAATGCTGTAATTAGCGCATTGGAAGCATTTGCAATAAATTGTCGCGGACTTCTGCGAGTTACAAGACCAATCAGAATAGCTTGCCAGGTGATTTGCAATAATAAGCCAAATAAAAATATGCAGATGAATAACAGCATGCCTTTCAGGCTTTCCAGCAACAAATGCTGTAACGACGCTTCTGCAATTGCTGCTCCCAGCAATGAAAACAAACCAATCGGTGTCAAATACATCAACCACATGATCATGCGTATCAGCACATCACGAATACCAACAAAAAAATCAATGACGGGTTGTGCCGTCTTGCCGACGGAAATGCAGGCAATCGAAAATACGATACTGAAAAAAACAATCGGCATAATTTCATATTTGACTGCTGCTTTTACGATATTGTCCGGGAAAAGACTAAGCATGTATGTAGAAAAAGGTATGGGTTTGATGTCAAGTGGTGTGGCATTGGCAAGAATTAATTGAGCAGGAAGATCAACACCTGGCTGAAAGACATTCAGCAAAACGAGACCAATAATAACAGCGATGGAAACGCTTAGCATCACATAAGCTAGCGTATAGAAACCAATCGCTCCCAATTTTTTACCGCTCAATGTTGTGATTGCACTTACCAGGGAACAAAAGATAAGTGGCAGGACAATCAGTTTTAATAGGTTGATGAACAGTTGTCCTATCCATTGAATTTCTGTCATGGGTTTTGGAAAATAAATACCGCAAATAATGCCAAGGGCAATGCTAAGGAGAATGAGGAAAAACATGCTGTTCTTCATGAATCCAGATACACTCCATGTAAAAGGTATACAGACAGTATACTTTACTTGACGATGTGAGCAAACTTTGCCAAAGCAAAATGGTATAATGGAAAAATAACAAGGAGGAGCGGACATGATACTTGTCGTTAATGCCAATACGAATGAATGCAGGATTTATCTTTATGACAAGGCAGCTGCAAAGCTGACATTGATAAAGGAATTGCATCATCCAGACAGCAAACTGCGTAATGGCGAACTGACAGCAGATAGGGAAGGGCATTACAGAGCTGGTAATCATGCGCGTGGTGCATATTCACCACATACAGATGCAAGGGAAGTTGAGATCAGCAATTTTTCCAGGGAAATCGCAGACGATTTGAATCACAGACGCCATGCAAACGGATTTGAAAAGCTGATATTGATTGTCTCTCCTTCCATGTGCGGTATTCTTTCACAGCATCTTGATAAACACGTCATGAGCCTGGTAAGTAATCATATACAAAAAGATTTGATTGAGATGAAAGAACACGAACTTCTTAATTTTTTGCAGCAACACACCAAATATCCCGATTGATTTTTATTCTTCGCATCACTTTTATTTCCCGCTGTTAATTTTTTTACTTCTTTTGCTTGATCAAGATTATTTTAGAACATTTTGTCATGCAAAATTTTTTTTGCATGCAATCGTTCGTAAAAAAAATTATTTTTCACAAATAAAAATATAAAAGAATGAATAAAATGCTTGTTCTTAATAAAACATTCTATTAAAGTATCACTTCGAATATTTTTGTTTTCTGGTTGTAGAAACCAGCTAGTTGAAACGAAATATAATGTCTTTACCATAAGGAGATGTACATGAAACAACGTTTATCCGCGATTTCAATCGCCGCAATATCGGCAGCTTCTTTACTCATGGTTTCTACCGCAGGTATTGCAGCTCAAAAATCTCACGCAATGCACGAAAACTACAAGGCTGAAGCGAACTTCAAAGCTGAAGTTCCACCACCATGCCCACCAATCCTGGTGCTTCATGATGGCTTCTACCTTGGTATCGGCGTTGGTTATGATTCTTACCGAGTTCGTCAAACTCTTGATGAAACCATTTTCGATATTCCAACCGGAGCTGCAGTATTTTCTGACTCCTTCTCTCAAGCTTCCAGTGCAACTGGCTGGATGGGTGGTATATTCGCAGGTTACGGCCGTTATTTCGATACTTTCTATCTTGGTCTCGAAATCAATGCTAATGCCAGCAATGCAGATGCAACAGCTTCCAATAGCGACAGCTTTGGCGACAGCTCTTACATTAAATTAAAAGCACGTACCAGCTATGGTATTGCTTTGCTGCCAGGTCTTAAAGTGAATGATTCAACCTTGTTGTATGTTCGTTTGGGATATCTGAGAACGAACTTCAGAGCAAGCTTCAGTGAAACAGAAGTCGACTTCTTTACCGGCGGTCTGGACACCGAATCTGCTTCCAGCAACAAGTGGAGAAATGGATTCCAGTACGGTATCGGTATGGAAACTGCTGTTGCTGAAGATATCAGCATCAGAGGTGAGTACACCCATACTTCATTCAGCTCCAAGACAATCTCTGGAACTGTAACTGACCCAATCTTTGCAGAAGCAATCAATACGTCCGCCAAGTTCTCATTGTCTAACAATGAATTCATGTTGAGCGCGATTTATCACTTTGCATAAATCCTGTAAAGCGGGCGGCAATTTTGCCGCTCGCTTTATTTTTATCGTTAATTCCCTTCCTCACTCTGCTTAAAAATTTCACCTCATTTTCTGAATTGCCTACATATTGTTTCTTTTGTTAGCATTTCAGTGTCAGTATTTTCTCTCTTGTTCAGTAATTTATAGTATATTGGTTAAATGCACATAAATGACCTTGCGAGGGCATGTCATGTCCAAAAGTCAATTTAAACCAGCCTGGTGGCTCAACAATCCACATCTGCAAACTATCTGGCCCAACTTCTGTCGTCCTCCTGTTAAAAATCTAACGTTGGAGCGCGAAAGGCTGGAATTGCCAGATGGTGATTTTCTTGATCTGGATTGGTCTGGTAAAAATCTTCCTGGTCCGATTGTGTTGATTATGCATGGTTTTGAAGGTTCCATTGAATCGCATTATGCAAAAGGCATGATTATGTCGATAAACCAGCGCGGCTGGCGTGCGCTTTTCATGCATTTTCGTGGTTGCAGTGGTGAACCCAATCGCTTACCTCGTGGTTATCACTCTGGTGAAACATCGGATGTCGATTTTGTGGTGAAAACACTTATTGAACGTGAACCACAGGTTGAAATCGCAGCAGTAGGATATTCTTTGGGCGGTAACATGTTATTAAAATGGCTGGGTGAAACGCGTGACAGAAATCCGCTTAAGGCAGCTATTACAGTTTCTGTGCCATTTGATTTGCATAAGGCATATAAAAGAATTGAAAGCGGCTTTTCACGTTTTTACCAATGGTATCTGGTTAAGCATGCGCGGGAACGTCTGATTAACAAATTCAAGACAGTGAAAGCGCCAATAGATTTAAGTTGCCTTGCAAGCGGTAGTGGCATACGTGATCTTGATGATAAATACACTGTTCCCATTCATGGATTTTCCAGTGTTGATGAATATTACACTGTCACCAGTAGTCGTTATTATTTGCATTCCATACGCGTGCCAACGTTATTGATTCAGGCGAAGGATGATCCTTTCATGACAGCAGATGTTATTCCAGCGCAATATGAATTGTCACCGCAAGTGATACTGGAAGTAACAGAAGCTGGCGGTCATGTTGGTTTTGTGTCTGGCAAATATCCCTGGTCACCAGAATATTGGCTGGAAGAACGCGTTCCAGATTTTTTTAAACATTATCTTGATTAGATCGATTTAACTTCCGCGTTTCTTCAAATCATTTTGGTGATTTGAACCCTCTCTGATGTTCCATCATTCCTGTCATTGCGAGCTTTGTTTAGTTCGTCTAGCTCGTCATTGCGAGCGTTTTCAGCGAAGCAATCCAGTCCTCCTTCATCATTTATAAATTTAAAGCGAGTTAATATGTACAATACAGATAAACAATTACAATCGCTCACATCCATTGAGCGTCAAAATAATCATTATTTACTGCAAAATAAACTGATTTCGCCACAACCTTATTTTATTTGTCGACCTTTATCATTAATGGCAAGTGAATTGCGTCAATCATTATTATACAGTTCGCAGCAAAATCATTCAGAAGTTGCAGAAATATTTAATCGAACGATCATGGTGATGATACATTCGCAGCAATTTGCGATGGCACGTGAGCTATGTTACACACAAATTGATTTATATATACGTGAGTCATCGCGTATCAATAAAATGGATTTGTTGAAATTTATTTTTCAGCCATGGCTGCATCTTATTCGTATTCATGGAATCAATGATAATTATCATGAAGCAATACAGCAATTAAATGTATTGAATCTGACATTTCCTGTTTCTGTTTTTAATGGTGAAAATAAATTATTACAGGAAAAAATTTATCAATCATTAAATCAGGATGATGGTTTGCGTAAATCAATTATTACGCAGACTATGCTTGAACGAATTCGTTTGTATCTGCGTGCGCATCGATATGCAGAGTTGCTGAATTATCTGGAAGAAGAACAAAAACGATTTGCACTTACACAGGAAGGGTTTATTCAGGAAGCGCGCGCGATAGCTTATGCCAATACAGCTGATATTAAAAAAGCCATGAATTTATTTGCATATAAACCAGCATTGAAATTACGCGAACTTGAAATGCGTTTATCCCTGCAGGAGGATCATGTAAAAACAAGACTACAAAAACTATATGAATATTATTTTTCCGTATTTAATCCATCGATAATTACTTGTCAGCATATTATTCACATGCTGCACGCTGCGCTACTCATGCAAAAAGCCTCATTGTATAAGCAGGCAACCGATCTGACCCATGATTGTCTTGATGCAGCAATTAAAATAGGCGATGAAGTATTGCAGGCTGAATGTCTGGTTTTATTGCAGGAAATGGCTACAAACGAGACGCAAAAACAAGCGTTACACAATAATATGCGTACATTGTTTCAGCAATCGGAATACAAGATAGTGCAGGATAAAATTAAATTCTATTTCAATGATTTGGAGAAAAAACCGGTAGCAGCCTTTGCGACAGAAACTGCAAGGTTATTCGAAGACTTGCTGGCATTTGATTTCCATTCAGCTGCATAAAGTGATACGATGCGGTGTTTCGTAGTAAAAAAATACATATATGAAATACTTTATTAATTTTTCCATCTTTCGGCGTAATCCCAATTTTGCATTTTTATACATCGGGCAATTTGTTTCCTTCATGGGAACGATGATTACGGGTGTTGCCGTTCCATATCAAATTTACATGAGCACACATTCCACTTTTATGGTGGGTTTGATCAGTCTGGTGCAATTATTGCCGTTGTTGGTAACGGCCTTGATTGGTGGTGTTTTTGCTGATCGTTATCATCGACGCATGTTGTTGTTGATATCAGAAATTGTATTGGCTTGTGGCAGTTTGTCATTAGCGATCAATGCCATGTTGCCTGAACCACATTTATGGTTATTGTTTATTATCGCACCATTAATGTCAGCATTTACTGGATTGCATCGACCCGCGCTGGACAGTATTGTGCAGCAAATTGTAGCCAAGGAAGATTTTCCTGTTGTCAGTGCGCTTGCTTCATTCAAGGGAAGTGTCGCCATGATTGCAGGTCCTGCGATTGGTGGTGTGTTGCTGGCGAAAGTTGGATTAGTTGCAACCTATCTTGTTGATGTGGGTACATTTGCTATTTCCCTTGTCGCGCTTTTATTGATGCGACATATTCCCAAACCAGAAGGTACGCATGATGATTCCACCTGGCAATCATTGAAGCAGGGATTTAAATATGCAGTATCACGACAGGAATTAGTGGGAACATATGTTATCGATTTTGTAGCCATGATATTTGGCATGCCAACTGCATTGTTTCCAGCGATTGCATTATCATTTGGTGGGGCAGAAGTATTAGGCATGTTATATGCAGCGCCCGCTGTGGGTGCGCTAATTATTTCCTTTGTCAGCGGTTGGACGAAGAGTGTGAAGCGTCATGGTGTAGCCATTGCAGTTGCAGCGATATTATGGGGAATCGCGATTATATTTTTTGGACTCGCAACCAACTTTTGGCTGGCATTATTTTTCCTGACATTATCTGGCGCATTTGATGCAGTGAGCGGCATGTTTCGCAGCATTATGTGGAATCAGACTATTCCAAATCATTTGCGTGGAAGATTAGCAGGAATCGAAATGATTAGTTATTTGAGTGGCCCACGTTTAGGTGATACAGAAGCAGGATTAGTTGCCGCAGCATTTGGTATTACTATTTCCATTGTTTCTGGTGGCATTTTGTGTGTAGCGGGTGTTGGAATTTGTTGTTTATTACTGCCGAAATTCTGGCGTTATCGTTCATCATAAACTTACACTGGATAATCATATGTCCCGATCAATATTAGGCGCACAATATTTGCTGGATGGTTTCATTCTGATTCGTCAACCTGGCTTGCGACGATATGTCATTATTCCATTAATGATTAATATTTTATTATTTATTGGTGCGTTTTTTCTGCTGCATTATTTCATGAATGAATTTAATGTCTGGTTTAAATTATATTTGCCATCATGGCTGCAGTGGTTAAGTACAATTTTATGGGTATTATTTTTTCTTGGATTTTTTGTTGTATTCATTTATTCGTTTGTCACAGTTGCCAATATTCTTTCGGCGCCATTTAATAGTTTTCTTGCTGAAAAAGTGGAATTGCATTTGACAGGAAGAGTATTTGAAGATCGCAGCTTGCTGGATAATATTAAGGATATTCCACGTATTTTGGCGCGACAACTTTCAATTATTGTCTATTATCTTGGATATGAAATTTTGATTCTCGTATTATTTTTTATTCCCATGGTTCAGCCATTTGCTGCATTGGTGGCATTTTTATTTCATGCCTGGATCATGACGATGACTTATATTGATTATCCGACAGATAATCATCGCATACCGCTTGCCAATGTTAAAAACTGGATGCGTCAAATACGCATTCCCTGTTTTGGATTTGGTGCATCAGTTCTGGTGTGCTCGATGATTCCCGTGCTGAATTGTTTTGTTATTCCCGCAGCTGTTGCTGGCGCGACGAAGTTTTGGGTGGAAGAGGGAGTGCGTGGATGAGTCGATTTATTATTGTTTATCCTGTAAATACTCCCTGATTTTTTGTATTTGTTGTTCTGTTGTTAACATGCCATCAATTACTAAATCAGCAGATGCTTTAAAATCATCATCAATAAATAAAGGTCTTGAATGTGTCAGGTAATATTCAAGCTCTTCCAGAAGTTCTTCTTTTGATTTATTACTATTTTTGAAATCCCTGATTAAATGTCTGCAGAGTGAAATATCCAATGGAATATTAATATGAAAACAGTAATCAATATGTTGTCCAGTTTGATGGTGCAAACGACCTAATGGTGCATCGAATATAATATATTCCGCAGGATTTAATAACTGATTAAATACGGGATGTAAAATAGACTGATTGCCTTTAAGTGATTTGAGAGTGTTTGCTAGTTCTTTATAATCCCATTCATTATAATCTTCCCCGCGATGGTACCATTCGACATAGTCATCGGGACCAGTTGAGATATCATCAAAATCATCCCAGCATAATAGTGTTGCTTTCATATCTTTTTGCAGAGCACGGGCAAGGGTTGTTTTACCTGAACCCATGTTGCCGCTAATGGCAATGATTTTTGATTTCATATAGGCCCACTCCATATCATCTTTTGATTTCGTTACTTTCCTGCATTTTAAATTAAAAAATCTCGAAAATGAATATATTTAAAATCCTTTTGGTCGTCGTAATAACTGGCAAATCTATTTTTTACTGAGTATCAAACCCCTTGTGCGCTATAACGCACAATGCTAACATCTTCCGAATTTACATTTCCTGGGTTAATAATATGGCAAGGTATTTTGGGATAATCCCTATCAAACAACTTTAATCACAACAGTCTCAGCGATAAACCACAACCGGATTTTATTATCCGAAACCATTGCATTTTCTTTTTCAGGCGGACAGGAAAGTGATACGACATCTATTAACGGAGTGCCTGTTGTAAATTCTGAAATAGTAGATAATCTTATTTATTACACCTTGCCAGATGGACATGGGCTTTTACCAGGCGATGAAGTTCATATGGAAATCGATTGGCAACGACGTTATAGATTGATGCGTTTACACTTTGCCGCTGAATTAATCCTCGAGTTGATTATGCGTGAATTACACATGGAAAAAATCGGTGCGCATATTGCCGAAACCAAAGCGAGGATTGATTTTATTTATCATGAAAATATTTCTTTCATTTTTGAAAAGCTATTAACGCAATATAATCAGATTATCAAAGCCGATAAACCTATCAAGACTGATTTCTCTGATGTGAATTCACAAAGACGTTACTGGGAAATTGAAGGTTTTTCCAAAGTTCCTTGTGGCGGCACGCATGTCAAATCTACTGCTGAAGTGGGTTTTATTACATTAAAAAGGATTAACATCGGAAGCGCTAAGGAGCGAATTGAAATCCGGCTGGCGTCTTCAGATTGTCATTGATCCTGTTATACTACTCACCATTAACGTGAGTACGACCATGAAACTAATTCGCTTTATACTTATTTTGCTTATATCCAATGGCGCTTATGCCTTGCCAAAAGGTTTTGTTTATCTGCAACAAGTCGATCCCAGTATCCTGCAGGAAATGCGCTACGCAGGCGAGCATAATTTTGTGGGACGACCAATCAGAGGTTATAAAACCGCTAGCTGCATTTTATCCACACAAGCTGCAATGGCTTTATCTGCTGTGCAGCGTGAGTTAAAAAAACATTCTCTGACACTTAAGGTATATGATTGTTATCGCCCAGTGATGGCTGTTGCTGATTTTGCAGCATGGAGTAAAGATAGTGGTCAGCAACAAATGAAACAGGAATTTTATCCCAATATAAATAAACGTGATGTTTTTCGTCTTGGCTATGTCGCTGCTCAATCTGGGCATAGTCGCGGCAGTGCAGTAGACCTCACCATTGCGCCATTGCCGACACCTTCTTCTGCAACATATATAAAAGGGCAGCGATTGATTGCATGCACTGCAGTCTATAACCAGCGCTTTCGTGATAACTCCATTGATATGGGAACGGGCTATGATTGCCTGGATAAACAAGCGCATACCTATAATGTAAAACCAGGTTCAGCGGCTTATCATAATCGCATGTCATTGCGTTCAATCATGATCAAGAATGGATTTGAACCTTATGAAAAAGAATGGTGGCATTTTTCTCTCGCGCATGAACCTTATCCGCATACTTATTTTGATTTTGCAGTGCAGGGAAAATAAAATGCGATATTTTTTGAATATTATCGTAAGGATTTTATTATTTACATTTGTTGCGATTAACCTTGTATATGCAGAGGAACCAGCCAAATTTAATTTCCTGGCATTATCTGATATTCATTTTGATCCATTCATTACCTGCAAAAAACAACCTTGTCCATTAATACAAAAATTACGTACAGCACCTGCTCAGCAATGGGCAGCAGTTTTGGCAGAACAAGGTGCTCCCTTATCCACACTCATGGAAGATACCAATTATCCACTATTGACTAATGCACTTGTTGCGACAGGCAAAATTTCTGAAGAAAATCATGCGGCATTTGTTATTTTACCAGGTGATTTGCTCGGACATGAATTTCATCATAAATATAAATATTTTTCTGGCGATAAAACTTTATCGCAATATTCTACGTTTGTGCGTAAGACGCTGCAATTTCTGACGCAGCAATTAAAGGCCGCTTTTCCTGCCACTGATGTTTACATGGTGGTGGGTAATAATGATTCATATTCTGGTAATTACTCTGTTAAACCTGATGGACAATTTTTTCATGATACGGGGATAACCTGGTCGAATCTCATTCATGATCGTAATAATAAATTATCCATGCAAAAGCAATTTTCGTCTGCTGGGTATTATTCTGTACTTTTACCTAATCCTGCCAATTTGCGTTTAATTGTATTAAATACTGTTTTATTTTCAAATGGGCTAAAAGGTAAAAATGTCGACACACTGGATGCAGTTGCTGTACGCGAATTAAATTGGCTGCATGCTCAATTGCAACTCTCGCAACAACAACATCAAAAAGTTTTTATTGTCATGCATATTCCTCAAAGTCTCGATGTGTATGCAACGCAACAAACAAAATTATTTACTCTGGTACATTTATGGAAATCAGCTTATTCCGAACGTTTTGTAGCGGAAATTAATCAATATGGCGCTACCATCGGTGGAATTCTTGCCGGACATTTGCATAGGAACTGGTTTCAGATAATTGCAGTTGATAATAATAAAATACCTGTAATAGGTATTACTTCCATTAGTCCAGTATTTGGCAATTATCCAGGGTTCAGGTTTATTTCTTATTTCAGCGATCCACTTCATCTCGATGATATTGTCACTTATTCTTTTCCTCTGCACGGAGCTACCTGGGAACAAACTGCGACGCGTAATGAAGTGATAGCAAGGCAAAAGTGTTGATGATAAATTACTGAAAGTTAATTTAAGGGATTCCATATGCAAACACACATTATCAAAAAGTTTTTCTGTTATTCGACTATTTTTCTTTTTTCTTCTTTTATTTATGCAGCAAATTCCACAGGATTGTACATGAATGGCCAATGGGATCCTGCTTGTGCAAAATGCTGGCCATCACCACGTACACATCAAAATAATCATTGCAAACCTTCTGATTGTGCAGTGCAGGGACATTATCATTGCAAGATGCAAAATCCACCGCTTGCCATGGATGATGATCCGCGTTTGATTCCGCTGATTAAATCAGGTCAATGTACTTATGCACCCAGTGTCAGTTTTAATGAAGGTGAGGCGGCATATATCAAAAGCCTGAATTATTGCACAACTGTACTGGATAAAATGGCAGGACGTTATATTTTACCTGCGAATCCTGAATATCCGGCGAGAAATAAACTTGATTTTTATTTCACGCATGTTAAGGCTTCCTTGTTTGGTCGATCATCTGATCAATTAAAATTGGCGATGAATTATGATATGGGAATTGGCACCAGACAAAATCGCGACAGGGCAACTGAAATCTATCGTGATGCAGCAACGAAAGGCATTCCATTTGCGCAATATGTTATTGCAGCAAGATATGCATATGGTATTTCTGTACCTAAAGACAGGGAAATGGCAATCAACTGGTTGAGCAAGGCAATAAATAATAAACCTGCAAATCTAGCAGATCAAAAAGCACAGCAAATGATAAAACCATGTGCAATTAAATTAATTGAAAGACTGACACCATCGTGATGCGACTTATTCAAACGTTATGCAGTTTTTTATTATTTTTTTCATATTGTGCCAATGCACAAGTTTATGAAATCAGTGGTTCGCCTTTTGCAACAGAAGGCGCACCACTTCCTGCTCATATCAAAACACATGGTGAAAAAACCATTCTCATTCAGCCTGTTCAGCATATGTATGGTGCATATGCTGCGAATGGCAAATTAATTCGCTGGGGAATTGCAACGGCTGGCGCTTATCAATGCAGGGATTCGCAGGATTCCTGTCGTACGCGTACAGGACAATTTCGTATTTATTCATTGGGTGATGTGGGTTGTATCTCAAATAAATATGATGGCGCACCCATGCCATATTGTATGTTTTTTAATGGCGGACAAGCTTTGCATGGTTCTTCTGATGTGCAATTCGATAATATCAGTCATGGTTGTATTCGTTTGCATGTGGATGATGCCAAATGGCTGCGTTATCACTTTGCTGAAGGTCCCACTGCTGCCAATCATTATCGCGGTACGAAAATTATTGTGGAAGCGTATTAAGGTGTTTGTGGTTTAGGAAAATTTTCATTGTGGCGCGCTGTCATTCTGAGCTGATATATATTATTGGAAAATTTGCATGGGCTGCAAATTTCGAATCCGCATCAGTGAAGGGTTCCGGCAAAAAAAATATGTTGCTCAGGCACACCAGGGTTTATGGTTTTCAGGGACGGACGTCCTGTCCTCGGCTCTCCTCGCCTCCTGGCCGCGACGCCCTTCAAACCATAAACCCTGGTGTGCCTGAGCAACATATTTTTTTTGCCGGAACCTGAAAGATCAGTTAGAAACGTCACAAAAAGCTTGCCAGGTTTTTGGGTATGTTTTGAAACAGGTCTCTCAGGATCAACTGTCATGCTGTGTAAGGGGTACGTATATTGCTTTCAAAGCGACTGCATTAACAGGGATGGAATGCTAAACGCCATGGACGGCGTGTTTGGAGCGATGAAAGCAATATACGTACCCCTTACACAGCATGACAGTTGATCCTACAAAGAAAGCGGATTTACGTTTAGATGATAATTTTGTGGGGGTACATCAGATCCTGAGCGTGCTTTTGTTCTTGCGCGAAGGATAACAGCACGCCGCAATGAAATTTTTCCCTAAACATTATATTATTGAAAAACTCATTATTCAGGATGTTAATCAACATGGATCAGCCAGCCAATTTGAATTTTTTGATTCAGCTTATAAAAAAACAACCTCTCTTTTCCCAGTTAAAGGAAGAAGAAATTACTGAGCTTGCTTCGCTTTTCAATGAAGAAAGAGCAGCAGCAGGCAAGGTAATCGTGCGTGAAGGTGACAGGGTAGATAGCGTATTTCTAATCGCCAATGGAACGGCTGATGTCAGACACGTGACCATCACCGATGGTGCGCAGTCAGTACAATCTGTCGCTATCTTAAGTTTTGGTGATGCCATTGGATTAAATGAAACCGGATTTTATTCCATTAGTGGTAACCGAACGGCAACGGTAGTAGCACTGACCGAAATGACTTTATATCGGCTTGGAGTGCCGGCTTTCCGCGGCTTTGCTTTATCGCATACCCATGTCAGTGACATCATGAATAAAAATTCCGCAAAAATATTTGAGTAAGCTTGAAAAAAATCTCTTGAACTTTTACTTATTCTTCACTAATCTACAAATATGGTGAAGAATAAGTGAAGAAATATGAAAACGCCCATACAACAAAAGATTTATGAGTATATCTGCGAGTACCTTCAGCAGGAAGGATACTCACCTTCCCTTGAAGAAATCGCCCGTGGCATTGGTATCAGCCCCAAATCCATTAGCCTGATTAGCCGTCATGTCCATGCCTTGGTGGATCAGGGACGCTTAGTTTTTCACAAAAAAGGGTATCGAAATATCCAGGTAGTGGCGGATCAGGATTTTTGTCTGCCGCTTATGGGAAGAATTGCCGCAGGTCAGCCGATTGAAGCCATTGAGCATAAACAAAATCTTGATTTGAGCTCACTGTTTAAAAGCAATCAGCATTTTTTACTCGAAGTAAAAGGTGATTCCATGATTGATGAAGGCATTCTGGATGGTGATCTGGTGATTTGCAAATCCCAGCCGAAGGCAATAGAAGGTGACATTGTTGTTGCATTGATAGATGAACAGGAGGCGACGTTAAAACGCATCTCTTACAAAATTGAAGACAGAGTGACATTGATTCCAGCGAATCCTGCATTGAAGCCTAAAGCTTACTTGCCGCATCGTGTTCGCGTGCAAGGAATATTTACTGGATTATTGCGATTGAAGCCATGACGTGGTCGCGCGCAATTATTCTAGTGGATATGAATGCTTTTTTTGCTTCAGTGGAACAACTGGATCATCCTGAGTGGCGCGGGCGCGCACTGGCAATTACAAATGGCAAACAGGGGACATGTGTAATTACTGCTTCGTACGAAGCCCGTGCTTTTGGGATTAAAACAGGAATGCGTTTGTATGAGGCGAGACGTTTGTGTCCTGACCTGATTCAAGTGCCAGCGAATCCTGAACGTTATGTTGTCGTTTCGCAAGCAATCATGCAGGCATTAACGACCTTGACACCGGACATTGAAGTTTTTTCCATCGATGAAGCATTTCTGGATGTGACTCGCTGTCAATTATTACTGGGCACGCCGGAGAAAATTGCATTAATGGCCAAGGAAAAAGTATTTGCAGCATCAGGATTACTTTGTTCGATTGGTGTCAGTGGAGATAAAACCACAGCCAAATTTGCGGCAAAACAACAAAAGCCGGACGGTTTTACAGTCATCCCACCGTGGGAAGCCAAAACACGGTTGCAACATGTGCCGGTGACTGAGTTATGCGGTATTAAATCGGGGATAGGCGGTTTTTTGGCAACACATGGTGTATTGACGTGCGGTGATATGGAAAAAGTGCCTATCAGTATTTTGGCGAAACGCTTTGGCAATCTTGGCAGGCGTATCTGGTATATGTGTCAAGGTGCAGATCCTGATCCTGTGCATACACAAGTTGCCAGTCCAAAATCCATGGGGCATGGCAAGGTGATGCCGCCTAACACATGGGAAACGGAAGTTGTAGAAACCTATCTCAGGCATATGTGTGAGAAATTAGGTTCGCGATTGCGTCATCATTATTTTCATGCGCAGCATTTTTTTATTGGTTTGCGTAATTATGATTTTGGTTGGCTGGGTGGAACCGGACAAACTTTACAGCCTACCAATGATGGCAGCGAAATTTTTCAGTTAGGTTTATTTTTATTGGCGCAGCGATGGAGGAATGAACCGGTTTATCAAATTCAGGTGACTGCACTGGATCCGCATCCTGGCGGCATGCAACTGGATTTTTTTATCCAGCCAGATGCAAGGCGAGAGCAAATAAACAAGGTGCTGGATGATATTAATGATTGCTTTGGTGAGTTTACGATTGCGCCGGCACCATTATTATTTCGTTCAGCAATGCCAAATGTGATTGCACCTGCCTGGAAACCGGAAGGACACAGACAGACTATTTCAGGAGGAAAAGTAAAAAAACAATAAATAAATGTTCAGTGTGTAGCAGGTGAGCATGTGGTGGTTTGAGCATGCAGGTGTAGAAACACACGCAATGAATTGACCTTCGGAACCGTCATATGCCAGAAGCAGTTATCTACCAACATGAAGAAAAAAAACATACGGTTTACTTTGCGCGAACAAAAGCCTTGTTACCGGTGCGACTTGCAAATGGCGAGATAAAACTTCTCACCTGGGGACGCAGACAACATGAAAATAGTGAAATGCCAGTGGGTGGATGGGCGCGACTGGCTTCAATTTACGATGGCAAATGGAGTCAATACACACCAAAACCTGTGAGGATACCCATCGATAAATTCATGAAAACGGATTATGAAGGACATGTTCACTGGTATGAAGTCACGAAAGGTCAGTATGTGCAGGGCTTGTTGACGCATGAACAAAATGAATATCGTGTTTACATTGTCACGATTATTCCTGAAATGCTGGATGTTTGTTACGATCGCTGGCCAAGAATTATCGCGCGCTGACTTGGCTCAAGCTGCATTCGCTGGGCAACAAAATTAGATGCTATTTGTAATAGTCGGAGCTGTAATTTGCTCACGAAGCTTTTGTGTTACTGTGCGGTCGTCAGTAATTTTCTTTTCACATGCATACAAACCTAAGGTAGCCAGCGCATTTGCGCCAACACAAAGAGGTGTACCAACAGCCATGCCAACAGGTATGCCAGCCAATGCAAAAACAAGTACAGGCCAATTACTGCAAGTAGCTGTTGAGCTAATACAACCGCAATGAGAGTAAATGGCATAACCAGCGTAAAATCCTCCAGTAGCGCCTCCAGCAGCACCACCCATTCCTCCTGTACATCCTGTAACTATATAAGCAAAGGAATTTATATTTTCAATAACAGGGTAGTAATCATCAAAACACTTCGCGAGAGTGGGATGGAGTTCAAGATCATTTGCCAATCTTGCAATATTGCCAGCAGGTGTTTTTTCCACAAGTTCATTTAATGCTTTTGAAGTTAGCCGTAGTGCAATCAAGCCTGTAGACATTATTTCCTTTTTTTTGCCATCTTCTGATTTATAGAATTGATTTTCCTTATACCAGATATCCTGTGAAATAATATTTATTGCATCGTGAGACACGTTCTCCAGAGTTGCATTAATTTTTTCTTGATGCCCATCGCTGTATAGCTGGTGATATTGTGCGTAATAAGTAATTTTGCTGATCGTATTTTGTGAAAAATCTTCGTTATGCTGTTTCACCAAATGACTTTTTTCACCAAACTTAGTAACGTCTTGCAACTCCATTTTCATCATTTTTAATTCTGTTCTGAGCGCCATTATTGTATGCCTCATCTATGTGTTTATGGTGCTTACGCTATCAGAAACCAAACTCCAAGTCATCCGCGCATATTGCCAAATTTTGCGCATGCTGCAAAAGTCTGTTAAAGTCGCCTTCATTCCCGTTGCAAAAACCCATGATTGAGGATTGTCATGTTAGCTGATAAACGTGCAAGTTTATTAAAAAATAAAGAGATATTTATATCCTGCGTTGTGCCTGTCTATAACGAAGAAAATCATATTGAAGATTTTATTGCCACCTTGCAAAAAACATTAGCCGCGCTCAGTGATCGTTATGAAATCATTCTGGTCGATGATGGCAGTCGTGATAAAACGCTGGAAAAAATTCGACATTTGCCACATCCAGTCAAGGTGCTGGGATTGTCACGCAATTTTGGCAAGGAAATTGCACTGACTGCCGGTATTGATCATGCCTCGGGTGATGTTGTCATTCTGATGGATGCGGATTTTCAGCATCCGGTGGAAATCATTCCTGTATTTTTGCAGCATTGGGCAGAAGGTCAGGATATGGTTTATGGCGTGCGGCAGAATCGTGAATCAGAATCCTGGCTCAAACGTAATCTTGCCAATTTGTTTTACTGGACGATGCAAAAAATTACGCATATTGATATCCCGGAAAATGCCGGCGATTTTCGTCTCATGGATCGCAAGATTGTGGATGCCTTGCAGACATTTCCTGAGCGCACACGTTTTATGAAAGGTTTGTATGCGTGGGTAGGATTTAAAAGCATGGGCGTGCCATTTACTGTGCAGGAGCGTGCATCAGGCAAAAGTTCATGGGGTTTCATGCGACTAACAGAGCTTGCCATCACGGCTATCACTTCTTTTTCCGCTGTGCCGTTGCGCGTGTGGGGATTTATTGGTTTTGTGATTTCATTGATTTCCCTGATTTATGCGATTTACATTGTCACGGTGACATTGATTTACGGTGCAGATTTGCCAGGCTTTCCCACACTGGTTGTCGCCATTATGTTTTTGGGCGGCATACAATTATTATCCATCGGCATTCTGGGCGAATATATTGCAAGAATTTTTACAGAAGTAAAACAGCGTCCGCGTTATTTGCTGCAATGCAAGGTGGGATTTGATGAGTAAAATATTATTTTTCCAGGTATGTCGTTTCGGTATTGTAGGATTGACTGCCGCCTGTATTCATTTCATGACAGTCATTTTGCTGGTGCAAAATTTTATGTTGCCACCATTATCTGCGAATATTTTTGGATTCATGTTTTCATTTCAGATCAGTTACTGGGGGCATCGTCTCTGGACATTTTCCACGACAGAAGTCTTGCATCGCGTTACATTTTCCCGATTATTATTTCTGCAAATCATGAATTTTTGTGCCAATGAACTTTTGTTTTATATATTTCTAACCTTGAATTTGCCATATCCATTAGCACTTATTATTGTGCTGGCGGTATTACCTATCTTCACTTTCTTTTCCAGTAAAGTATGGATATTCAAGGCGTGAATTACAGTTTTCTTCTCTTCTGAGGAGGAACAAGCTTATTGATGTTATCAAGATGAGATGCTTTCGAAAAGAATATTAATTTATGTCCCGGACCTCCAAACCCCCTGTAATCTGACTTCGCGATTTTAAAAAATCGATAAAAAATTCTGTTAAAAAAAGAATTGATCTTGATTTTTGATTTGATGTTTTTCCTTAAACAAAATTGCTTAAGCTTGTTCATATGCGTGAGCAGGATGGTGGGCGAGAGATCCTTTGTTAATTCTGTACGGTATCCAGCTATTTTGTTTCTAATACTCTTATCAAGCTTGGGGTTTTTTTCGAGTTGTTGCGCAGCATCAATCATGCCTTTACGTTTTGCTTCAAGCGCCTGCAAAGCGGGACTGATTATATATTTATGAGCGGTTTTAATGCTGGATTGATGCACCAGATTTAGCAGTTCATTGACAAGCAAGCCAGCGGAAATATTTTTGTCGCCAGAATATTTCTCTATCCAGTTCTGATGCAGGAGAGGATTTCTGTTTATGCTAATCAGTGTGTCATATCTTTGTCGCAATGCATCATGAAGGCTGATGAACGCTTCATCTTCATATAATTTATTTTTATCAGATAATTTGCTGATATTGATAATCATATCGCGCAGCATGGTTATTAATGTTTCGCGATAATAATCTGCGGATTCCCTTTTAATGACGTCACTGCGTATTTGCCTTTTTGCGCACAGGAGATCAGCGCTACCATGCGCACTTTTCTCATGATCATAAGAATCCAGCAAATGATGAATCATATTTTCCACGCCACGCACATCACGCAATTCCATAATGGTAGAATTGTTTTTAGCTACAGATTTTTCTTCTTCACTGGATGTTTCATCATTCAGATTAACAATGATGGGTGTTGAAGCTGATTGCGGCAGTAAAACCGGCACCATATATTTAAGAATATTTTCAGAGAATAATTTTTTTAAAGCTGGCTGATCATCAATTAATTCTGGCGATAATTGAATACGAAAATATGGCTGTGCTGCTACTGGAAATATCAGAATAACTTCGGCGGAATGATTCCTGGTGGCATGCATATAACTTAACTTTTTTTCTTTTGAGGAATATGCGCTGGTAAAATCAATGTATGAACGGCTCATCAGGGAAAATCCTTTTATTTTAATATTTTAATTAGCTAATTGTAGGTTTATTACTTAACAGAAGAATGCCATCATTTTCCGCAATAAAATAATAACTTGACGCCTGTTTTTTAAAATGATCGTAATAATTCTGATTCACAAAAACAAAAACGCGTTTATTACCATACCATTTTTGCCAGAAAATTTCTTCCGTAATTAACCAGTCACTCGTGTTCTGAAACGGCATGCCATACCATAATTCACGTAACCAGTTATCATTATAAGGAATTTTGGGTGATGACCAGTCAGCAACAATGGTTACACGTTTTTCCAGATATAGCGGAATATCCTGATAAAATTTGAAATAATGAATGACTTCTTCATCACCCTGTCGCAAGGTTTTTAACACAGTCACCAGTGGCTTAGCTGAATGCTGATTCAGGTATTTTGCTCCGACAGTCAGCATGGACAAAAAGAAAATATTACTGATAACGAGTAGCAAAAATAAGCGAGCTGCTTTTGATCGCCATAAAAATAATATCAGGAGACACTGAGTGAGTAATATAAACATCATGATGTTGAGGTAAGGCATGAAATCTGCGGGAAGATTCATCCAGTGATTTTGTTTCGCGCAAACGAAAAATACAATCATGTCTGCGCTCATGATGGCAGCAAGGGCTTTGCCCAGTTTTATTCCCCGATTGGTTGTTTCTTGCCATGTGCAGGATAAATATCGGGCGACCAGCAGTGCAAGAGGTGGAAAAATTGGCAGGATATAAGTAATCATTTTTGAATGCGGAACAGAGAAAAATATGAAAACAATTCCTGTCCATAATAATAAAAATAATTCTGCCTGATGATTAAATCGTGCTTGCCATGCTTGACGAATATTGACGGTAAGTGCTTGCAACAAAAAACTCGTCCAGGGAAAAAAGCCGATCAGCACTATGGGCAAATAAAACCAGACAGGAGTTGGATTATTGAAAGTGGTAGTAGAAAGAAAACGCGTGACTTGCTGTGTTACGAAAAAATAATGTAAAAATTCAGGATTCGCTTGCTGGACGAGATAATACCAGGGAAACACAATAAGAGCGATCAGCATCAATCCCGTTAATAAATGGATGCGCAATAGCAATTTCCAATTTGACAAAAGGAATATCCAGGCTCCTGTAATCATGATAGGGAAAACAATTCCAATTAAACCTTTGGTCAGAAAGGCAAGCGCTGCTGAAATATAAGCTGATAACAAAATGACAGAGCGATATTTTCCATCGTTTTGAACACCAGTCAGAAATAAAAGTAATGACGTGCTAATCAGTACAGCAACTTCAAGATCGAGATTGGCATAATGTGCGCCGCAAAAATAAAGTGGGGAAGTGGCGAGGATGATGGCGGCCAGTAATCCCGTGCGACGATCAAATAATTGTCTGCCGCAAACATAAGTGATGAGACAGCCGAAGATACCAAATATCGCAGGAAAAAAACGTAATGCCCATTCCTTTAAACCGAACAGTTTGATGGCAGCTGCTTGCAGCCAATAATAAAGAACAGGTTTGTCGAGAAAGGCAACACCATTGACGCGTGGTGTGATGTAATCGTTGCTGGCAATCATCTCGCGGGCAACTTCGGAATAACGTCCTTCATCAGGTGTGAATAAGGGATAACCGCCTAGCCAGAAGGTATAGAAAATGATCAGTAGCGTGCCAAGAAACAGCAAGTCACTGGCGAGAGTTGATCGCGATTTCACGTTTTCAGGTAACACGGGCAGTTTCTCTTGTTGATTTTGTTAAAGTATTTTAAGCTGGCACTCCATGAAGAAACGCATTGTACTGTGTGCTGATGATTATGGGCAAGCTAAAGCGATCTCGCTTGGCATCCTCGACTTGCTGGAAAATGGCAGGTTATCTGCAACCAGTTGCATGGTAAATCTCCCGGATTGGCAGGAACAGGCAAGCTGGCTGATTCCCTTCCAGGAAAAAATCGATATTGGCCTGCATTTTAATTTGACGCATGGCAAAGCGCTTGCCGCTCTATATCGCAGCAAACATGGCGATGTATTTCCATCGTTATCCCAGCTTATTTCCCGTTCGTATTTGCATTCCTTGTCACAAACTGCGATTGAAGCCGAACTCAATGCGCAAATTGATTACTTCGTGAATGCGCTGGGATTTTTGCCGCATCATATTGATGGTCATCAGCATGTTCATCAATTTCCAGTGATACGTCAGGCAATCATCAATGTTTATGAACAGCGTTTGCGCGCCAGCAATACTTATATACGGTTGATAAGCGGACGTCTGATGTTGATGGATTGGTTTCGGCACACCAAGAAATGTATTGTGCATATGCTCGGTGCAACTGCCATGAAGAAATTGTTGCAGGCAAATAACATTCCACATAATTCTACTTTTTCAGGAATTTATTCTTTTGCCCTGGCCGAACAATATTCAGCCTTTTTTCCGCAATTTTTGCAGTCAGTAGATGAGAGTGGTTTGATCATGTGTCATCCGGGGCTTGCTGAAGCTGATGATGGCATCGCGAAGGCCCGTTTTCTGGAATATCAATATTTCAAGAGTGAAAAATTTATCAACGATTTGCAGGCAGCTCAGGTGGCAATAAAGCGGTTTCATTGTTGGGATATTCTGATATAATCTAGCGTCATTAATTTGTCCTTCCTTTAAGGTTTATCCTCGTGGTAAGGTTACAGATTCAAGTCAATTTTTTTAATATAGTAAAGGTGAGTTATGGCAGCACGTGAAATCGGAACTGTAAAATGGTTCAACAACAGCAAAGGTTATGGCTTTATTCAGCGTGATCAGGGTGGAGATGTATTTGTTCACTACAGAGCAATTCGTGGTGATGGCTATCGCACGCTCGAAGAAGGAATGAGAGTGGAATTCACTGTAACGCAAGGCCAGAAAGGTCTTCAGGCTGAAGACGTTATTGTTGTTAAGTAACAACGAATCGATTCCTGGTAAAAAATACCGCCTGAGCTTATGCCTGGCGGTATTTTTTTATCTAAAAATAAGAGAAAAAGATTTTGCCAAAAGTCGCAGAGCTTGAAAAAAAGCTATTACATTATACAGGCAAGGCCATTGCTGATTTTGACATGATAAAACACGGTGATCGCGTCATGGTGTGTTTATCAGGCGGCAAGGATTCCTTTACCATGATGCATGTTTTGCGTTTGTTGCAGCAGCGTGCAAAAGTGGATTTTGAATTATTTGCATTTACACTCGATCAGGCACAACCCGGCTGGAATGATAGCGGATTACGCGCCTGGTTAAACGAGCGTAAAATTCCTTTTGAAATTTTGACGCGTGATACTTATTCCATCGTAAAAGAAAAAATTCCTGAAGGACAAACTTATTGTTCCCTGTGTTCACGTTTGCGTCGCGGAATTATTTATCGTTATGCGGAAGAAAAGGGTTTCAATAAAATTGCGCTTGGTCATCATCGCGATGATCTGATTCGCACTTTGCTGATGTCCATTCTTTACAACGGTGAAATTCGTTCCATGCCACCAAAATTATTAAGTGATAACAGGAAAAATATTATTATCCGTCCGTTAGCATATTGTCAGGAAAAAGATATTGCTGCATTTGCGAGCGCTTTGGCTTTCCCGATTATTCCTTGCAATTTATGTGGTTCGCAGGAAAATTTGATGCGCAAACGCGTCAAGCATTTGATTGATCAGCTGGCAGAAGAAAACCCCAAAGTCCCCAGCAATATTCTGCATGCTTTATCCAGCATCAAACCCAGTCAATTGATGGATAAAAAATTCTGGGATTTCAAACATCTGGAAGAACAGCAAGGTGAAGACGATATAAAAACTTTTCCCTTCGATGAAATGGAATCAGCATTTGGCTAATCTGAATTATCTGCAAACCAGCATTTTATTTATTCTACTTGGCATTTTTTCTATTGCTTATGCGCATGAGGAAAAGATCATGTTTAACAATAAAATTATTATTACTTCTCCAAATAGACAAAAAAATCTTGACCAATCGCATTTTGCTGAAAGAAACGATATTCAAAATATTATTGATGAATTAAATAATTCAACCAAAGATGCCTATGCTGCGAGTCTGCCTTTGATTGCAAGTGCTGAATTGGGTGATCAGTCACGTTATATCATCATGCTGGCAAAGATGCTTGAACAACTTGAAGTATTAGACAAGAGTAGCGAAAAAAACTGGATGCAAAATAATTCCTTCAAGGCGTGGATGTGGGGACGAATATTATTGGCAGCAGATAGCATGAATGATATTGCTACTGTTAATAAAGCCAAAGATGTTTTGAAAGAGCTCTTAAAAGCTGATCTCACTCCGCAGGATAATTTTGCCTTCTACACCTGGGCGTGGGGATATCGAGCAGCGCTTGATCAAAAACAATATGCAAATTCGAAAAAAAGAATGCTGAATGATGCTGTGACTTTAACTGAAAAATATAATCTATCGCGTGATGATGCCATGTTATCCGATGCATTATGGGCATGGGTCATGAATTTACAGGCAGCTGCTTTTGCAGAAGATCAGGAAACGTATCAGTGGATAAAGGAACAGATCAAGATTGTTTGTGGCAAAGAAACAGTAACAGCAGCTCTGGAAGAGGGTTTATTAAGAACATTGGAATCCAATGATTACCCTGCGTGGGCAATGGCGAAAATACGTTATGCAGCGATTGTCATGAATGATCATGAGTTGTATCAGGAAATTGAAAGTGCGTTAACAGCTTCACTGGATGGCGCGAAAAATGGAAATGCACAAGCTGAATATGCATTGGCTGTTCTGGATAATCAGCTGGCGATTGAAGCTGCGCAGAAATTAAAAGTTAGGTATCAATATTCTTGACATGGTACTATTTCATGGTACTGTGCTACAATGAATAAAAAGCACCAAAAAATACTACAACAAATCTTTCAGCAGCCTGTTCAGTCAGGTATTGTCTGGAGAGACATTGAAGCGTTATTAAAGGCTTTAGGTGCTGAAATATCTGAGGGAAGTGGGTCTCGAGTGAGGATTGCTTTAAATGATGTACGTGCTGTATTTCATCGTCCTCATCCTCATAAGGAAACTGATAAAGGTGCAGTTGTTTCAATGAGACGATTTTTAACAGAGGCGGGTATCACATGCTAATGTACAAAGGTTATATAGGACATGTTGAGTTTGATGATGAAGCCGATATTTTTCATGGTGAAGTGATCAATACACGAGATGTCATTACTTTTCAGGGAAAAACTGTCGCTGAAATCAGAAAAGCTTTTCGGGAGTCAGTCGATGATTATCTTGAATTTTGCGAGAAGCGTAATGAAGAACCCGATAAACCATTTTCAGGAAAATTCAATCTTCGTATTGATCCTGAATTGCATCGACAAGTTTACATTACTGCGAAACAACATAAGATGAGTTTAAATCAATGGATAACTGATGCAATTAGACATCACATTCATGAATAAGTCTCTGTCTAATACACCTATTTTTTAAATCCAAAATACGTTAGCGCCACGCCGAGAATCAAATCGATGCCAGCGCTTACGTAGAGTAATTTTATATCGCGCAAAAAAAGCATGGTTGTTTTATCGATCATGTGTGGGAAAAATAAAATGCTGAGACCTTTGAGTAGAATTATCCATGCAATGATCGTGATAATCACACGCCAATTCCATTCCCAGATATTATGACTAACAACCATCAGCAAACCTAAAATCACAGTAAAAAACCCAGTGACATACATTAACGGTGCATTGCCAATCAATGCGTGAATCAAACTGACATTCATGTGCATATTCGTAAACAGCATCATGCTGATAATAATGAGATAAATTCCGAGTACTTTACTTAAGAATCTGGATGTATTCATATAAAAAACTCCTTTATACAAGCACCTGATTGTTCTTGTTAATCTGTTCATGAAGAATGATCGCTATACTATTAAATATAACAAAAATATTTCCTGCATGTTTTTCAGAGGAGTGAACATCATGAAAGAATCCATCAGAAAAATATTGGGAGTCATGGCGCTCGCTGCCTGCATTGCTTGTCCTGCAACTGTTCTTGCAGCGCATGGCGGTCATGGAGGCGGTGGTGGTCATGGAGGCGGAGGCTGGCATGGAGGCGGAGGCAGTTGGCACGGCGGCGGTGGCAATTGGCACGGCGGTGGCAACAACTGGCACGGTAATAACAACTGGCATGGCAATGGCAACTGGCATGGTAATTGGAACAATGGCTGGTGGGGTGGAACTGGCGTATATTTTGGCGTTAGCCCTTATTATTACGACGATGATGATTGCCAGTGGATACCCGCATATTATGACGAATATGGCAATTATGAACCCGCACATCAGGAATGTGATTAATCATTAAGGATTAAGTCATTTCCGATAGTAGTTGCTTCGTTTCCTCATTGAGTGATTGAAGCAAATGAGGCAAGTTATTTATGACATTTGTCTTGAGATCATTTTCAATCGCGGCAATGAGGGTTTTTAAGCGTGGCAAGCCGCAATAACATAATGCGCCATGCAGTTTATGCACTTGCTTGCTCATTTGCTCATAATTCTCATCCTGCCAGGATTGATTAATAGCAGCGACTTCACGAGGTAATGTCTGCACCAGCATTTCGAGAATTTCCTTTGCGATATCCTGTTTATTTCCAGCCAGCTTTAATGCCTGATCCCAATCAATGATGGGAAGTTGTTGCAGATCCATAATTTATTCTCCAATTATTATTTTTCGAATACAGCCATTGCTTCAATATGTGCAGTGTGCGGAAACATGTTCATGATGCCGACCTGCTTGAGTGTATAGCCGTATAAATTCACCAATTCACCTGCATCACGCGCTAATGTCGCGGGATTACAGGAAACATAAACAATTTTTTTTGCACCACTTGCAGCAATGAAAGGTAAAATTTCCTTTGCACCTGCTCGCGGTGGATCCAGCAAAATTTTATCGAAACGTGATGTCATCCAGTCAGCATCACTCGGCGGCTGCATCAGGTTAGCAGCATAAAATGCAGCATTTTTGATGTGATTGTGGGAAGCATTATCCGTTGCACGCATAACCATTTCCTCGCTTCCCTCTATGCCGATGACTTGTTTTACATATTTTGCAATTGGCAGGGTGAAATTGCCAATGCCGCAAAATAGGTCAAGCATGTAATCCTCTGGCTGTAGCTGTAGCAAGAAAAGAGCCTGATTTACCATCAGTCGGTTCATTTCAAGATTAACCTGGGTAAAATCCAGCGGATGAAATAAAAATTCGAGCTGCTGATCTGGTAGCGTGTAAGTCAGTCGATGTGCGCTATTCTGCGGCCATAATTTTTCTATGGGCGCAGGTGAATTAGGTTGTAAATAAATCTGAAATTGATATTGCTCAGCGAATTGAATTAATTTTTCATGATCATTGGCAGACATTGGCTGCATATGTCTGATGACGAGTGCGATATCTGTATCACCAATGGCAATTTCGATTTGCGGAATGGCCTGATAAATTTCAAGTGATGCAATGAGCTGACTCAATTGCGGCAAGCGTTCACCAATCGCAGGATGAAGTACAACGCAATGTTCAATATCAGCGAGATAACGGCTGGATTTTTCGCGAAAGCCAATCAGCAATTTATTTTTTTTAATAACATATTTCACACCTAAGCGCGCCTTGCGCCGATAACCTTTGCTCATCGCATGCAAAGGCGCAAGAATATTTTCTGGTATGACTTTGCCAAAATGTTTTAATTGTTCGAGCAAGGTATTTTGTTTCAACTGTATTTGCGAATCGTCATTCATATGCTGCAAATTGCAACCACCACAAATACCAAAATGCTGACAAGGTGGTGTAACACGCAAAGGCGAAGGCGTAATAATTTTCGTGATATCTGCTTCATTGTATTGTGAGCGTTTTAGCGTGATATTGCAGGTCACCACTTCTTCTGGCAAGGCACCGCTGACAAAAGTTGTTTTATTGGCCACCTGAGTGATACCACGTCCATCATGGCTGAGTGACTGGATGGTCACTGCTTTTTCCCTGTCATTTTTGAGCTGTAAATTCATGTGATTACAAATACCATTAAAAGTAATAACTTAGATCCATGCGCTTTTTTAGCGAGTAAGACTATATATTCATTGGCAAAAAAATACAAATCTGTACTTAATTTGTAAAGTTCGAAAAAAACTCTATACTGGAATAAAGGGATGATAAATGAGTGTTTTCGCAAGAAATGTTCCGAAACCGTTAAGTGAGAAAATAAGGAGATTATGATAGTAGCGTGGTGTGCAAGTCTTCCATGCAGAAGAAAGCCTAAAGCGCTCTGAGATCTCCACTTTAACAAAACCAGGTTTCATGAGACGTTCTTCGAGAACACTCTTTTATAACGAATCGTTTCCTTCGCGCCTTTTCTTTTTTACAGAGGCGTTTTTTTTGCGCGAAGCATTATCGACTAATATTGAGGGACAAATATGTCAAATCCAATTATTGAAAATGAAAAAAAATTTGGTGCAAATAATTATGCTCCTTTACCAGTAGTATTAGTGCGTGGTGAAGGCGTTTATGTGTGGGATGATGCTGGTAATCGATATCTCGATATGATGAGTGCATATTCTGCAGTTAGCCACGGACATTGTCATCCACGTCTCGTAAAAGTACTACAGGAACAGGCGGCGAAATTGGCGATTGTTTCGCGTGCATTTTATACCGATAAATTAGGCGCATTTCTGGAACGTGCCTGCAAGCTAACTGGATTTGAAAAAGCGCTTGCCATGAATACTGGTGTTGAAGCAGTGGAAACTGCACTCAAGGCTGCACGTAAATGGGCATATAGCATAAAAGGTGTTGCAGAAAATAAAGCAGAAATTATTGCGTGTAACGGCAATTTTCATGGACGCACAATTACAGCAGTTGGTTTGTCATCCACACCACAATATCGCAAGGGATTTGGGCCATTTCCTGATGGATTAAAATTAATTCCTTTTGGCGATGTAGATGCACTGGAAAAAGCAATTACACCGAATACAGCAGCATTTCTGGTAGAACCCATACAAGGTGAAGGTGGAATTAATGTACCGCCACAAGGTTATTTAAAAGCATGTGCTGAGATTTGCAAAAAAAATAATGTCCTGATGATTTGTGATGAAATACAAACTGGATTAGGCAGAACCGGCAATTTACTCGCATTTCAGCATGAAGGCATTCAACCTGATGCGATTGTACTGGGAAAAGCATTAGGCGGTGGTTTGTTACCTGTTTCATTATTTTTAACACGCAAGGAAGTAATGGATGTGTTTATGCCAGGTGATCATGGCAGCACATTTGGTGGTAATCCACTCGCTGCAGCGGTGGGAAAAGCAGCGTTAGATGTATTGATAGAAGAACATTTGATTGAGCGTGCAGCAGAATTAGGTAAATATTTTCAGGAAAAATTGCGCACATTGCATTCGCCCTTAATTAAGGAAGTGCGTGGCAGGGGATTGCTGATTGGTCTTGAAATTGATGGTCGTTATGATGCGCATGAGATTTGCCTGAAATTGCTAAAACATGGGATTTTAACAAAGGAAACGCATAAAACGGTGATACGTTTTGCACCACCGCTCATCATCAGTAAAGAGCAGATTGATGTAGTGATAAATGCGCTGAATCAGGTATTGGTGGAAGCAGAAATGGAATTAGCGTGATTATTTATCTCCAGCTAACCAGTCGGCATCGACTTCAAATTCTGTAGCAATTTTTTCGAGCGTATCTTTTGCGGGAAGTTGATGGCCATCCAGCATGCTAAATGCAGAATGTCTGGGAATATCCACCATTCTCGAGAGAATGACAGAACGTTCACGCATGGAAGCAGGTGCACCAGATTCATCCAGACAATGATTTAATCTTTCGGTAAAAATTTTTGCGTTTGGTGACACGACTTCCTCCTTGATATCGCGAATGACACAAATTCGTTTTGAGTATACTTAGGGCGTTAGTGTCGGACAATCATGACAAACCCGTTTGGTTATTATTGTTTTTACCAGGTGATATTAGTACCTGTCATTTCTTATGATCATAAAAACCTGCTGCAATTAGCGTATTCCGCAATAAAACTGCAACCGTCATTGGCCCTACACCACCAGGAACTGGCGTAATCCATGCTGCTTTTTCGCGTGCAATATCGAATTCCACATCACCAGCGAGTGTGCCATCTGAGCGTCGTGTAATGCCAACATCCACCACTGTTGCGCCGGATTTAATCCATTCACCTTTAATGAAATGTGGTTTACCTACAGCAGAAACCAGAATATCTGCCTGTTTCACGAAATATGGCAAATCATGTGTGAAGCGATGACAAACAGTAATCGTTGCGCCTGCAATCAAAAGTTCAAGCGCCATGGGTCTGCCGACAATATTGGATGCACCGACAATCACCGCATGTTTGCCTTTATATTGCTGATGAATATGATCGAGCAGCATCATGATGCCAGAAGGTGTGCAAGGTCTTAATTTTGGACGGCGTTGTGCCAGGCGTCCGAGATTGTAAGGATGAAAACCATCGACATCCTTGTGTGGATCAATATGGTCCAGCATCTTGTTGGCATGAATATGATCGGGCAGGGGCAGTTGCAATAATATGCCATCGATTTTGTCATCCTGATTGAGGGCATGTATGAGTTCGAGCAAGTCATGTTCGGAAGTGGATTCTGGCAAGTCGTGATAAAAAGACTGGATACCAACTTGTTCGCAAGCTTCGCGTTTATTGTTTACATAAATACTCGATGCCGGATCATTTCCGACCAGAATGACAGCAAGGCCAGGACGGCGTTTACCTTCCTGCATTTTTTCCAGTATTTTTTCGTGAAGTTCATTTTTTAACTGGGCGGCGAGCGCTTTACCGTCGATTAATTGTGCTGTCATGAAGGTATGAATACTCATGTTTGTTGAAAAGTGAGCATAACATATCATAAAAAAAACACATTTCAATCAAGACCATTGACGATGCTGGTGGCAGTCCAGTATTATCCCAGCTCTAAATTTTATGCGTCATGAATGAAACGGGGTATAGCGCAGTCTGGTAGCGCGCCTGCTTTGGGAGCAGGATGTCGGGGGTTCAAATCCCTCTACCCCGAAAAGAATCGGTGGCAGATAGATCCAGTGCGCCCGTAGCTCATTCGGATAGAGCACCGGCCTTCTAAGCCGGGGGTGACAGGTTCGAATCCTGTCGGGCGCGATAAAATTCAAGTTTGAAATGGTGGACGTAGCTCAGCTGGTAGAGCCCCGGATTGTGATTCCGGTTGTCGCGGGTTCGAACCCCGTCGTTCACCCAGTGTTATACAAAGATGGGCCGCTAGCTCAGTTGGTAGAGCAGATGACTCTTAATCATCGGGTCGTAGGTTCGATCCCTACGCGGCCCAGAAGGTTGATAGTAATAACCACTATTTATTAATTCGCAATTTCATTAGACTACCTACATATCAGATGCAAATCGGTACTTAACTTAAGGTAAATATCCATGAAAGCACTAATGAGTGATAAGTTACGTAAGATTCTGCGTGATCCTAAATCCAGAAAAGCTCTCGAAGAAGGCGTTTCAAAATTAAATAATAATAATAGTGAAAAAATTTCCATTGCTGGCCATAAATATGAAATTAAATTTGTGCAGATTGATCCAAACGAAAAAAAATAAAGATGATATAAATAATGAATATAGCATTTCCAGCTCTTCTGATTTTTCTTTTTATTTTGCCAGGGTTTATATTTACACAGGCATTTTATCAAACTGAAAATATTACATTAAATTATGTCTCATTGACAGGAAAAGCGCTCATGAGCATCGGCGCAACCTTCATTTTGAATTTTTTATGGATAATTCTCGTTTATTCGTTTTTGAATATACAGATTAATTTAAATGCTTTTTTAGTGTTAATTGCTGGAGTGCAAAGCGATATATATGCGAAGACAATTGCAAGTACTACGTCTTTGCAGATAATGCAAACAATAATGTATTTAGTAAGTATTTATGTTGCTGCATATGTTAGCGGATTCTCTATACGCCGGAGTATACGAAAAAGTAAATTGGAGAAACGATATCCATTTTTGAGAATGGATAGTCCTTGGTATTATCTTTTTACTCTTTACGATTGCAATAATGATGCTGCTGACGGAGTTAGGGTGGCTGCAATTATCGAAGCAGCAGGTAAAGCTTATTTATATCTTGGCTGGCTTGATAAATTTTATCTGGATGTTTCTGGTGATTTGTTGCGTTTGGTTTTGGTTGGAGCAATGCGTCGCGAAATGGGGGCGGATAAGCAATATCAGAACAATTCAATTAATGAGAGATTTTATCCCATTGATGGTGATTATTTTATTTTGAAGTATTCGGAAATTAAAAGTTTGAATGTGCAGTATTTGAAGATTCAGGATGTATGAAAGAATCCTGTAATTTCTATTTAAATTAATGCTAACCTTGGCATGAGTCGTTTAATCATCTAAAGATAACTTTTTGATTTTTTTAAATTAATAAAAATACTAATAACTCCAATTATAATATTTATTTAACAAATGGGGTGTACATTTATGCGTATGTACGTAGCCAAACGCAAAAAGCAGAAAGACAGGAATCCAGTTAGAAGGAAATCTTAAATGACATCGCAAAAGCCAAAAAAAAATGATTTGCGCTTCGGAAATTTATATTGGCAAATTAGAAAAGAATATTTTGTTATTATGCACGATGCTTCTCAAGCATATGATAAAATCATAATGACTTTTTCAACTATATCACTGGGATTTTCTTTTGGATTGGTTAGTTATAAAGGAATAGCAAATTTAAATTGCTTTGCAATATTGGCAGGATTTGTATTGATTTTATCTATAGGATTATCGTTGTATTCACTATGGCTGAGGCAGGATTTTAGTGAAAATGCCATGAGGAATTGGAAGAAGGTATACAAGGTCGAATGGGAATATAATAATAAAGAAGAAATTAAGCAGTTTGAAAACTCTGCTGCAAAGAAAATGGTGTATACGCAAGCATTATCGGGAATATTTTTTGTCTCGGGGTTGTTTTTTATTCTCGTATTTGTTACAGCTAATTTGCATTAGTTAATCTTGTAATTTTATATAAATTTTTACGCTTATTGATTTCATATTATAATAGCTTCTTGGCAAAAAAATTACCCTCATCCAATTCATCCAATCTCAAATTCTTGATCCCCACCGCTTTAGCGCACTGCAGAAAGAATGCGAATTGAAAAGCTCCGCGTGCCATTTTATTTGCTATGCTTGCATGCGTTTCATGGACGCCGATTTTTTCAAGCATTGCGACCAATTCCTCATAGCTGATATCGCGTCGTTTCAATTCAGCTTTGAGAATTCCTGATGCAATCTTGTTCCAGTCGAGTTTTTTCATGGCAAGCCTGACATAAATAAACTCGATAATGCAAAGCGCTAATATATATGTCAAATCAGCTTGCATTTATTATCATATACGATAAAATATTACCTAATACGATAATTATCTATGGAGCATAATTCATGATTTTTGCAGCCGAAGTGTATGGAAATAGCGAGTTCTCCTTTTCCCATAAAGAAGAAATAGCGAAAGGTGAATTGATTGAGATAACAGATGCAGCCATAAATGCTGGTTTCAGATTTCCTGTCGTTATGACACGTGCTGTTTGGCTAGAGTGCATCGAATCAATTCATGATAGAGAAAATGGAATATCCCTTCAGGAAAAAAGATCAAGATTACAAAATATACTAAGTAAGATATATTCCGAATGCAGGCGATATCTCTGGAGTTCATCATTTGTTTGTCAGATATCGAATCATGTTAATGTGAAAGTAGTTATTGGCATCGTTAATAATGGTGATGTTGTTATAACAATTATGCTGCCATATGAGAATTAAATAATTCCAGGAAATATCAATGAGTATTAATGATCTGACTTGCCTATCTGTTTATAGAAATTTATTGAATATACTACTTACTTTCATTTTTATCTTTGACCTTTGGATAATTGTAAATGTATGTCCCTAAAGTAATTGGCTCACAGGGTGTGAGCCAATTTCAACGTCAGGGTCAGTGTGGTGACAGCGTTCAGTATAGTGAAATCATGGTGCCTTTAGCTTGACCCTTTATTTTGTATGCTGTAAATTTCTGGAAAGAAAAACCTGAGAAAAATTAAAAAAACGAAAGAAGTAAACCTTACAGGAAGGATATCCCCGAAATGTCAAATACTAGAGCAATAAATTATTTTTTAAATATTAAAGGTTCCCTTATTGTTTCATTTTTATCTGCTGCGTTAAGCGCATTGAAAGAGTATTTATTTGAATCTCAAGATTATTGTGGATACCATAAATCATGCATAATTGACGATAAAAAAGTTATTCGTCATTACACGATTGCTAAAAATGATGAGCTTGAGTTAAAACGTATTGGAATGATCACGCAACAAAGCTATGCGGATTCTGGATATAAAGGAATTCTTATTGTTGAATTTAAACCGGATGATTGTTTGGCGTCGACATATGCTTTTCCTCACAAAGGAAGAAGTGGAGCAGTCGTAACTTTTAACTATCCTGAAATCAAAACATATACACCCGAACAAGTTTATGCTGTTGCAGGTCATGAAGCTGTACATGGGATGCATAGACATTATCCATCACTTACAAATGTTTTGTGGTGGGGCATAAGCATGGGCGCATTATCGTATGCTGCGATCAACGCATATAAAACACATTGTACATTTTCAAAAGTGCCTACAGTTCAAGCATCGGCTTATATAACTTGCTCTACAGCTATAATTGCATTATTTGCTCATGCTGCCATAAAAGGTATTGATAAATTATGTGAAATTGATGCTGATATTACCTCGGTTAAAAAGCTTGGCACTAGCGAACAGCTTATTCAGGTTTTTGAGCGATTAGCTAAAGAACCATCAAAAAAAACAAAAACGACGAAGCATTTTTTATCCGATGTATGGTTATTTAAAACTCATCCCGAGTATCAAACTCGTATTAATTATTTACAACACTTCAAGCAAGATGATATTTCATCAAAATTAATTAATTCTAAAAAAAATCTGGTGATGTTTAATGATAAATCTGCAGATTATAATGATTCAAAAATTGAAACAGATACGGTGTTTAATTCAATATACGTTTGTAAAATTTAAATGATTAGAAATTTAAAACGAAATTGACGTAATTGACATCACGACGCAACATCATTGTCTGCATTATCGGCAACATGCTGGAGTGGTATTGACAATTGCATGGTATATCATCGTGTGCGCAATGGTTCCCTTCATTATCGTTAAAAGCAGTGTTTCTGATGAGTATGGTATACAAAGCAGTTTGATTACCTCATGATTTTATTCCATTTAATATTATGACCCCGTTCTGTTGTTATACTAGTAATAAAATAATATTAAAAAAACGAGGATGGGAATGCTGTCACAGAACGAGCAAAGCCTCAATCATGGAAAAGGTGATGTCGGCGCGCAAACCATAGCCGATATTTATAAATATCCCGATAACATTAATAACTATCAGACAAATGATGTCGTTACTATCGGAGATTTGCATGGTAATGCAGCAAAGTTTTTGCATATCCTGATACGTGAAGGCATCGTTGATATACCCAAATCGGATTACGAAAAATTTATCGAAATATATAAAACCTCGCGTTATGGTCTTTATAATCTCGATGAATTAAATAATATTCTCTCGCGTGTTACATTAAAAACATCTGCTCCACGATTGCGATTAATTGGCGATGATCTGGCAGATCGTGGTAATAATGATTTTTTAACTCTTTCCTTGTATCAGCGATTAAACCAGTTGAATTTTAAATATGAAGTCATTGCATCCAATCATGGTGTCGAATTTTTAAAACAATACGCTCACGGAATCAATCAGTCACTTGTGTTGTTATACACCGATCAAAATGAATTTTTTGGCAATTCATTTTATGGATTGCGCTATGATATTTTAAGCAAGAAAGTTTCAGCTGATGAAGTTAATACATTAATTGAAACTAATTATTTACCGCATGTATGCTTGTTATCCTATTTGATCGCAAATGAAGGTGAGATCGCAATATATTCACACGCACCTATTAGTCAGGATAAGATCAGTGAAGTCGCGGGTGTATTTGGTGTTGAATATAAGGGTAATACAGTATATGAGTTGGCTAATACGATCGATCAAATAAATACAAAGTTCGCGAATATATTAAGCGATAAATCCCAACTTGATCTTTTCTTCAAAAAAACTGACTGGAAAAATCTTGGTATTCTGGATGACTTTATCAATGACAGATATGACAAGGTAATGTATTCCGAAAATAAAAACATACCTAGCTATCAGGTTAATAATATTCATGGTCATGTGGGTGAAACGACAATCGATTCGAAGTTAAATAATTGGTCATATGAAAATCTTGATAGCGACCTGGGAAAAACAGAAAGAATCGAACGACATTATTATTCTGCATTTATTTCTAATGAGAGCCAATTTTCTCCTGATATCAAGCTTGATGTAAAACCTGATATCAAACCAGCTGTTGTTGAGAAGCCACCTATTGCAGAAAAACCTATCATTAAAAATGAAACCAAACCAGAACCACAAATTCCCGAACCGCAGTCGGATAAACCTGATATAGCAGGTAATCTGGGATTTAAAGCAGTTTTATCCAGCTTTGAAAATATGCTACATGCTTCTACTGTCAATGATGATAATTATCAGCGTGTATTGAAATCATATCTGACTTATAAAAGATCTCTGAATACACCTGTACAGCATCAAAAATTTGCCGAATTTTATTTTAATTATTCAAATTATGATGCAGCTGCTGCGAGAAAAATTAAAAATGATGGTCTGGATAATAAAAGAATTGATGGTTTTATTCTTGATAATGTTTTAAAAGCTGATGATCAGGAATTGCTGTTGAAAAACCTGGGAAGTCTTGAGCATGCAAGGAATCAGATTAATTATCAGATTAATGCATTTGCTGCTCATCTGGTGAATCGGGAAAGCAAAAGCACGCAAGCATTATTAAATCAGACTAAATTAGCAAAAAAGGAATTGGAAACATCTGGTGATTTGAAGCAAGTGATGAAAATTTTAAATGCTAAAAAATCAACATTCACTTTTTCTTTATTTTCCAAAAGCAGTCAAACCAATCAGAAATCATATAACATGATGGTATCGTTAATCGACGATATTAAAAAAGAGGTTGATGCAATGAATAAACCGCAAGGTAAAACTTCTTTGAGAATCAGGCGCTGATTTATAAATAATCCAGCATGGGGAAATTAGCATCACCCTCCAGGCAGCTTTGCAAATATAATACTAATCCCATATCTCCGCACCAGGCGTCTGTGCGAATTTGTTTATATTCAACTTCTGCTTGTTGTGATTGTTCGATTGCATGCATCGCGAATTTTTTAGCTCTATCCAGCCATAACTCATCTTGTGTAAATGAAAATAATTTAAGAAATACATAACCATTGCCTGCTGTTCCATGACACAGGCCCCATGGTTTATTTAATGGACCAGCATCCCAGATGAGTTGCGCTGCCTTTACAAATAAATTGCGAGTTTCATCTGTGCCTAAGTGCCATAACTCACTCAAGCCAAGAATCATGGCGGGTGCTCCATGACAAACATGCAATAATGCGTTTGTAAGTGTGCAATCAGCAGGTTTTTCGAGATAAGGATTCCAGTTGGCATGCTGTGTTGTTTGTGTGGCGGTTTGAATAAAGGTTGCATTCAAATTTTCAATCACCGATTTATCCAGAGGATAATATTGATGTCCCTTTAATAGTGCATACGCATTGCCTGCAAATCCATGTACTAATCCAAGATAATTGGCTTTTGATCCATATAAATCCTGCTGCCAGATATAACATTGCGTTGTTTCATGTTGATAAAAACTTGCAAGTAAATTTGCAGCACCTTTTTGATAAATATCAAGCCATACTTGCTGCTGATTTCTTTTATACATTTCTAATGCGACTATCATTGAACCAGGTGCTGCCCACATTAATTCATTAGCTGGATGCTCAAGATTGGCAATAGCATCTTGCTTTATCTGTTTTAAGTTTTCACCGCTATAAATCCATCTAACAAAATTACTGCCTAATGAACCCAGTAAATAACTGGGGCTATCGATGGGTACAAATTCAGATGCCATTTCTTTTACCCATGCAGATTGCAATAAAATTAATTGTTCGAGATGTGGTGTATAACGCTGCAAATTAACGGAATAGGATTTATTTAACTGATTCAATGTCCATAGTGTTCCTGCCGCACCAAACCATAAACCCGTAATGGGTTGGCTGATACCATTACCTTTTTGTAAATCAGGATGAACAGGCCACAAGCGTTCTGCCTGAAACAGATTTTCGGTTTTTTCAATGAGAGTGACGATATAATTTTTCGCAAGATCATTCGTCCATTTTGTTTCCGTTATGGTGGAATGGCGTTCAGGAATAAATAACATGCAAGCTCCGATATTGTTGATCATTACTATGCTTTTTTAGCCTTGCGCCAAAGATCCATCATGAATTCGAAATTTTGATCTTTGAGATTAGTTAATCCTGCATCATGAGTTAATTTTTTTATAGCCTGCATGCGATTACCAAATTTTTTATTCACTTTATGCAGAGTTTCTTCGACATCAAATCCAGCATATTCACACAATGAAATAGCAGAATGCAGCAAGTCACCAATTTCTTCCTGGATGCGTTCGCGTTGTTCATGGTTTTCAATGGCTTCTTTGATTTCCCTGCATTCATCCATTGCTTGTTCGATAATCATTAACTCATCAGGCCAGTCAAAGCCAAATTGTTTCGCATCTTTTTCGAGGATTAAAAGATCATTTAACGCAGATTGCTTTACCATGTCTGTTGTTTTCCCATTTAATTATTCTGTAAATAATTAATGTCCAGAAAAAAAACTGTCAATTAATTCGTGTTCAGCAGTATTGATAGCGATTTTAATCGCATGATCTAATTCAGGATAATGTGGTGGTTGATCCCATTTTCCTTCTACTGGCCGAATCACTTTAGTTTGATAGCTCCATAATACTTGATTATTGCTGGTGTTAATTAATTTTCCTGATAACACACAATAGGCTTGAGGAGCATTTATGGGAATCAAACCATAATAATTGCGTACCGCACCAATTGCTTCCAGTTGGATGACTAGCACTTTATCGCTGCCTGCACGGGATGCAATTTGGGAATAATTTTTCTCATTTACATTTAATTGCGTATCAATTTTAGTGGATATACCTCGCTCATTTAATTTTGCAGCGAAATTGGAAGCAAGTTTTTGATACCACATTAAATCAGTTTGCATTAAATGAGAATTTAATTGTTTGTTCATGGCGCGACTGATTGCAATTTCAAGTAGACCTTGGTATCCATGCTGATAAAGTTGAGGTTTAGTTGCAACCGATGCAGTTGCTAAGGCGATTTTTTGCTTCGGATTATTCCAGAAGTTTTCAGAAAGCTTAACATTTTTTTGCGTCGCACAGCTGGTTAGCATAATTAATGCGATGATAACGAAAATTGATCGAATGATGTGAATCATATTTACCTCTGTTTTATTTGATAGGACCATTGTTTAATACCAAAAATTATTCTTTGCATTAATTGTTGTGAAACATCAGTTTGTTGATTTTTGAAAGAAATGGTTGAAAAAAATCTGCCAGGATTGCTTTCTACCAAATACGTTCGATTGAATTGTAATTTACCACCTTGTATAATAGCTAACTCAGCATCCAGTATAATTTTGTATTTTTCATCAGCACTTGAAACGCGTGTCATCTTAAACTCAACTGTTATCAATACATCATCGGAATTAATTTGATGAGGATGGGTAATTATTTCAATTGTATTAAAAACGTGTTGTTGTTCCAGGGTATTTTTTAATGAAGTCATAAATACAGCTTGTTGCGGCTTGCCATATGTAAAGGTAAAACGCCCTGGATTTCGCTTGTATTCCCGATTGATTATGGCAACCCCTATGGTATCTGCGATGGGATTACCTGAAAGAGCAACAGGAACTGTGCTGGAATATTGTTCTCCAACTTTCCACTGTAAGTATGCTTTCTTATTTAAATGCAAATTAATTGGCATATTATATTGCAAGGGTGGCATTACTTGTTCAGGCATTGGTGTGCATGAATTAAGGAAAAATATGATCAATAAAACCAGGTAGTTTTTCTTCATGATGAATACTCATTAATTTTTTGTTTTAGATTGTTGCAAATCGCGATCAATAATCAATTGTTGTTGTTCAGCAGTTAATTGATTCCAGGATTTTTCTGATACGCCGTGATAAGTTTTATCCGTAACACATGCTGTCAATACAAAAGCAATTCCAATACATATAAAGATATTCTTCATAATTTAATTTTTCTCTTCTTATTTTGTTTGAATTTAATTGCCGGAATACTACTAATGTAATGGAGCGTTGTCTATTTATTTTCAGGTTATCGTGACTTATGAAAAATTCACTTGGCAGCAGATGAATTAATGGCAAATATCCTACAAAGCTTTGAGATATAATCCACAGTTTACTCGTACAATATTGCGTATTATTTCGCTCCTATAATTTCAAATGATCATTTTTTGAATAAAAATAGAACAAGTTATAACAAAATCGTATTTAACAGAAACTCGGAATTCATATGCGTAAATTTAATCGATTCATATTTTCATTCTTGCTCTTGACATCAATTCCTTCAGTCATAGCATATGCAGCAGAAAATAAATTTATAAAAATCACTGGCGATCATTATGTTGTTACGCGTAGCAATCATCATGCCACCAGTGAATTATCGATACAAAACATCAGTAATGACATTATCCAGCAAATAAATATCACAACCAATGCAAATGATGTTGTCGTCAAAAATTCATGTCAAACAGGATTGCTGCCGCATCAGACTTGCAAAGTTAGTTATATCTACACCGCAGGAAAAGATAATACAAAAGATCGAAATAGTGTGAGCAGTAAAAGTGAAAGTTTGCAAATCAGTTATCGCGTTCAGGATAATAATTATCAACAGCAAATTCCTTTTGTAACAACACATGTAGAGACTTTGCGTTTATTAAGTTTGCCGATAAGCTTATCTGATTATCATGAATTGCCTGGCGGTAGAGTGAATCATATTTTCAATGATGTTACTAATCACACGCTTTATTTATCTACAGAAAATGGACTTGCAATTAGTGATGATAATGGCGTTCATTGGCAAACGTTAACTCCATATGGTTCAACGCTTAATGATAATTATGACAACATCAATATAGGCAAGCTGCAGCCACAATATTCGTATGTTGATGAAGATAAACTGTATGTTGGCATGTATGATCAAGTCAGAAAAAAAACCATATTAATGGTCAGCAATGATCACGGTGCAGCGTGGAAAAATCTCCGCAAAATGAGTTATGCCTCCGATATGATAGCCAAGGGAGAAAATATTTATATTGCTGGTAATGGATTGCCAATAAGTCACGATGGCGGCAAAACATGGAAAAATAAATTTTCTGAGAATATTTCCATTAATACTATTGCTAGTGATGTTAACGGATTATATGTTGGTACAGATTCAGATTTGTTACTCAGCAAGGATAATGGTGAATCCTTTGTTTCTCTTCTTGCGAATAGCTCTTTATGTAACTCAGCTTGTAATATACGTAAGATCAGACTAACTAAAGATAAAGTGTATGTTTTAATTTCTGATATGAACTCCGGCAAGCTAGTAGCGGGAGATGACAAGGGATTCAAAACATTAATAACATTTTCAGAAAGCATTTCCAGTGCTGATCTCGATGTAATGGATAATATTATTATCGTTTCGAATATGACTAGCTTGCAAATATCTGAGGATGCAGGAAATACATTTTCATATTCATCATTAACACCTCAATTTGACAGACGTGTTTTGGTTTTTTCCAGCAACGGAAAATTGGATGTTTTATTAATTGAAAATGAAAATGTCAGCATTAGTCAGGATTTAGGAAAGTCCTGGAAGAAATTGCCAGCGAATATTATGTTTTCTGGGGTAAAGCGAATTATCGCTAACAAGAATGGAGCTAATTTACTGGCAGCGGTAGAAAAAAAGCGAAATGGTCTTTTTGATAAAATCACTGTGCTTTCCATGAGTCAGGATGGTGGCAAAACCTGGAATGAAATTGATTATGATGCGAATATTCAGCAAAATATTTTCACTTACAAGGATCAGTTATATTACTATTTGAAAGGTGACAATTCACATCTGCTTCATTATGACGATAAGACAAATAACTGGATATCATCGGAAGTTTCATTTATTCCATGGGAAAAACCTGTATCAGATGCCAATGGTCATTTGTATGTTATGGATAGTAAATCTGAATATCAAAAGCAATGGTTAATGCGATCTGTTGATGCTGCAACATCATGGCATAATTATGCACCAGTTTTAAATCTACAACATTATGCTGGCAACACATTTTTTGAAGTGGGAGAAAAATTCGAAACATATGCGCTGAATGAATCAGTGTCATATTCTGATGTTTCTAATTTATATATTCATAAAAATAATGATAATGTGTGGAAAAAATCTACTTTACCAGATGCACATATCGCAGGTATGAAAGTTGATAATGAAAATATTTATATATTATCAACAGAACCTTGTGAGGGTTCGTGTGAACCTGCGAGCATGTATATTAGCCACGATCTTGGTGAAACATGGATGCAACATGAAATTGCTTTACCACATTTTTATACGCGTTCATACAAGCTGCTCGCTGTAAAAAATGGTCACATCTATCTGGACAAGGCTGATAATAATTTTTCAGATCATCATTCGTTGTTGGTTAGTAATGATGAAGGGGTTACATGGAAAAACCTCGGGTCGTTTTTCGGTTTGGAATATTATGGTCTTTCTAACAGAATTCATGATCTATTTATTGCGGATGATCAAATATATATCGCTGCAGTCGATGGGCTTTATTCCATTGGTGTAGATTAAGATTAAGGGGTCGCATCTCGACTTCACCCTTCTGTTAATTTTTTAAGCTCTGCAAGTATCTTTTCAGCCTTGTTTAATTGTGATTGATTTTTGCAGATGCTAACAAATGCTTTTGAAACACCTTTATAGCTTATATTTCCTAGTGCATCAGAAATTTCCTGCAAATTAAGGGGTCGCATCTCGACTTCACCCTTCTGTTAATTTTTTAAGCTCTGCAAGTATCTTTTCAGCCTTGTTTAATTGTGATTGATTTTTGCAGATGCTAACAAATGCTTTTGAAACACCTTTATAGCTTATATTTCCTAGTGCATCAGAAATTTTCTGCAAAGAGTATCCGCCATATTTTCGGCAAATATACATGAAAATTTTTCTAGGTAGATTGCCAGATGGTTTATTGATCATATGGGTTAACTCATCTTTAATCCCAAAATGCCCGCAGATACAGGTGACAATTTCCTTCATTGATGGTGGGGTGACAATTCTATCTTTGCCGACTATTTCAGCGGATAAGCTATGCGATCTTACGTATTCATCAATCATCTTGCAAAAATCATCACTACCAAGAATAGGTTTTTGTTTGCTAGTTTGATAAAAATTATCGAGGTTGAAGCATGATTTATCATGAACATAATTTTTGTACTTAATGGGAAATGGTTTTTTTCCAAATCGCTTTATGATTTCAATTTTGGTAAGCCATTCTGGATATTTTGTTTTGTCGATATATGCAGGATAACTAGACCATTTGAATTTTGATAAATCTGTAATGATTTTTGCTTTAAGAGGATTTAGATGGATGTACCTGCTAAGTTGAATAAGATATTCGTCAGCACTGATGAGAATAGCTTTGAATCTTCCTTTGAATAAGGGTCCATCTCTATCCATGCTCACATTAACGATACGTGCATATTGTGAGTTCAAATATTTCATCGCCTGACTGATGTTTCCACGAGGAGTTTGAATGATAAGGTGATAATGATTATTCATTAAACAATAAGCATGAATTTCAATGCCGTAAATTTCCCTGGTTTTTCCAAGTAAATCAAGAAATTTATATCTGTGTGTGTCATTGTAGAAAATATTTCCTTTGTTAATGCCGCGGTTCATTACATGATACCAGGCACCATCGAAATAGATACGTAATGGTCTAGCCATAGGGTGATCCTTCTTTGTTTGTTGATTAAAAAAATAGGAATGCGAGATGAGAAAAATAAACGGGGGATGTGTGTGTCATTGATAGTTGATAGAAAAGCAGGCCGCTAATGTAATTTGTTTTGATTTGGGTGTCAATTCATGTGTGTAGGGTGAAGTCGAGATGCGACCCCATACATTCATACATTGGGGTCGCATCTCGACTTCACCCTTTGGTTTCTTGATAACTTGTTTAGCCTGGATTTATACGGATTTTTGTGTTGGTTGATTAATAAAATGAGCAGTAGTCTGTTTGATTTGAAGGTCAATTCATGTGTGCAGGGTGAAGTCGAGATGCGACCCCGAGAGCTGAAGGTCAATTCATGTGTGCAGGGTGAAGTCGTGATGCGACCCTGAGAGCTGAAGGACTCGCCATCTCATATAAAATGTGTTATTCAATGCGAATCAGTTGTAAGCTTCATATTATTGAAGACTTCACTTAATGGGAGACTTAATGAAAAGGGAAATATTTAACACTTATCCTGGTTGTATGGCTTTGGTTTTTCTCATGTCTGGCAATCAGGTATATGCTTTGTGCGATAACTACTGTCATAAAAATATTCAAAGTATTATTGATCATGATAGAGAGTTATATTCCATTCCGGGTGTGCAAGTCAGTATTATATTTCCTGGAGAAAACATTCCAGATGATTTTGTCAGTGGCTCGATTAAAGATAATATAAATATACCTGTTCAACAGAATAATTATTTTCAGATTGGTAGTGAAACCAAATCTTTTGTTGCAACCATTCTATTACAACTCGAGGCTGAACAAAGACTTTCTCTGGATGATAAAATTATAAAATGGCTACCATTTATTCCTGCTACATGGAATAAAGTTACTATTCGACAATTACTCAATCATACTAGCGGTATTTATAATTATGACGATGTATTAATTGAAATGGCTAGCAAAGGTAAGCTGAATTTAAATAAACAATGGTCAGCACCTGAGTTAATCAATTTAATTATTGAAAAAAATGTATATTTTCCACCAGGAAAAGGCTGGCACTATTCAGGAACGAATTATGTTCTTGCGGGAATGATTATTGAATCTGTCACACACATGGCTTTTCGTGATGTCATTAATTCACGATTATTGCAGCCGCTAATTTTACAAAATACGTATTATATTTCCTGGAACTATGATTATAAAACGTTATTGCGTATGTCGCATGGTTATTCCAGAACAAAGTTATTTCATAATATGGATGTTTTGAGTATCAATCCCTCATGGTCCAATACTGCGAGCGCAGTAATTTCTACCGCGCATGATATGGTTATCTGGATTAAAACATTTTTAACCGGAAATATATTACCGATAGCACAATTACACGAAATGATGTCATTAGTGGATAGGGAAAATGGTCAGCCAATTCCAGTCACCAGCAATAAATCTGGTTATGGTTTGGCAATAATGCATGATTTTACCACGTATGGTGAAGAAACCTGGTCGCACAGCGGTGCAACATTGGGATTCAGTTCTTACATGATCTGGCTGAAATCCAGTAATATTTTTATCGCTATACATGGAAATGATCTTTCTGCCGCGCTACCTGAAAAACGTGATTTATTTTATCTGACTCAGGATGTCATTGCATTCCTGCAGAATAATAGTAATTAAGATTATTTAGAACTGAAATCGAGAGGCGACTCATTTATTACTTAATGGTATAGTCATTTGTATCTCTATCTTGCCTAAATACACACAAAATAGCTTGTTTGGTTCTTTATAAGAAACAGTCTCTTTATTTTTCGGATAATAAATTTTATACTGCTTCTCTATTTATCAAAATTATCAAAATAAATCTAAAACGAGGACTTGTATGCAATCCTATAATCAGAAAAATTCCGTGCCAATTCAAAACGATGAGCGAGCGCAGCTTCTTGAGAAAGTTACAGTTCGAATTAAAGCAAGCGGCAAACCCAACTTTCCTGATTACATTACCAATAGATTTTTTAGTGAAGTTAGCAATGGAGATATGCTTCTGGTCAAAAAACTGTCGGATAAATTGGTTAATGAACACAATAATCAGATTGAAGATATCCATAAGCTTTTTAAAATGGCATTCTTTTATGCTATCAAGAATCAGCATCCAGATATCGCGATGTTTCTTGCTCGTGGATACATGCCTGTTATTTTACTTCAACAACCAACTGCAAATGAGCTTGAAAAAGTAAAACGTAGTGAAAAAATCCTGCTTGTATATAAGCAAGATGCAAATTGTCTGGATATTATATATTGCGATGATAATGGCAATATAAAGAAAGATAATCTCTTTAATTCAAATAATCAAAAAAGCTTAATGAGTGAATGGATTGTTAAATTCGAATTAAAAGCCAGTATTGATGCCTGCATTAATAACAATAATATTATTTCGAATGATTTTTCACATTTGTTAATCAGAATTCTGAAAATTAATGATATTGCGGCACACGGTTTACTGGCGAGCATGGCACTGCAATTATCAAATACGATTTTACCATCTCCATTTTCCGATAAGTTACCTTTATCCTTATGGATTGAGTTTATTGAAAATACGGAAGAGGCGTGTAAAAAACAGCAAACATTTATTTATCTTCTCGAATATGGTGAAGAGAATATTCGCAAGGAGTTAATTAATCGCATCAATCATCCTGATCTCGCTGGCAACAAGGAAAAGTTAATGCGCCTACATGATCTTCTGAGGCACGCGAAGATTAATCCAGATTATCATCATCTTGTACATCCCAGGGCCGGTATTCATTTGGCAATCAAAATGAATCATATGCAGCTTTTCTCTCATCTGATTAAAACATCAGTTTATTACCCTGATTTTCTCAATCAGATCTATTACATTCATAATGATGAAATCATGAATTATTGTAGTGCGGAAATGCGATTGATAATTTATATTTGCAGGCATGTCACTAACATGCAACATTGGCAAGACATACTTTCCATTGTACAAAATGATGTGACACCAAAAATGCTTGTTAGCAATTATTTTATTACCCTTTGCCAATCTTACACCAATGAATCCAGACATCTTTATCTTATTAGCCAATTATTGAAAAATTATGGAATTCAGATGTTACATGATAAAAATGACTGGAATGAATTATTGATGTTTGTTGATTTTGGCAAGCCTGATGCTGATAAACATGACTTATTGCAATGGTATATCTGCCAGGCAATGCAACCAGTTGAAACAAAAAAGCGAAAACTTGTAGCAGATGCAGGTGATATTATTAGTATCAAAAAACACAAATCCTTGACTCTATTTACCTTGGCAGAAGTGGCACAGGATCAATATGTTGATCCATTGCGTACCAAAATTAAGGAAGCATGGTCAGTGTTGCGGGAGGTGTTGCTTGTGCTTAACAAGTTTGATTACGAGGAAAACCTGGTGATTCCGCTGGATTTATATCGATATATTTTAGCGCTGACATTTGCTGCTATTCAGCGAGACAGGATGATTGCCTCGAGTGAAAATGAATTTCCCATGGGTTTTCGGCCGTAGTCTTGGAGGCATCTCGACATTATCCTTGATGCCTGGATTTAATAATTTGTTAATAATATGACCAGATAAATTGCTATACTCCCTCCTCAATTTCTTGAATAATTAAAAAAAACTAGATAGTAAGAGAACGAGGGGAAGTATGGAATCGTCACATATTATTGAAAACAATCCAGAATTTCGGGCAAAAGATATTCAGGTTCTGAATTTCTGGAGAAAATATTTTTTGGAGAACAAAATTCTTAAAGGATATGCAGGATATGAAAAATTAATATCTGCACAACAAAATTTAAAAACTGATAATGCTTATTTTGCTCGCAAGGAATCTGATGTGACTTTTGCTATCACAAGAGGACATTATTCCTTTGTTCCCTGTGTTTTACTTGTCGATGGTATTCCCATTCAGAATTTGAAAGATCCAGAGCTTGATGCGGGCGCCATTCTGGCATTCAAGACGGAAAATATGCACACATTCCTTTGTTTTAATCGCGATGCAGGTTCTGGTGCAATAAAAAAATGTAAATTGCCAGATGACATTGAAAAAGCAAAATCAATATTGGCTACACATAAATATTTGAACCTCCCATATGGTGGAAAGTCACATGATCTGAATGAGCAGATAAGAAAACTTTCAAAGCGTAAAAACAGATTACATGAAGAAAAATATAGAACGAAATCGGGAAAAACAAAAATAAATATGGATTATTCTTTTTATAATAAAAATAATTCCATTCAGCATAATGAAGCTCTTATTAGACCCATGTTTTTGCAGACTAACAATGCTACACGTCGTTTTTCTGATATTTCTCATATTATTTTGGCTGATGAAACATGCGGAGGTTTGACATGGGGAAATGTATTATTTGCCTTTATGATGCAGCATTATTTGTCGGGTTATGACCATCATGTTGGGATTTATTATTACAATTCAAAAGAGGGTAAGCATTATCCATTGCCGTTCATCATCTGGGTAATATTAAATAAACATGTAGTTAAATTTATCAACAATAATAATGGATACGATAGTAAAATCCTGAATTTATCATTCAAATCATTCATGGCAAAAATATTTGATGATAGTAAAAAAAATGAGATGGCTTTGTGTGCACTGAACTCAGAGGAGTTGCGTACTTTGAGATTAGTGGACGATAGTTCTAATATTGAAGAAATTATTAAATACAGTGGTATTTCGAATCATTACAAAAATTCAGGTTTAAGTGATAACGAAATATCCATCGATATCATAAAAATTCTCCCCTTTACAGACTATCTGGTTCAGTGTCTTCTAATTGAAATGAAGCCAATGCAATTGAGTGCTTTGGTAGCTGATTTAATGATGAGCAAAAAATATAATAAAGCAAAAGAGATTGTAGATAATTACAAGATATCTATCGACTATCGTTGCAATGACACTGATTATACATTGTTGCATCTTGCGGTAATTGCCAATCAGCCGGAATTGGTAGTTTCCTTTTTGAATGCAGGTGCAGATCTTAAGGCAACTGCAACCAGTGATGATCACTCTCCATTATCATTAGCAATTCATAATAATGATATTTGTATGATGAAAGTTTTATTTCCCCATATGATGTCTATTAACTTGTTACCCACATGCAATTATAAATTGCAGTTAGATGATCTGGGTATTGCAGAAAAGTATAACCTGAAAAATAATTTTGATAAAAAACATATTACCATTCAGCAGATACCAACTTGCAGAATTGAGATGGTTGGTTCAAATATGAAAGAGCCAATTATTGAATCCATGTTTAGCCATGATGCTGCATTTACTTATTATGAAAAAAATCGCATTGCACCATTAGTGATTGTTTTTGCCAATGGCTTTAAATCTGGTGGCAATGGAGCATCAGGTAACAGGCAGGAAGAGCAATTATTAAAACTTTCAGATTACACTGTTAATATCATGCCAAATAATTTACGGAATGGAAATGTTGAAAGTTTTGGTGGAATCTACACTATAAAAAATACCAGTCTTGTTTCCAATAATAAATTTGCGATAGTCGATTTCGCGTTTGTTGCCATGCCTAACATTGGTGATGCGTTGCATGACCAGGCTACACCAGCTGAAGGTAATTACTTTTCACCACGAACGTATCTTTATCATGTGACTTCACTTGTTATCCTGCAGTTTTATCTTGCTCGCTTTTCTGGAAAGGTAATGATTACTGGCAGACAAGGATGTGGTTTGTTCAAAAATGATGATGAAATTATTTCGGCTATTATCCGCAAGGTAAACGAGATGCCAGAATTTTTGGATATTCAGGTTATTTATGCACTGGGAAAGAATTTTACTCCTGATAATTGCAAGCGTCCGCTTTATCAAATATATCAGTACCCATTAAAGGAAATTACGGATGATATAGGTTGTTGCATTGATGAAATTCGCTTTGATTCGAATATGGATATTAATATCATTTCAAAAAATATTGTGGAAAATTACAAGCTGGGCAAAGAGGTTATAAAAAAAATGGATCCAATTATAAAATTTATTGATGAAGTGATTATTAAGCATCTCAATAAAGGTTATCAGACTAAATTTAATGGCGCGATGACATTCTGGGTTTCGAATGATACAAAGACCACATGGGACGACATGAAGAAAAAGAAAATAAAATGTATGAACGATGCAAAAGTTTATATCAAGAATTGTCTAAATCTCGGTATGACGCTGGATCAGGCAGTTTCTGATTTCAAACAAACATATGCTGATATTATCTATTCAAATCGTGATGGTTTTCGGGTTGCAAGCACGAAAACCAGTAGATTGCTGGATCAGTTGGTGACATTTTGCAATAAAGAAAATGAGAATATCATCACTAGCATAAGGCTGAGTTAAATTTGTGTATCAGTTAAAGGGGTCGCATCTCGACTTCTACCTTGTGCTCAATTTGTAAGCGAAAGGTTGAAGTCGAGATGCGACCCCTTTTGTCTTTATTTTACTGGTAATAAATTTTATACTGCTGCTCTATTTAACAAATTATCAAAATAAAACTAAACGAGGACTTATATGCAATCCCATATTCAGCAACATTCCATGCCAATTCAAGAAGATGAACGACTGCAGTTTCTTCTCAAGCTCCAGGCTGAAATTACAGCAAATGGCAAACCCAATTTCCCTGATTACATTATCAATAGATATTTAACGGAAGTGACCAACGGAGAGCTGTCAGGGGTCAAAAAATTATCGGATATGTTAGCTAATCTATATGGGGACTATATTGAAGATATGCGTAAGCTATTTAAAATGGCTTACTTTTTTGCTATTAAACATCAACATCCAGATGTCGCGGTCTTTCTTTCTTATGGATATATGCCAGTTATTTTGTTGCAAGAACCAACAGTAATTGAGCTTTACAAAGTAAAGTGTGGCGAAAAAATCCTGCTTATTTATAAAAAAGATACGAACTCTCTCGATCTTATGTATTGCGATCATAATGGTAATATCCAAAAAGCTAATCTATTTGATTCAGAAGATAATAGCAAAAGCTTAATAGTTAATGAGGATAGTAAAATAAAATTACAAATGGGTGTCATGGAATGTATTGAGAAAAATAATATTTTTTCGAAAGGTTTTTTGCATGAATTGATCAGGGTCTTGCTGTTATATAATATTGCTGCATGCGGTTTACTGGCGAGTGCGAAGTTAACATCAGGCTTGGCGCTGCAATCATTCAATACTATTTTACTCTCTCCATTTTCCGATAAATTGCCTTTACCTTTATGGTTCGACCTTATTGAAAGAACGGATGAGGTGCATCAAAGACAACGTGTATTTGCTTATCTCAGGCAATATAATGAGGGGAATATTTTCAGTGAATTAATCAAGCGCTTCAATCAGCCAGTCGTTGCCCGAAATAAAAAAAAGATAATGCGCTTGAATGATCTCTTGAAACAGCCAAATATTAATCCATATTTTTATCATTTTGCTCTTTCCAGTGCTGGTATGCAGTTGGCAATTAAAATGAAAAATATGCAGCTTTTCACGCATCTGATTAAAACATCATTATATTATGGTGATTTTCTCAGGCAGATAAATAATCTTGATCATGAAATCATGGATGATTGCAATGATGAAATGCGATTGATTCTTCATATTTGCAAGCATGTCGCTAACATGAAGCATTGGAAAAATATGCTTGTCTTGGCAAAAAATAATGTAACGCCAAGAATGCTTGTTAGTAATTATTTTATTGCTCTTTCCAATCCTGCCAAGGTATCCATTCATATTCTTCTTGTTAAACAATTATTGCAAAATCCTGGAATTCAGGCGTTACATGATAAAGATGGCTGGGATATATTATTGGAAATGATTGGTATTGGTCAGGATGATATTCTTGTTAAACAGAACTTGTTGCAATATATTTATCAGAAAGTGCAACCAATTGAAACAGTAAAAGTTATTGCTAAGCGAAAAATCGGCGAAAATGATCCGGATATCAATAGTGTGAAACATAAACCCTTTTGTTTTTTTACATTGGCAGAAGCTGCGCATCATCAATATATTGATTCATTACGTCTACGTGCAAAAATTAAAGAGGCGTGGTCAGTGTTACGGGAAGTGTTTCTTGTGATTAAGAAGTTTGATCTCGAGGAAAACCTGGTGATCCCGCTGCATTTATATCGGGATATTTTAACGCTGACACTTGATGCTATTCAGCGAGATAAGATAATTGTTTTGGATGGAAATCAAGATGTAACACCTTCTCTTGACATCTCTTACAACTCCAGTATATTGCAGCCATAATTAATAATTAACAGATGGTTATCCGCATGCAACTGCACAAAATTTTTAATATCATTTTCATGCTTTTTTTCAGCGTTTTTATTGTTGGTTGTGCCAGTCAGACTTCGGTCGGTTATGGCACGATTACCAAAGTTGAATCAGTAAGAAATAGTGATGGCTCACTCAAACATGCAACATTAAAAGAAGCAGGTACAGGTGCTAAAGTTGGTGCAGGTATAGGAGCAGGCACGGGAGTCGTTGCTGGTTCTGCAGTTGCATTGGCTACGTTTGGTATTGGAGCTGTGCTCATGCCAGCATTTGTTGCCGCAGGTGCAGGAGCTGGTGCCGGAATTGGTGCAGGTGTGGGAGCAGGAGTTGGCCACGGCATGGGCTTGTATCAATATTCAGTGAGACTGGACAATAAATCAGATAACCTGACAATTGCACAATACGTAAGATATCCTTTACCACTGCAAACACGAGTGGAAGTATTTCTGGACGGCGATCGATATTCCTTAAAAAAAATCGGTTAAATATAAATGAATTCGTGTCGAAATAATTGAGATAATATCATTCATTTTTTTGCAACAGATAACATACATACTGCATTTTTCCGCTTTTTAACATGGTATAAACAGCAGTATCTTTAATTGCTGCATAATCACGCATTGCCTTACGAAAAATAAAAGGGAAGAGAGTAGCGATTTGTGCATCACGTGTTTCTGATACATGATCCAGTGCGTTTATCACTTGGGATGTGATTACATTATGCTTGATCACATTGAACCCCGAGGCATGAATATCCGCATCCAGCTTTTCGATATCTGCTGCAGGGCGTAAATCACAAAATGCCATATAACCATCAGGTTTAAGTATGCGGTTCACTTCAGCAAGAAATCCTGGCATGGAAGGATAACAATGTGACGATTCGACATTCACAGCCACATCAATACTGTTATCTGCAACAGGTAATGCATCTGCCAGTCCTTGTAGCCATTTTGCATTATTAAATTTGAATTGTTGTTTGCAGCGCGCGATCGCAGTTTCAGATAAATCAATCCCTGTATAACTTTTTGGATGTTTATAACGTAACAAAAAGGCACCGCCACCACCGCGTCCACAGCCAATTTCAAGCAGTTTTTTATCATGCAAGTCGATATCTTTTACAACATGATTGTAGAGTTGAATATAATAACGGAATGGTTCATCCTGCTTGTCCAGTGATAAAAGTGTATCATTCTCATCCTGATATCCATAATTCATGAATATGAAATTACCTGCTGTATCCTTGTTGGCAAGATGGTTATATACACGGTGCCACAATGTTTGACGCAATCGCGAAGAAGATGCGCTGAGGCCGACAAATATTGCTGTGATCCAGTTTAATTGCATGGTGATATCCTTCTATAAACTCTTTCCCCAACAAATGAGGCAATAAATAAAATAATCATCGTATAAAGTGCCGCAGGTGATTTTTGATAAGTATATATTTCCAGGATAATAAACATGATGAGGCAGGTGAGAAGCGACAGTAATACAATGGATTTCCTTGCACCAGTTTTATCCAGAATCCGTAAATGACCAGCATTAACTGCGGCATAAATTAATAAAAATGCACCACTGCCCATCATGGCAACGCTTGACAGATTAAAACAGTAAATAAAAATAATCACCAGCAGTGTTGTTATAATCAAACCTTCTGTCGCATTCTTCCATTCTGTTCGCTGAAATCTTGCTGGCAATTCTCCATCGCGCGCCATCATGTAGCAGATATTTGCCGCGCCAAATAATGTGGCATTGATTGCGGATGCAGTCGAAAATAATGCAGCAATGGCGATTAATTTATATCCCGCTTCGCCTAAAAATGGTTTTGCTGCAGCAGCCAAAGCATCATCTCCAGCAGCATAAATCTGCGTAATCGTTAAATTACCAATCACTGCAATGGAAACAGCAATGTAAATCGCAATCACAATAAATACGCTAAGATAAAGTGCGCGTGGCAAGCTTTTTACGGGATTATCCATATTGGCAGCAGCATTAGTGATCAAGCCAAATCCTTCATAACCAATAAACAATACACCCGCGCCGAAAAAAATAGATTCAATATTATTCCAGTGAATGGGAGAAAGATTTTCGACGCGAATAAAAAACAAACCAACTGCTGCAAATAAAATTAATATGCTGACTTTGACAACGACAATAAATGTTTCTGCTTTACCAACAGAGCCTGCACCGAGAATATTGACGCCAGCAAATAAAATAACGATGGCAGATGCGATGACTTTGATATAAACAGATGAAACAGGGTGCGAGAAAAAAGTAATGAAATATGCTGCAAATCCTTGTGCATATAATGCGATTGAAATGATGTAACCAATCCACATGAAGATATTAATGCTGCCGCTTATTGAACCTGTTCCCCAACCCTCAACAAGAAACTGCACGGCGCCACCAGCGGTGGGAAAGGTTGCGCCTAATTTTGCATAGGAATATGTGGATAACAAAGCCACAATGCCGCCGATTAAAAATGAAATCCACATGGCAGCACCGGATGCAACTGCAACAACACCTAGTATGGAGAAAATACCTGCGCCAATCATGCCGCCTATGCCAATTGAAATAGCGCCGATGAGGGAAATTTGAGAAGCTGAATGTTGGGATGGCATGTGTAACAGTCCTTTGCTAAGTCTGATTTTAAGGTTATGAAATTATATCAAATGATGAGGTATCTTTTCATTACTTTGGAACCTGTTTATACTTCCAGCCTTTGAATAATTAGCAACAAAAACGAGACCGACAATGGAATCACACGCGATTATTCCTGAACAGGCAATTGATAGGCAAATATTAAAAACTATCGAAAATGCAATTCCAGAAATCGAAATACTCACATACGAGTGTGAGAAATATTATGCTTTGACCAATCCAAATACTTCACTGGAAAATCTGTTTGAAATGAATAGATTATCCAATAGTATTTCGCAGATAAAAAAAATAATAAATGAAGTTACCCATCATAATGCTGATTCTGTATCCATCACAGGATTATTAAAGCTTTTTTTGCAAACACGTTTCGAAGAAATAAAAGCTTTGCCGCATTTTTCATATACCAAAACTGCATCTCATCCTCTGACCATTTTATGTGTAGAAATCGCCAAACTTCTTGTCAAGATACTTCCTGGTGAAAAGAAAACGTTCTGGGAATATCTTATCTTTTCCATCAAAAAGAATTTTAATCTTATAACCTTTGAAATGCTGGATGAATTTGATCTCGAACAATGTATCATTTGCGAAAAAAATGAATATGTATTTTCAGTCATGATGCTGGACGAATACATCATGGCAGATGATACAAACAGACATAAATCCAAATGGAATCCGTATATCCCAATCGATCAGAAAAGAAATGGCACACCTATTTCAAGAGAATCATTTTATCGCCTGGTTGATCATTCTGTTGAATCCTCTGATTATTATCTTGCTTACAAGATGACGCGTAAAACTTATAAAGAAGAAATCGGATTAGCCTTAAAAAAATTCGCTAACGGATTAAGAGCAGGTGGAGAGACTCACGGAACTGGAACAGATGAACAGGCAGGATACGAAGCAGAAGATGCAATTAATAAATTTCAGGATTTTCTGGATGAGCAAGATAAGAAAGATAAAACAGTAAGAGAAAAGATCGAATCACTTACTGATAAAAACGGTTCATTTACGCTGAGATGGGTAATTGATACCATGCTTGGCTACAATAAAAAAGATATGACTTGCTCGGATACTGGTGCAAGTAGAATCGATTCTATTATCCAGAATCCAGATAATACAGCATTTCTTTTTGGGGTTAACGCTGAAAAAGCTACTGAGATATTAATGCAAAAAAGAAAGATATTTCTCGATAAATACAACAATAAAACAGATTCTTTTCATATTTTGACTAAAAATATAAATCGCAATGATATTTTTTATCTTAAATTTATTATTATGCAACAAGCAGAAAAGTATCATGGGGAAGCTAAAAAGATAGATAATTTATTTTTAGGGCATAGACCCGGAACGCAAGTATTACTAAAGGCGATCAATCATGCGCTCATCACTGAGCATGATGAGTATATTCAGTTAATGGATACAGCATTGCAAATTGGCTTCTGCAGGAAAGATTTATTTGATAGTTTAATCGATGCTCCAGCCATGATCCTCGGGGACATAGGCGGTAATGGTTTCTATCAATACTACATGTTAATCAGAAACGATGAATCTGAAAAACAAAAAATATTTTTTAATTATAGTGTCGCTTATTTAAATTTATTGCCTGAAGATAAACAAAAAATTAATAAGTTTCATATTTTTTTTCATCTCATCATGAAATGGTTTAAATATGATTTTATTAATATGGTGATGCAATTGAAACTGAATGAGGATATTCGCAATATCACTTTACTGGCTCTGAATTATTTGCCAGAGCGTAATACAATTCCCCATTATGAAAACGGACGTACACCGATTTCCCTGGCTGTCGCTGCGGGATGGTCAGATGTTGTCAAATTTTTGATACAGCAGGGAGTAATTCCTACTTCGCAAGACAATTCCTTTATACATAAACTCATCGCATCCTGTCGGAATTATACAATTAGGTGCGTTGAAAGAATTACAAATGAAGATAAAGCAAGTGTAAATTCACGCAATGAAATTGTGTTTACCAATAATGAATATTATCTGCGCATCGAATTTTTTGAAATAAAAAGCCAGAAATACTGCGAGGGAATTAAATATTCAATATCAGAAAACGTACATGATGATATTGGTGAATTTGTGCGATTGAATGGTGGTTGTTTGATTACAAAAAAACAATCTTACCCGATATATGAAGCAGCTATACAATCAGGTTTTGATATGAATGGTGATGGTTCCATATTATTAAAAACGATTCGTAATGGTGATTTAAACCTGGTCGAGGCACTTCTTCTTTATGGTTTGAAACAAGAAAAAATGTTACCGGAGGATTGTCCTTTGGTGATGGCTGTTGAATGTCAGGATGTGGGTATGGTTAGTTTATTATTAAATCACCAGCCACCTGAAGCACATATTGATCTTGCTATTTCAATTGCGCTTGAACAGGATAATTGTCAGATTATTGAGTGCATTCTCAACAACCTCGTCTGTAATTATGTTTTAAAAAATGCAGACTCTCTCGTGTTATTTTTATTGCTGGAATTCAGGGATGATCTGATTTCCTTATTACAGCAAAAGAAAATAATAAATATGGATACTATAAAGTTACCTAATGATTTTAATATATATTCCTTTGCTGCTGTTGAATTTATTCAGAGCACGTTAATTAATTCTGATATAAAACGTAATCAAAATAAAAAACAAATAATATTTTCACTGCATTATAATAATTATCACCTCGCATATTGCAATAGAAAAACAGGTGAGCATATTACCCGCAAGTATGATATCAATGATTGCCAAATTAGAGATTTTATAAATACATTCAATATATCGATTGGTAAAATTAGGAATTTCCTCAATAAAACTTTCGATACAGGTCATTTAGATAAATTAGATGAAAGCTTTATCGATCTGTGCAGGTTAATTAACTATCTGGGTGGTTGTGTGCCGATAGACGAAAAGCTAACGGAAGTATTGTTAAACAAACAAGATATGTCACGTTGTTTGTTACATGCTGTTGCGAATGGCGATACACAATTATTAACCGCTTTGATTAAAAGAAAAATAGATCTCAATCAAATCCTTGATGGAAATAAAACAGCTTTATCTGTTGCAATGCATGCGGAGGATATTTCCATGGCTACGTTTCTGCTAGTACATGAAGCGGATCCACTTATCAATTCGGGGAAAGAATATTTTCTTTTACAGGCTACAAAGATGAATGATATTCCATTGATGTCAGCTTTAATTGCCGCCAATGTTGATATTAATGAAATGCAGGAAGGTCGTTCAGCCTTGCATATCGCTATTGAAAATAGAAATCCTAAATTAGTACGATTTTTACTGTCAAATAAAGCAGATCCCAATATATGTGATCAACAAACTTCAATTTTGCCTCCTCTATTTCATTTAACATTTTTAAATAATGAAATTATCCAGCTACTTTTACAATATGGCGCAAATGTACTGTTAAGAAATGAAAAAGAACAATCCATTATTGAGCATTATGGATTGATGAATAGTATTTATTATCGAGAGATTTCACGATTATTTAGCAGCGCAATTTTAATCAAAAATATGATTCATGAAGTTGAACAATCGAAAAATGTTTATGACACTTCTGCTGTCATACAAATGACTTTATTTGGTACTAATAAAATTCATTTTTATTCTACAGATGATAAAATCAGGGCTTTAAATACCTTGTACCAGGCTGTTGTGACTTCAGCGGATACACTAAACCCAATTCATAATTTAATTTATGATGAACTGCTTGCCATATTAAATTCGGATAGCAGGATTAAACGGGTTTATCACACAATTTGTGATGCATTTAATGTCAAACCGCGAATAGCGGATGATTATATTGAGTGTTTGCGATCGCTTACAGAAAAGCTGCAAATTTTGGTTGTTAATAAGGATATAAGCCTGGAAACCGCCTTGCAAATTCATCGATTAATCAAATTTCCATTGAAAGAAAAATTAAGATACTGGTTTAGTGAGGAACAGATTGCGTGGTTTGGTAAAAAACACAGTGAATTATTTGCAAATGAAACTTGTCAGATTTTATTGGCGAACAAATGGATTTTGCCTGAGCAGCTCGTCAAAATTATGCTAGGTAATAACGATGCGTTATATATTATTTTAAATACCAAACGCGATCATGGTTTGATTGTGCTCAAGGATAAAATACTGACAGTAGAGCAAATCATATATCTACCAGCCAACAAATTGAATGTGTTAATTACCGAACCAGGTTTGCGTGCTCTCAAGAATGGTTTGACTTTACAGGAAGTTGATAATTTTAATGGCGATCTTGGAAAAGAAATATCACGCCGTCTACGCCCGGAGAATTTTATCAAAATTGAAGATAGGGAAGAGTCGAAGATTCAGTTTAAGAAATGATTGCTCAACCATTTTGATGATATTCATGCAATTAGCTGTTGAACCTGCATGAATTGCGCTTATTTTGAACAAACATAATCAATATGCTATATTATATCAAATTGCTATAATTATATAATTTCACATATCATATCTTTCTTGCGAAATATGCTATATTATATAAATCACTATTATTTATATAAAATAATATATGAAAACTATCCATCTTAAACGTTTGCCACAAACTATGCTCGATGAGCTAAAAGCCATGCGTATCAAGCGTGGTCTGAGTCAATTCGCGCTGGGCAAGCTCATTGGGTTACCACAAATGCATATTTCAGGGATAGAGACAGGAAAGATTGTTCCACGTTTTGATACGCTGCTCGATCTTGTGCGTGCGCTGGATTATGACCTGATGTTAGTGCCGTATTCACTGGTGCCTGTCGTTCAATCCTTAACGCGTGATCAAAATCATGATATGCATCGCCCACTTTATGCTGTTAATGAAGAGGATGACGATGAAGGGATATCTCATGATGAAGTCTGATAAAAAAAATATAAATGCGCTGGCTGTCATGCTCGAGAATACTCACGTTGGAATGATTAATCGTCTTGCAGGTGATCAATATATTTTTTCATTTGAACAAAAATATATTGATAATCCAGAAAGACCAACTCTAAGTTTATCATTCAAAGAACAAACTGGAGGATTGATAACCTCAACGCGTTTATTTAATTCAAGTTTGCCACCTTTTTTTTCCAATTTATTACCGGAAGGTCATTTGCGAACTTATCTCGCGCACAAAGCTGGGATAAAGCCACAACGTGAATTTTTTCTGCTTGCGGCACTTGGCATGGATTTGCCTGGTGCATTAACAGTATTACCATTGGAAGCGGAAAAGCAAATTGATAAACCATATAAGCTTGTTGATGAAAAAAATAATCAATACAAAAATATAATGCGATTTTCCCTTGCGGGAATACAATTAAAATTTTCTGCAATCATGGAATCATCGGGTGGGTTAACGATTCCTGCAGATGGTCAGGGAGGTTCATGGATTATCAAGCTTCCATCTGCCAGATTTTCTGCGGTGCCAGAAAATGAATTTGTGATGCTTGCACTTGCGAAAGCGATTGGAATTTCATTACCAGAAAATCGTTTACTGGATATGCACGATATTCATGGGTTACCAGAAGATGGGATACGTATGCAGGGAAAAGCGCTTGCTATTAAACGTTTCGATCGCAGCGAGGATGGACGACGTATTCACATGGAAGATTTCGCGCAAATATTTGGTCTGTATCCACATGCCAAGTATGATAAAAAAAGTTATGCAAACATAGCTTCCGTGCTATCAGCAGAAATGGGAAATGAAGCAGTTTTCGATTTTATGCGCCGTCTTGTATTTTCAGTCATGATTGGAAATGCAGATATGCATCTTAAAAATTGGTCAATATTATATCCTGACAAACGTACACCAGTTCTTTCACCAGCATATGATTTTGTTGCTACGCTTCCTTATATTGCAAATGATCAATTAGCATTAAGTTTTGGCGATAGCAGAAGTTTAAATGATATTAATCCTGAGCAAATACGTCGATTTGCAGATGTTGCCAGATTATCTGTCAATCCTTTGTCACAAATAGTGGTGGAGACGATAGAACGTACCATTGCAGCATGGCGTAATCTGCCAGAAAAAGAGTTGTTGCCACGTGAAATATTTAAAGTTATCGATAAACAGATTGAAGATGTAGCAGGGCAAACAATTAAATTATTTTTGAATTCAAAGAGCTAATTATAAAATAATGAATACAATTCCCATGATTCTTGCTTTTTATTCACAAAAAAAATACCATCATCGCATCATATTGCAAGCGAGGTTGTCATGTCTGTTATAGAGCTAGCTGGAACGATTGCGTTTATCACGACTTTTATAGGTTTGTTGCCACAGGTTTATAAAGCATTTCAAACCAAATCCACCAAAGATATTTCCATGTTGATGTTGATCAATTTGCTAATCTGTTCCATTGCCTGGATTGTTTATGGCAGTTATACCGATTCATTGTATGTATTAGCCAGCAATGTCGCTGGTTTAATAACCGCATTCATTCTGATTATTCAAAAGAAATATTATGATGTCTGACAACGCGGACTGGAAAAAATATCGCTCAATATTATGCTTAAATGGCAAATTACCCGCGCGTACCTTTTTTGAAAACCTCAATTTACCCGTGATTGCAGCAGATGGTGCAGCTAATACATTACACGAGTCTGGTATAAAACCCTCGATTATTATTGGTGATCTGGATAGTGTTCATGATTATGTGCGTGAGAATAATAAAGTTCATCATTCTCCTGATCAGAATTTCACGGATTTTCATAAGTCATTGCAATATATGCAGCAGAATGAGTTATTGCCTGCGATTATTGTTGGTATCAATGGTGGTTATCTCGATCATATCCTGAATAACGTAAATATTTTTCTTGAGACTGATGCCGATTGTCTTTTGTACGATCCACCAATGTTTGGGTGTGTTCTCAATCATGGCGCGAGAAAAGAATGGTCATTGCCGCTGCAAACAAAAATTTCATTTATCGGTATTCCATCTGCAACAGTCACTTCGCGTGGATTAAAATGGGATTTGCAACAAAAGAAATTACAATTTCCAGGTATGAACTCCTGTTTTAATCGAACGGCTGAACAATCCATTAGCGTTGAAATCCATGAAGGCGCAGTGCTCGTGCTGATTTATATGGAATCAATTAAAGATGCTGGTATGTGATGATATTACTTCTTTAGTCGCAACTTTTGCTTAATTTTAAAAAACTTTTGCCACGGATCTTTCTTTAATTTCGACAAACGTTTTAGCGCAGAATGAATATCAAATGAATTTACTTTTGCATTATTATCCAACTCATCCCATTCAAGTGGCATGGAAACGGGTGCACCTTTTCGTGCTCGCAATGAATAGGCGCATATGGCAGTTGCGCCGCGCTGATTGCGTAGATAATCAATAAAAATTTTACCTGTGCGTTTTGCCTTGGACATTTCACTCACATATTCTTCTGGATATTTTTCTACTAATACCTGAACGAAAGCATGTGCAAAGTTTTTTATTGTCTCCCAATCATGTTCTGGCTTGATCGGCACGACAACATGTAAACCTTTACCGCCAGTAGTTTTGACAAAGCTTTGCAAATTATATTCCTCGAGATATTTGCGAATGCGTTTTGCTGTCGCAACCACTCTTTTCCATGCAACATCTGGTGCTGGGTCAAGATCGAAGATAATCATGTCTGGATTTTCTACATCATCAATAGTGCTTCCCCATGGATGAATTTCCAGTACGCCCATTTGCACCAGCGCTAATAATCCTGATAAATCCTTGATATAAATATAATCATCGGTCTTATTTTTTTCCTTGATTGGTATTTCATATAATCCTTTGATATTTGCTTCACCAAGATGTTTTTGATAAAAGCATTTTTTGTAATTCTCTGGACAGCGAACTAGTGTTAATAACCGATTAGTTACATATGGCATGATCCATTGCTGTATTTCAATATAATAATTGGCAATATCCTGTTTGGTAATTTTGGTTTCAGGATAAAGAATTTTATCAGGATGGGATAATTCAATTGTCACGTTTGATTTTTTAGTCATGGATTTTGTCTCATCCTTTTCAATCGTTTTTATTTTTGTCTGAGTTTCACGCGTGATTTGACCCGCTTTTTTGTCCAGGCGCAAGCCTTTAAAACTCGGATGACGTAAACTTCCATCCTGTGTCCATTCTGAAAATTCGATTTCAGCAACTAATACAGGTTTAACCCAGATAGCAGTGGTCACACCTGGTGGGCGTGTCGTAAATGGATTTTTATCAGTAATGTTTTTTTTCAGCAGTGAATAAATTTCCTTGAGTGATGTCTGATTAAAACCTGTTCCAACGTTACCGCAAAAGATAAAATTCTTCTTTTTATCAAAATAGCCAAGGTACAATGAACCAAAATGTGCGCGCGAACCTTGAGGAGGTGAAAAACCTCCAATGACTAATTCCTGTCTATGCACACATTTTACTTTTAGCCATGTTTTGGTTCTGCGCTGCTCATAATTACTATTGATATCTTTGCAAACGATCCCTTCAAGACCCATTTTGCAGGCATTTTTAAATACTGTATCACCGGAACCCATAACATGATCGCTATAACGCAGTGTGTTTTCATCGAATACCAAAGATAAATTTTTTAAGATGTTTTTTCTTTCACCGAGGGTTGATGACATCAAATTATATTTATCGTAATAAAGCAGATCAAAAATATAATATACGAATGATTCTTCATGATTACCAATCGCATTTTGTAATAATTGAAAGCTGGATTTCTGTTGCGCATCCAGCACCACGACTTCGCCATCGAGAATAAGGTTTTTAACAGGCAATTGGCTAACAGCTTTTTGAATGTTCGGGAAATAGCGTGTCCAGTCCTTGTTGTTGCGTGAGATTAGTCGCACGTCTTTACCACGTTTAAATGCAATAATACGATAACCATCAAATTTTAATTCATGAATCCAGTGATCTTCCTGTGGTGGTTTATCAACGAGTGTTGCCAATTGTGGATGAATCGTTGCTGGCATGGATTTTTTGGAGAGATCAATTTTTATTTTATTCAGGACTTTTTTTTTCTGTCTTTTCGCAGGAACTGAGCCGTGTTTGCTCCAGATGTTTTTATAATTATCGGTAATTTCCTGCAATGTAAGATGGCTCTTAACACTGTCAGGTTCTTTCACTGTAATATCATATTTCGATAATGGTTTTGCAAATTCATCACTGGATTTAATTAGAAACCACGCTTTTTCATCTTTGCTGGAGCGTACCAGGTTCCAGCGACCATTTAATTTTTCCGCTTGCAGTGTAAATTTCAAATGACCTTTACGATAAGCAGCTAGCGGATTTTCATCTTCACATATCCATTTGCCTTTATCCCACAACATCACTGTGCCACCACCATATTCACCTTCAGGAATTATTCCTTCGAAATTGCCATATTCAACCGGATGATCTTCTGTGTGCATGGCAAGACGTTTAACCGCTGGATCAAGACACGGACCTTTTGGCACAGCCCAGCTTAACAATACACCGTTTAATTCCAGTCGAAAATCATAATGTAAATGACTGGCAGCATGTTTCTGGATGATATATAAATTTTTATATTTTGCTGAGACGGATTTTTTCCCTTTGGGTTCAGGTGTTTTTCTGAAATTTCTTTTCTTTTTATATGATTCCAGAGCCATGGTAAATTTTACCTGATCAAAGGCTAATTATTATATAATAAACCATAGTACACAAAAAAAGCCGATTTCCCTGATTATTTTCATACACAATATTATTTATTCATTGTTTTATAAGAAATATTCGAGGAGTTACATATGCCAAGATCAAATTGGAAGGGTAATATCAGTTTTGGTTTGGTCAGTATCCCAATTGTGCTTTATAACTCCATTGATCCATCCAGCAGTGTTGCTTTCAAACAAATAAATAAAAAAACGGGTGATTTGATTAAATATAAAAGAGTGGATGTAGAAACAGAAAAAGAAGTGCCATGGGAACAAATCGGAAAAGGTTATCAATATGCAAAAGATATGCTATTGCCTGTAGAAGAAGGCGAATTACAACGCGTTGCCGGTGAAAATGCACGTACGATTGCGATAGAAGAATTCATAGATAAAAAAAATATTGATTACATTAATATCGATCATGCTTATTATCTGGTGCCAGAGAAAAAAGGTAATAAGGGATATGTTATTTTGCGTGAAGCATTAAAGGAATCCGGTAAGATTGGTATTGCGAAAGTCATTATCAGTACAAAAGAATATCTGGCAGCAGTGATGCCGCATGATAATGTGCTGATGTTGTATTTGTTACATTATGCAGAACAGGTGAGAGATGTAGATGAATTTAATGTGCCAGGAAATGATTTGAAAAAATATGGTATTAAAAAGCAGGAAATTGAAATTGCAAAGAAGTTAATTGCATCCATGACAGAAAAATGGAAACCAGAAAAATACAAGGATGAATATAAGGATGCTGTGGAAAAATGGGCTGAATCCAAGGCTAAACATCATGCGGGATATAAAATGCCAGCACGTTCAAAAGCAAAACAGCCAACCACGGTGGTTAATTTTGTGGAGCTACTGAAGAAGAGCTTGAATACGAATGGCAGGAAAGTGAGTGTGACTGCGCATAAGCCAGCGAGAAAAAAATCATCGCATCGACATGTAAGGGCGACGCATTGATTTGTGTGTGCTACAGGACTGTCATGCCAGCATGCTTTTAGCTGGCATGACAGTCCGCCGCATGACAAACTATATTCACCCAGCCTGCAAAATATTTTTTTCTACCGCATCATCGAGAATAGTTTTTATTAGATCCGCTAATATTTCCGATCCATCTGCAATAGGCAATCTGCGCTCATCAACCTGATGTCGTTTCACGCCATGACGTTTCCAGCTGCCACCACCGGTTACATAATTATGCAACATGGGTTGCATGCGATCGACACTTGCAGCAAATCGTGCTTCAGGTGTTTCCCGCTTTTCAAATTCATGCCAGAGATTCATGAATTCATCGCGCTGATCATCAGGCAATAGACCAAATAAACGGTTGGCTGCATTTTGTTCCCTGACACCTTTATCCATATTTTTTTCAGCGTCATAACAAAAAGTATCACCCGCATCAATTTCAACAATGTCATGAATCAAAACCATTTTTATGACACGCAAGATGTCAATTTGTGCATTGGTATATTCCGCAAGCACCATGACATATAAACCAAGATGCCAGCTATGTTCTGCGGTATTTTCCAGTCGATCAGGATCAGCAATCAAAGTGGATCGTCGCAGGATTTTTTTTAATTTATCAATTTCATATAAGAAATTTAATTGTTGTTTTAATCGCATGGAAATATTTTCCATTAGGAATTACCTTTTTATCTGAAATAAAATTATGGCGGAATAATACAGGTTTTGCAGAAAAAATAGTAGTTATTTTATATTCATTTAAGTGTCAATCATTGACAGTAATATTGTTTATCTGATTACATATATGACTTGCTGTCTCCAATAATAATTACTATGGCAGGGAAATCTATGGCCTTTATTCGCAATAATATGGAATGTGCGCTCACTTATTCAATTTCTACCATCAAGGATGAAATCAGGAATCGTGAATGCTATTTGCATTTTGCATTTGCAGAACCTGAAACAGCAAAATGGATGATTGAAAAAATAAAACAGCAAAAAATTCAGCTGGATTATGAAATTAATCATGATGTGGTAACCATCAAGCCTTATGTGCAGAGTGAATTCGGTGTGGATTCCTATGGTGTGAGATTAAGCGCATTTGTGGGAAATAAATTATTGATGTTTTTTGCATCTGAAGATGAAGCCACACAGTTTGAAAATCTATTATCCCAGATAACCAGTAATTATATTGTGCAAATTGCCAATATCATACATTTTGATATTAGCCATATGCCGCAGAAAGACATGCTGACAATTAGCGTGCTGCCATCTTCTCCTCATTATCTGCTTCCATGGGAAATAGATATATCGGATAAATACAATAAAATTAAAAAAATTTATGCCAAAGAATTCGTTCATATTAATAGTATTGCAGACGAAAAAATATTATTTTCCGATGATGATAATACAGAAACAAATAAGCCGATTATCAAATGTGAAAATAGTGAAACCATTATTATGGATTTGTATGAAAAAGATAATGAAAAGCGACTAATGGTTATTTCTGCCAATCCTGTTATATCAGGTGGTGGCGGTCAGAATGGCGAAGGTCTGGAAGAAAAAATAATATCGTTAACCAATGCTCCATTTGCGATGCCCAATGATCTTGGCGAGGGATTGGTGCCACATCTGGGTGGTTTATATAAAATCTCCAACGTGCAAATAAGCAAGGATAATCGTCATGCCATTACTGATATGTTATTTATTTCGATGCCTAATATGGGTTATCCCATCAAGCTGCTTAAAACACCATCTGAAAAAAAATATTTTACGCGTGAATCTTATCTCGAACATATTGCTTGCATGATGATACAGGAAGTATATCTTGCACGTTTTACCAACAACACCATTATCATTCCGCGACAAGGTTGCGGCTTGTTTGCCAATGAAGATGAAGACCTTTCTGCTGTTATACATGTAGTAGGAAAAATGTTTAGTGATGTGCAAATCATTGTTGCTCTGGGTAAGAATGTTGAACTGCAATATGACAAACGTAATTTGCTCGTAATATATAGCGAACCATTGATGGATAAAATAGTAGAAGTGGAAAAAGCGATTAACAACCTTCGCGCCAAGTTGAATAATGGTTTTACCCTTCACGCTATTTCAAAAAATATGATTGCCAGTTATCTCACAGGTAGGGAGCAGGCAATGAAAATACAGGAAAGTGAGATGATGGAAGAAGAAAAAGCCAACAGACAGAGAGAAGATGTGACCCGGGAAATACAAGTGAGACTGGATGAAATTTTTTCCTATATCGATACAATTTCCGGTGATATGAAAAGTGATATTAAAATGGCGCAAACGCCAAGACAATTGAATAGGCAATCGAACTGGCTTAATCAGTTACGTAATTCCCAGAAAAATGTCAAAAATAATATTAATAAAGCGCATACAAATAAACTGGATGATATTATTTCAATCAAGTCATATATTCGCAAGCAACTGATGGCCAATCAGCAACTTGAAACCATACTGACAGAAATGAAAAAAAACACTTCTATAAATATGCTGGAGGTGGTAAATCAATTAAGTATGAAATATTGTAATGATCGTTTCGATACCCAGCTTTATCGTCAGTCAAAATCCTGCGGCAACTCTTGAAATAAATGCTATTTTTTGTCAGGATGAGATTCTTTCTCTTATTGTGCCTACCATATGACGGAACATGTGATCACATACATATTACTACTCGGTATCATTATTGCGCTTGGTCATCTTTTTCAGAAATCCACGATACCTTTATCATTAATGCTCGTCATATTCGGCATGGTTTTAAGTTTTGTTCCCTGGATTCCTACTGTTGAAATTGATCCTGAATTAATTTTGAATGTATTTCTTCCGTTATTGATTTATCAGATATCAGCATTCAGTTCCTGGCGTGATATCCGCAAGCAAATCCTGCCAATCGCCTCGCTTTCCATTGGTCATGTTGTTTTTATAACAGTGCTGGTTGCCTGTGTCATTCATACTTTAATTCCACAAATGGGTTGGCCATTAGCTTTTGTGTTGGGTGCCATTATTTCTCCTCCTGATGATGTTGCCATTGTTTCCATTTGCGAAAAAATCCGCATACCAGAGCGTATTTTTAATATTCTTGAAGGCGAGGGCATGTTTAATGATGCGGCGGCACTTATCCTCTTTCGTGTTGCATTGGCTGCTGCGATAACGCATACATTTTATTTTATGCATGCTCTTTCTGCATTTCTGATGATTATTGTTGGTGAAACTTTATATGGTTATCTGATCGGTACACTCATCGGCAAAATTCGTTTAAAGATTAAAAACACCATTCTGCACATGATTGCCGGCATGATTACGCCGTTTATTGCTTACATTCCTGTGGTGATGCTGGGCGGTACTGGAGTGCTCGCAACAGCCATTGTCGGTTTTTTAATTGGCAATAAATATTCTGTGCGTTTTACACCGGAATATCGAATCATTGGTATGGCGATATGGCCTGCGCTTGCATTTGCAATTGAAGGAATTATATTTTTATTGGTCGGGCTGGATTTGCATAATATTTATTTGCATATTTCCCTTATTTCCGCTGAAAAACTTGTGCTATATGTCTCTTCCATTGTTGCTACAGTTGTGCTGGGCAGATTTATCTGGGTATTTGGCTCAACCTTGCTATTTCCAAAAATATTTTTTCCACACCATGACAAAACAAAATATCGCAATGCTTTTCTCATTTCCTGGGCAGGTATGCGCGGTGGTATTTCACTTGCAGCCGCACTCGCCATTCCTACTTTATATTTTCAGATTGAGGGTGTGGATTTACGCGATTTATTAATCTTTCTCGTGCTGAGCATTATTATTGTGACGCTGGTGATTCAAGGTCTCACACTCCCTTTTCTGCTGAGAAAATTTGGTCTGGATGTGATTGGCGAAAAGGAAAAATATGATGAACATCTGGCAGAATTACATGCAAGAGTGCAGATGATTGGAACAGTGCTGGAATGGTTGCAGCAATATAAAAATGAAATCGGCCATGAAAAGAAATTTGTCGAAGAAGTGGATTTGCATCTTCATGAATATGAGATTTTACTGAAAAAATACAAAAAAAGAATTGCTGCACATGACAAGAAAGAACAAGTGTTTCACGATGAACGCAGGGAAGTTCGCGCTTCCACTTCATTGCTGATGCAAATTATAAAAGTGGAAAAGAAAGAACTCTTGCATCTCTGGCGACAGGAAAAAATTAGCTTGCGCACGCGTAACAAGCTATTGGCGGTGCTTGATCACCATATGCAACGTTTTTCCATTTAGAAGTTATTTCATTCCCGGCAACGTTTCTGATAATAATCAGCCACTATTTTCGCCATGGCAATTTCATCTGCCGACAAATCTGTTTTATCCAATGGCGTTTTCTGCACTTCGGCCAAACGATAAGTAGCATAAACATCTGCAAAATCTTTTTCCTTATTCATTTCACGATAAGCAGATTTTGCAGGTAATTTAATTATCATTTTTTTGCTGGCAGCTTGCTGAAACAAATATCTGGCTTCGGTTTCATTTTTTTCTACACCTTTGCCGAGTGCATATAGCGCACCTAAATCATTGGGTGCGCAATTAAATTTTTTGGTATCTGCCATTCTGTCTATTACTTTTTTGTAAAGAGCAGCTGCTTGTGCATAATCAGGAGAATTGGCTTTGGTTTCATAATACAATCCGAGATTATAAATAGATGTGTCATGTCCGACTTCAGCTGCTTCCTTGTAAAGCTTGATTGCTTTTGGAATATTCTTTTCAGTACCTAAACCTTTTTCATATAAAATCGCAAGATTATTCTTGGCATAAGGATCACCATGATCTGCTGCCACCTGATACCATCTCAATGCTTCTGCATAATCTGGTTTGGCGTTATCTTCATCATCTGAATAAAACTGGGCGAGAGAATAAGCTGCTTCATAATCACCATCAATTGCTTTCTGACGTAAATTACTTTCGTTTACGCGCGATACTTTAGGAGGGTTTATATATATTTCCTTGTAATTTCCATCTTCGAGATAAGCAAAATGCTGAAAATTACCGTAGTGTTCTTTTATTTTAATAATGCTGTCAGTGCACATGACTATCACAAAAAGAATAGGAAGTGCGATGGTATAAAGTCGTGACTCCTTGTTGGCGCGTGTGGTGATAATCCAGGTAAGCAAGCAAATAATAAAAGCTGTGGTGAGAATAATATTATCAAGGCGAAAAAAATTATCGTAATCGTCATAAACGGTAGCGAATGTTAGTAATGCAAGCACTAACCATGTCCAGATGCGATGGGTGCAATTAAATGCCGATTTCCAGGTGATAACAGAGGCGAAGATCGAATATAGCGTTGCTATCGTACCGATTGTAATTTTCAAGACGGGCATGTGATTTGCAGCAACATAATCCTCGATAAGAAATGTGGTGAAACCGGCTGCAAAAAGTAGCGCAACACTCACCAGCACATTGTAAATCCAGAATACTTGCCATAGCGGCGCTTGGCCTTTGAGGTAATTGGTCAGGGACATGATTTGCAACTCGTTTTGGTAGATTTGATCGCAATTATACAAATATTGGATTTATTGTAAAGTAAATTAGCAGGAGCTGGTGTCAAGCGTAACCACACTGCATGGGAAATGGACAGATCCATATGCTGTCCATTTCCCATGCAGTGTGGTTACGCTTGACACCAGCTTTGGGGTTATTTCGTACCGTTAAATTGCCCAGTCATATTGATGGCATTCGGTGACATGGAAAGCGCCATTTTCAGGCGGCGTGCATTTTTCACAAAATTGATTTTCTTCATGTCAACGAGACGTAATGTCATATCGCCATACGTGCGGTAATAGAAAAGCTTATTGGTTGCATCCTTAAACACGACCCATTGTGTCGTATCAGTTGATGTTTGTCCTTCTGATGCAGCGCGCACAAAGCCAGCAGGTAAATCGACGTTATTAATAATATGTTGTGCGAGACTTAATTCTTCACCGGAATTTTGTGCGGGATAAACATTTTTTACCATGAAAGCGATTTTCACAAAACGTGATGGAGGAGAAGCATCACCTGGTAAACCTGTTGCACCACCACCTTGTCCAGTTGAAGTATAAGTAATACCGTTGACGGTGATGGGATTCGGATTATATGGCGATAAATTCAGGTAATTTTGCAGATTCGCAATATGCCAATCATATTTCGGTGAATTAGTCATCACACCAATGTTGTCATATACATTAATTTTATTATTGTAGAATTCAACGACGATACCATTGCCGTTTGCATCACGAATCGAGGCATGTGCAGGTAAAGTCGCATTACCAAGTTGTGGAATCACCTGATTGCTGACATAAATATCATTTAGTGCTTGTTTTACCTCATCGATCGTTTTGAAATTTCCCAATACCCAGTCACCAAAATTTGCATACGGTACAGCCTGATTATCCTTGCCAGCGGGAATGGTTTGATATTCGGTTTCACCTGGCAAATATAAATATTCAAATGTTAATCCTTGTTCATTCATGCCATCGAATGTTGCATCAACACCAAATCCATCGACATACAAATAACCATATTTGGCGACCCAACTCATGCCAGGTTTATTATTCGGGGTTGTGGTATTGAAAGCGCGTTCACGCGGTGAACTGCGCAAATTGGAATTTAAAGCGGAACCAAATTCCATGCTGCGAGTAATTAATAACGTCCCATCTTTTGCTGTCAGCATGAAATCTGTGCAGGCAAAAGCAGGTGAAATAGTCAGGGAAACGAGGGAAATAATGCTATATAAAAAATTTTTCATACGACCTCCATGTCATTTTATCAGCGTATTATGAATGATTTTGCGTTAAAGTTCTGCTAAAATCTGCGCACGATAATCAGATGCAATAACGAATACATAAAAGAACCTCTCAGCATGAACTTTATTCACTGCCTGCTTGCTGTATTAATCACTCTTATCTGGGGATTTAATTTCATCTTTGTGCGCATTGCACTTGATGGCATGTCGCCTTATTTGCTGTGTGCATTACGTTTTATATTCGCAAGCATTCCATTGATATTTTTTATCAGACCGCCTGCTGTGCATGTCAAATGGATCATTGCTTATGGTCTAGTCATGTTTGCCCTGCAATTTTTGCTGCTTTTTCTCGGCATTAGTGCGGGAGTGTCACCCGGTCTTGCATCGCTTATTGCTCAGGTGCAAATCTTTTTTAGCATTTTGTATGCCGCTATTCTCTGGAATGAAATACCAACACGCTGGCAAATAGCTGGTGCATTAGTGGCGTTCTCAGGCATAGGTGTGGTCGCCATGAATCTCAACGGCAATCTCACCTTGCTGGGCTTTATCTTCGTGCTAGGCGCTGCAGCAAGCTGGGCATTAGGCAATGTCATCACTAAGTCCATCGGCGCCATCAATATCATGTCACTGGTAGTCTGGGGCAGTTTTGTTGCTTGTTTTCCCATGATTCTGATGTCCCTATATATGGATGGCAGTCACGGCATCCTCACTACCTTGCAGAACCTGCATCGGGCGGAAATTATTTCTGTCCTCTATATCATTTATATCTCCACGCTCGTCGGTTATGGACTCTGGAGCTTTTTGCTCAGTACTTATACGGTTTCAGTCGTCGTGCCATTCACCTTGCTCATACCCATTTTTGGCATGCTGGGTTCTATTGTAGTTTTGCACGAACCATTGCAGTCGTGGAAAATCCTCGCGGCAGTGCTGGTCATCAGTGGGTTGATTGTTAACCTGCTAGGTGCGCATTTTTATAAAAGCTTGATTGCAGATCAAAACTGCAGTAAAAATGGCACTTCCTGAAATATGTACAAGCGAATGTGGCGGAACTGGTAGACGCGCTGGATTTAGGTTCCAGTGGGGCAACCCGTGAGAGTTCGAGTCTCTCCTTTCGCAAGTTGGCGATAACACCTTGAAAAATTCTGGTTTACTTCCGAATTTATCAATATAATAGCGGGCTATTTTGTATTGGGTTTATAAGAGTTTTAAGAACACGAGGTTATTCACATGCAAGTATCTGTTGAAGAAGTTAGTAAAGTAGAACGTCGTCTTACCATCATTGTTCCAGCAGAAAGAGTTGAGGAAGCATATAAAACTCATATTACCCAGTTAGCCAGAGACGCTAACATTAAGGGTTTTCGTCCCGGCAAAGCACCGATGGCTATCATTCAGCAATATTATGGTGAAAACGCCCGTCGTGAAGCATTAAGCGAAGTGATCAGCAAATCACTTAATCAGGCTATTACGGATGAAAAATTAAATCCGATTAATCAGCCGCGCATTGAACCCAAAAAAGTTACACCAGATGCACCGCTGGAATTTATTGCATCGTTTGAAGTGTTACCGGAAATCGATAATATTCAGCACAATATTCAAAATATCGAAAAGCTCGATGTTGCTATCACAGCAGATGATGTCAAAACCGTCATTACCCAGCTGCTGAAACAATATACCCGCTGGAAATTGGTGGAACGTCCCGCTGCTGAAAAAGATAGAGTGGTGATTGATTACCACACGGTTTATGAAGGTGAAACAGATACTGCACACAAGCAGGAAAATTTCCCGCTGGAATTAGGCAGCAACACCATGTTACCTGGATTTGAACAGGGATTAATCGGCGCGAAAGTGGGTGATGTGCGCACATTAAATCTTGCTTATCCAGCAGATTTTAGCGTCAAGGAACGTGCGGGCAAACCAATTGATTTTGTTGTCACAGTCAAGCAAGTATTTGAAGCTGAAACGCAGGAATTGAATAACAAGTTCATCCAGCAGTTAGGCATCAAGAGTGGCAAGGAAGAAGATCTGAATCAGCAAATCCAGCAAACACTGGAACAGGAACGTAATCGTCTGGTTAAGGAAAAACTGAAGGAACAAGTCTTCAGTCAATTAATCGATCAGAATTCAATTGATGTTCCTGCATCGCTTGTTACGCGTGAATCAAAACTGATTCATGATGAAATTTATCCGCAGCATCAACATCATGATCATCATCAGCATCAGCATTCCGATCAGGAACTTGCAATGTTTAACGATATTGCAAAAAAACGTGTGGCACTGGGTTTGCTAATTAATGCATTTGCCAAAAAACACGATATCAAAATTGATAATGAACGTGTCAATACGCGTATCCAGGAAATTGCTTCTTCATACGAATCTCCATCAGAAGTGATTGAATGGTTATCATCAGGTGAACGTCTTGCTGGTATTGAAGCACAAGTGATTGAAGATCAGGTGCTGGATAAACTCATGGAAGGTATTGCGGTTACTGAAAAGAATATGAGTTATGCTGAACTCAAGGGTATCCGTACATAATAAATACTTAACGTTAAGGAACTGAATATGTTGCAGTCTAATCTTGTCCCTATGGTGGTAGAACAAACAGCTCGTGGCGAGCGTGCATTTGATATTTATTCACGATTACTCAAGGATAGGGTCATTTTTCTTGGTGGTGCGATCGATGATCATGTGGCTAATCTTGTTGTTGCCCAGTTGTTATTCCTGGAGTCAGAAAATCCGGATAAGGATATTTCTATCTATATTAACTCCCCAGGAGGCGTAGTGACCGCTGGTCTTGCCATTTACGACACCATGCAATTTATCAAGCCAGATGTCAGTACCATGTGTATTGGGCAAGCTGCCAGCATGGGCGCATTACTTCTGGCAGGCGGTGCTGCAGGCAAGCGTTTGTGCTTGCCAAATGCAAGAGTGATGATTCATCAGCCGTTGGGGGGTGTGCAGGGACAAGCCTCTGATATTGCCATTCACGCAGAAGAAACGATCAAAATCCGTACGCGATTAAATGAAATCCTTGCCCATCATACTGGCCAACCTGTTGATATTATTGCCAAGGACACTGATAGAGATAACTTTATGAACGCTGAAAAGGCGTTGAAATACGGTATTGTAGATAAAGTTCTCGATTCCAGAGTGGATAAGAAGTAATAATATAATTATGGGCAGTCAGTTGATATTCAGAAAATCATCCCTATTTATAACCGTTATAATTAGGTCTATAACTGAAGAGGCTTTGTCTTATGAGTAATGACCAGCGTGGTAGTGGAAGAGACAAGGTATTTCACTGTTCATTCTGCGGCAAAAGCCAGCATGAAGTGCGTAAGCTTATTGCTGGCCCATCGGTTTACGTTTGCGATGAATGCGTATCGCTTTGCAATGACATCATTAATGAGGAAAAGTCTCGCGAAGACAAAACCGGTCTTTCTCCCGATGTGTTGCCACGATTACCTGCGCCAACAGAAATCCGCAAAACACTTGATGAGTATGTCATTGGCCAGACACAAGCCAAAAAAGTGTTGTCTGTTGCTGTGTACAACCATTACAAACGTTTGCGTAATCACGGCAAACAAGGTGATGTGGAATTAAGCAAAAGTAATATCTTGCTAATCGGCCCTACGGGCAGTGGTAAAACGCTGATGGCAGAAACATTGGCGCGTCTTTTGAATGTGCCATTCGTTATCGCTGATGCTACTACTTTGACTGAAGCTGGCTATGTTGGCGAAGATGTGGAAAGCATCATCCAGAAATTATTGCAGCGTTGTGAATACGACGTTAGCAAGGCACAAATGGGTATTGTTTATATCGATGAAATCGACAAGATTTCACGTAAATCTGAAAACCCCTCCATTACCCGCGATGTTTCGGGTGAAGGTGTGCAACAGGCGTTGCTGAAATTAATTGAAGGAACCATTGCATCTGTTCCACCACAAGGTGGCAGAAAACATCCGCAGCAGGAATTTATTCAGGTAGACACACGTAATATTCTTTTCATCTGCGGCGGAGCTTTTGCAGGTCTTGAAAAAGTCATACGTGATCGCTCTGAAAAATCCGGCATTGGTTTTTCTGCTGAAATCCATGGCAAGGAAGATGCTAAAACTATTGGCGATGTCTTGCGTGAAGTGGAACCAGCAGACTTGATCAAATACGGTTTGATTCCAGAATTAATTGGTCGTTTGCCAGTGCTTGCCACACTTGAAGAATTGGATAAGGATGCTCTGGTTAGTATTTTGACTGAACCCAAGAATGCGCTGATCAAACAATATCGCAAATTATTCGAGATGGAAGGTGTTGCGCTGGAATTCCGTGATCCTGCCTTGAACTCGATTGCTGAGCGCTGTGTGGAAAAGAAAACAGGCGCGCGAGGATTACGTTCCATTCTGGAAAAAGCATTGCTGGATGTCATGTATGAACTTCCTTCACTCTCGCATGTTTCCAAAGTCATCATTGATGAATCTGCAATTCATGGTGAAACAAAACCAATCATTATCTATGAAACCCCAGATAAACAGTCAGCAGCAGAATAATGACTGATACCACATATACCACCAACCGAATAAACGGGAGTATTTATGGCAACTCTTCCAAGTGATACGACCATAGTCAGTGTTCCGGTTTTACCATTGCGCGATGTCGTTGTTTATCCTTTTATGGTGGTGCCACTTTTTGTTGGACGTGAACGATCTATCAAGGCGCTTGAAGTTGCGATGGCAGCGGACAAGCAAATTCTGCTGGTTTCGCAAAAAAATGCAACAGAAGATCAGCCTAATGAAGCAACTCTTTATGAAACAGGTACATTATCGACGGTATTGCAGTTATTGAAGCTGCCAGATGGTACGGTGAAAGTTCTCGTAGAAGGTGTCAAGCGTGGCAAGATTATTCGTTTTCTTGAAAATCACGAATATTTTCTTGCTGATGTTGAGTTGCTGGATGATAGCGGTACCGATGCGCGTGAAGTTGAAATTTTTATTCGTTCACTTAAATCGCAATTCGAACAATACGTCAAATTAAATCGGAAAATTCCTGCTGAAATCATGGCATCGATTCTTGCTATTGAAGATGGTGGCAGATTGGGTGATACCGTTGCTGCACATTTGAGTATCAAGCTGGATGAGAAACAAAAATTACTGGAAATTGCCAATTTACCCAAACGTCTCGAACGCTTAATGGGATTGCTGGAAAATGAAATTGATTTATTGCAGGTAGAGAAAAAAATTCGTGGTCGCGTTAAACGTCAGATGGAAAAAACACAACGCGAATATTATCTGAATGAACAAATGAAGGCGATACAAAAAGAATTAAATGAAATAGAAAATGTTCCAAATGAATTTGAAGCGCTGGCCAAAAAAATTGAACAAGCTGGTATGCCGAAGGAAGCGCGCGAAAAAGCAGAAGCAGAACTTGCCAAGTTAAAATCAATGAATACGCAATCGGCAGAAGCCACGGTATCTCGTAATTATCTCGATGTAATGGTTTCACTTCCATGGGATAAACTGACCAATACACGTGTCAATCTGGAGTCTGCAGAAAAGGTTCTTGAAGCAGAACATTATGGTCTTAAGGAAGTGAAGGAACGTATTGTTGAATATCTTGCTGTACAAAAACGCGTGAAGAAATTAAAAGGGCCGATTTTGTGTCTGGTAGGTCCTCCGGGTGTAGGTAAAACATCATTGGGTCAATCCATCGCTAATGCGACAGGACGTAAATTTATACGCATGTCATTGGGTGGTGTGCGTGATGAAGCAGAAATTCGCGGTCATCGAAGAACTTATATTGGTGCAATGCCTGGCAAGATTATTCAGAAACTCGCTAAATCAGGCGCAAATAATCCATTATTTCTGCTGGATGAAGTAGACAAGATGTCCATGGATTTTCGTGGTGATCCCGCATCTGCATTACTGGAAGTGCTCGATCCCGAACAAAACCATGCGTTTAACGATCATTATCTGGAAGTCGATTATGATCTTTCCAGCATCATGTTTATGGCAACAGCGAATACATTAAATATTCCACCTGCCTTGCGTGATCGTATGGAAGTCATACGCATACCAGGTTATACAGAAGACGAAAAGGTTAATATTGCCTTGCGTCACCTGATTCCTAAACAGATTCAGGCAGCTGGATTGAAAGAATCTGAAATTGAAATTCCTGCAGAAACGGTACAACACATCACACGTTATTACACACGTGAAGCAGGTGTCAGAAATCTTGAAAGGGAAATTTCCAAAATCTGCCGCAAGGTAGTGAAAGAAGTTTTAATGAAAACCAAATCCGAGAAGGCGCGAGTTGAGCCAGATGATCTTGAACATTATCTTGGTGTCAGACGTTATCGTTACGATATTGCTGAACAGCAGGATCAGATTGGGCAAGTCAAGGGTCTGGCGTGGACTGAAGTGGGTGGTGAATTATTAAGTATTGAAGCTATCGTTCTGCCGGGTAAAGGAAAGACTATTTACACAGGACAATTGGGTGAAGTGATGCAGGAATCTATCCAGGCAGCTTTATCGGTTGTCAGGGCGCGTTCAGCTATTCTGGGGGTTCCAAAGAACTTTTTTGAGAAACACGATATACATATTCACGTTCCAGAAGGTGCAACACCGAAAGATGGACCAAGCGCAGGTATCAGCATGTGTACAGCCATTGTTTCCATTCTCACTAATCTGCCGGTACGTGCAGATTATGCGATGACAGGCGAAATTACCTTGCGTGGCGAAGTATTGCCAATTGGTGGTCTCAAGGAAAAATTGCTGGCTGCACACCGCAGTGGCATCAAGAATGTCATTATTCCAATTGAAAACGTCAAGGATTTGAAAGAAATTCCAGACAATATCAAACAAGATCTTGTCATTAAACCAGTGCGCTGGATTGATGAAGTATTAGGTGCAGCGCTGAATGGTTATTTGCAGCGCTTGTCCCGCAAGAATAAAAAAGTAAAACCGGCATTAGGCGCAGCGCAGAAGAAAGATAAGCTGCGGAAGCCGGAAAGGGAAGATCGCACACATTAATTTGTGCATGCGTCTCTTCTGTGCTTGGTAAAAATGGCATGTGAAATTGCGGGCTGATTTTGAACTTGCTGCTAGCATAAGGTCTTTTTGCAATGGCTCGTCGGCCTCCGGCCTCCTGCGCTTTATTTGCAAAAAAACCTTATGCTAGCAGCAAGTTCAAAATCAGCCCGCAATTTCACATGCCATTTTTACCAAGCACAGCGCCAACGCATTTTTCCAGACGATAAATCATTTCATAATTCAAGAATAAAAATAGCAAAAAATAGCATTATCTTGCTTGACACATGTTTAACCCTATTGGTATAAATCACACTTCGTTATGAGCACTCAGACTGCAAGGGATGCGACGTAGAGCTTGCGCTGCGAAAGTGACAAACAAAATCATTTTTAACCATGGATAGAGAGATAATGTTATGAACAGAACACAACTGATTGACCTGATTTCTGAAAAAGCAGAATTAACCAAAGCTGCAGCATCTCGTGCATTAGATGCAGTTCTTGATGGCATTACAGTGTCATTACAGAATGATGATCCTGTTGTACTGGTAAATTTTGGAACATTCACTATTAAATTACGCGCTGCTCGCGAAGGTCGTAATCCAACGACTGGCGAAAAGATCAAGATCAAAGCAGCAAAAGTGGTTGGCTTTAAAGCAGGCAAGGCATTGAAAGAAGCGGTTAAGGAAAGGGAAAAGGCTTAAACGTACAAGATTTGCTGGGTGCTTAGCTCAGCTGGTAGAGCGGCGCCCTTACAAGGCGTAGGTCGTGGGTTCGATCCCCTCAGCACCCAAAAAGATTTTTTTACAAAGTGTTGTATATTTTCCAAAAATGTTATACAAAGCGTTTCAATAATGGAGTGGTAGTTCAGTTGGTTAGAATATCGGCCTGTCACGCCGAGGGTCGCGGGTTCGAGTCCCGTCCACTCCGTTAATTGTTAATCATGCTCGTTAGTAATAACTTTTTATTGGACTGAAAGGTAGAGAGCAAACAATGCTTCAAACCATCCGTGAGCATACCCAAGGCTGGATAGCTGGAATCATCATAGGCATCATCATTCTCACTTTTGCTCTTTGGGGCGTCCATAGTTATTTTGTTGGCGGTTCTGCCAATAATTATATTGCTGAAGTGAATGGCGTTGAAATTACGAAAGATCAATTTAATATTTCATATGAACGTTTAAGACGTCAGGCACAAAGTCAGTACACAACCACTGGCAATACCACTCTTCCGCGTGATGAATCCGCATTAAAAGCGCATGCCATGCAATCACTCATTGATATGGAAGTATTGAAACAGGCATCCCTGAAGCAGGGATATCTGGTATCAGACAGACAAATTAATATTTATTTGCAAAGCCTGCCTGAATTTCAGGTAGATGGACAATTTTCGCTGGATCGTTTTCAGGAAATTCTCGCCAACACCATGTTATCCACGAGTGAATTTCTGGAATTGATTCGCACTAGTTTATTGATAGATCAACCGAAGTTGGGTGTTGTATTTTCTTCTTTTTCCCTGCCAGATGAAACCGTCTCTACGATTGCACTCGTGAATCAGGAGCGTGATATTGATTATATTTCCATTCCCACACAGTATTTTATATCGCAACCGATTGTTATTTCTGCTGACAGAATCAAACAATATTATGATCAGAATAAATCTGATTTCATGACACCTGAGCAAGTGAATATTGAATATGTGGAACTTTCGCTGAAAAATTTAATGAGTAAATTCAACCCGACTGATAACATACTCAAAACTTTTTATAATGAAAATATCAATTCCTACACGCAACCTACGCGCTGGAAAATAATCAGTATGGAATTTCCTGTTGCAGCAAACGCAACAGTTGATCAAATGAAACAAGTTGTTCAAAAGGGTGATCTTGCTTACAAGGCATTAAAAGCAGGTGGTGATTTCACCAAAATTGCAAAGCAATATGCTGCATATTCTGGCAATCCCGCATGGATGTCATTAACTGAAGCACCAGCTGATTATCAGAAATCCATTGCCACATTATTAAAGTCAGGTGATGTATCTGAACCATTTAAAACAGCCAAAGGATTAGTGATTCTCAAGGCGGTTGAGGTTCAGGAACCAAAAATGCTGTCATTTGATGCGGTAAAAGATAAGGTGCGAGAAACTTATATTCGTCAACATGCGGAAGAAAAATTTACGGATTTGCGTGATCAGTTAGCGGATTTGACTTATGAACATCCTGATTCCCTGGAGCTCGCCGCTAAAAATTTGAATTTACCTATTCAAACAACAGAATTATTTGAGAAAACCAAAGGTGGCAAGGATATTTCGCAATACAAGAAAGTGCGTGATATTGCATTCAGTAATGATGTGCTGAATTTGCAGAATAATAGTGATGTGATACAAACAACACCAGATTCAATTGTTGTTTTGCGTTTGAAATCACATGTTGCATCTGCTTTGTTGCCACTTAATCAAGTGTCGGCGCAAATCGAACAGAAATTAAAAGCGCAGGAAGCGGAAAGTCGTGCAGATAAATTTTCGCAGGATTTACTTTCCAGATTACAAACTGGCGCAGATCCAAAACAATTAGCTGCAACATTTAAATTAAAATGGAATTCAACTGGCTTGATTGGACGTTATTCCAATAAGATTGATACAGCGATTCTTGATGCGGCATTTAGTTTGCCGAATCCTGCGAATGCTGGAAATAAACCAAGTTATGGTGTGACGCGTTTGCCGAATGGTTATGGTGTGGTGGCTGTTAAGTCAGTGAAATCTGGTGTAATTGCTAATCCAAAGCAGGCAGCTGTTTATGCCGAACAAATTCAAAATAGCGAAGGTTTGCTGGAATATGAATTATATAAGCAAAGCCAAATCGCAAAAGCTAAAGTGAAAGTGAATACGCCAGCGGCTTGATTAATGAAGTTGTCATATGTGTGTGTCATCCTGAGCACATTGCGGAGCTGTCATCCTAAGCACATTGCGGAGCTGTCATCCTGAGCGCGGCTCTTGCTTTTGCGCGAAGGATCTCATGAAGAATGCGCGTAATTCATTAGGAGATCCTTCGCGCAAAAGCAAGAGCCGCGCTCAGGATGACAGCTCCGCAATGTGCTCAGGATGACAGCTCCGCAATGTCCTCAGGATGACACACACCGATTGCATGACAACCCGCTGATGATAGATCGCTGTATAACAATCTACCGTTAACAACTCGCTATATATAACAGATCTCCCAACCTGCGTTTCCTATCAAAACTTGTTCATTTCTGATATCCTTTGCAAAAATATAAACGAGGATTTCATAATGTACGCACGGCTTTTTAATATTAATTCCAATAAAAAAGATACCACTCAAGCAGATAATCTGAGGAATCTACTTGATAAATTATCCAGTTATGAATCGCAAATCGATCTGGATCAAGGTAAGGAATATAGAAAAAAAATAACCGCATTAGGAGATGTTTCATGGGCTTCGTTTATTCTTAATTGCACAATGGCGATTTTCTTTTTAACTAATTGGTGGCTGAAATTTGGAGCTAATTCAATTCGGGAACTCCGTGATCCTAAGACTAATCTTTTATTAGGTTGGCTAGACAGTAATGGTAGGACGACGCCATTTGGACATAATCTGGCAAATCATATTTTACAAAATGAGGAAATCCATGGCGTAACCTTACGCGACATCAATGATAATGGCATTTTTAATGATGCTGAAGACGTTGCTTATACTCATTTCGTCAATAATGCTATGCGACTTGGTTTTCAATTGGCTATGCTTGCATTTTTTTTAATGATAGCAACTTTTATCTCAAAGAAAATAGTAACAAGAAATTATGAGCGAGCAATTACTGCGCCCAAAACTTATAATGAAATTTATCAAGAAGTGGAAATGAATAATACTGCTGTGGAAAAAGCTTTTGATTCATTAAGTATTGAAGATAAGCAGCAGTTAGTTAGCAAAGGTTTGGCAGAGAATAATGATGGTGATATTACTCTTAAATATATTTGCCCGATTACAAAGTGCATCATTACCTGGCTTTTGGCTGTTGAGTTGGAAGATGGCAGAATCATATTTTATGATGCAAAATTTTTGCTGGATCATCGCGACCAAAATTATAGATATAATGAAGAGTTTCGTAATCCTTCAACGACAGAGAAAATCAAAAGAATTTATTTCCCGGTGGAAGAGACGAAGGAATTCAAGGAATATTTGGTGAATTTGAGTGAGTCGCCAGAGATAAAAAATTGTATGCAACAACAGCAATGCAGGATTTGAATGGGATATGTTGTGTAGTGCGAGAGCTGTCCTCCTGTTGCGGAGAGCTGTCATCCTGAGCGCGGCTCTTGCTTTTGCGCGAAGGATCTAATGGCGAGCTATGAGCTTTATTCATGAGATCCTTCGCGCAAAAGCAAGAGCCGCGCTCAGGATGACAGCACTCCGCACAGCATGACAGTTGATCCTGAGAGACCTGTTACAAAACATACCCAGAACCCTTAGCTGATGCGGGCTCGAAATTTGCATGAGCTGCAAATTTCGAGGTGATATTTCAGATTGGGAAGATACTCTCCGCATGCAGGATGGCAGCGCTTCACTGCAATGACGAAGCTTTCCCTCTTATTTCTTCCCCGGCTGAATAGTAATGGCAGCCTCATTTGCTGCTCTTTTAATGAAATGTTTGTAAAGCTGGAACTGATTATGATCCTTAGTGGAAACTTCCCTTACCTTTTTATTTGCATCATTTATGCTGAAAAGCTTATCGGCAAGTGGAAATTTCATGACATTATTTAAAAGGATATCCATGTTCGCAAGTGATAGATCGCTTTTGTTTTTAATTCTCATCTCATTTCTCGCAGCAACAAGAGAATTCATTAAGCTAACAAATTGCTCGAGCGAAGATTTACCATCTAATTTAGCATTATCATTTTTAAGATCGTTTCTTATTTTTTTTATCGCATCAACAAGCGTGCTAGAAAACATGGAATAATATAAGCCTTTGTCAACTTGCTTTGTAATTTGTGAAACAATTCGATCTATTCCTTCCTTGAGAAAATTTGTAGCTTTCTTAAATTCATTATTACAAGCTTCAGAGCTCACTTCACCTTCTGGCATTAAATCTGGATTATGAATAATCTCGAATTTTATCGGCAATATTTTGCGTGATTTATCATTAGTGTCGAGGAATTGTTTGTACGCAGGGATTGCCAATAACTTTTCAAATATTTCATTATTCCCAGTCTTTGATACATTACGTGTGATTTCGTGAAATAGTTCTTTGGCATATTTTTCCGATGATGAAAAAATTATCTTTTTATCTATCATATTTTGCAGTAATGCAGCTAATTCATCTTTATTTTCATATGAAAAATAATGAGCCTGCAGATATCTCGTATAGATGACTTGCAATGTTGCTGGATCATCACATGTTTTGACTAATAGATCCAGTAAGCCCTTATTCAATTTAATACGGGATTTGCCCGTCTCGCGAAATTTATTATCACCAGGATATTTTATGAAAGTGTATTGTTCGAAATTCAATAAAAATTTGACATGTTCAGGTTTGTTGTTCCATACAGCAAGCGTAAGTAGATTAATACCTTGTTTCTGAAAATCAAGTCTCGGTGATCTTTCGACTTGCTCACTTTCTTTCGCAACAGATCGATACATATCTTGATTGCCACCTCTGCCAAGATCAGTTTGACCAATAAATTTTTCAGCAGTATAAGTTCCTTTTGATACGGTATCCTGAGTCAGTTCCAATGCCATCTGCAAATCTTCAAGATGAAGATTGTTTTGCCCGAGATAAACTTTAACAACTGCAGGGTCTTTTTTAATATTTTCAATCTGGTCTTTTCTGGTTTCCATAATCGCCTCGTTTTAGTGAAATTTATCTAATTATTAATAACGTTTACTACTATTATAACTTAACTTTACATGCTGCCAATTTATGCTGTTATTCAACTGATTAAGCTACTAGCCAGACATCATTTTTAACGTATGGCTTATTGATTTGACAGATGTAATGCTCTGTAATGGCGCAGCCTTTATGCTAGCTGAAAAAAAGGTCTGCGCTATCAATTTTTTTATATCCAAAGGAAATGCATTGTAAATATTCGATTGTTTATCATTAGCCATGCCGCCAAAAAAAACCATAAATTTACTGTAAAAATTATATTTTTCCATAATTTCTTCCAGCCAGCCTGATGTCAGTTCTTTAATAAGCGGATCTTTGCATGATTCAAGAGCAACTTGCAGCGGCTTAATGTAATAAGTGATGTCGTTTCTTTTGCTGTCTTTGAGTATCATCAGATATAAAATATCTGGCATAAACTGTGCTTTACAGGATTTTATAAATAATTCCAGATGAAAATGGTTGAAGTTGGAGCTTACAGCATTTGTCAGATAATACAGTACAGCTTGTAAAATCGATAAATTCGGTAAATTTTTATTAATGAAATATGTGCTGGTGAAATTAATTTTTTTCAATAATTTAATCAGTAAATCACAATTTTGCTTACCATCATCAATCGCAGCTGCAAAAATCCTTTCATAATTTGAGTACATCTGGAGTGCATAAATTCCTTTGTCATCAATGATGTTTTTATATTTATTAATCACGCGCGATAAAGCTACATAATCATAAGGTAAATTAGTTTCATTTCTTAGCTTCTGGTTATAGCAGAAGTTTAATTGCTTGATCAGATATTTAATGAACTCGATATTAGTGCAAACATCCAGATCATCTATAAGTCTTTGCTGATTTTTGTTGTAAATGGCATAAATCATGGCATAAAAAATCGTATCGTTTTTAAATACAATCATATTTGCGGGAGATAAATTTTTTCTCACGGCAAGGTCAGTGAGTAATGTGATATTTTCCTTTTTTGACTTTAATACGAGCGCAATAAAGACTTCTTCATTAATAATAAAATCGTTACTTTCGAAAATCAGTTCCATGTCTTTTTTAGATAATTCAAAAAACTTATCCAGAATATAATCATATTCCTCACCTGATAAAATCAATGGAAGAAATCCGGATAGTTGTCTCAGGTTTTTTGTCTGTATACATTTGTCAAATAAATCGGGTAAGAATTTTTCATCCAGCATATAAAAACAAGGAATTAATCTTTGCAATCTTTCCGGAGAATGCTCAAGAATATAGTTGATCATGAGTTCGGCAGTTTCAATATCTTCTTTGGTTTTAAACGGTGCTTTTTCGTAAATTTCACCCCATATTTTTGTATCACGAATGGTAGGGAGGTGATCTGAAATAAAATCAACGAATTGCCGCACATCTGGCGCGACATTGTTGTTTTTCAGACAGGAATCAAAAAACCGTGATCTATAGAGAGTGTTTTCCATGATGGCTTGTAATGCTGCATAAAATTCACCATATGTTTCGATAGGTTTTTTGATATTTGTTGTGATGGATTTTTCAATCTGATAAAACAATTTGAGCAATAAAAATTTTGCAGTCATCAATATGGATTGATTGCTGGCATATCTATCAGCATCGAAAAGATAAGGTTCAATTACTCGAGATACTTCATCTTTATACGTGCGATTGTAGCCATCACAATAAAGTGTCAGGACAGCAAGAATTTTATCTACCCATTGGCGTTCAAGAGAAAGTCCATAATTAACAGGCTTTCTTGCTTTTTTAAAGGCAGCTTTATATTTTACTAATTTATCCTGATCAACAGGAATTAAATTACCTGATTCCATGAATTTCCTCATTTCGTGTCTGTATCTAATAGTTATAGACACGAATGTTAGCAAAATTCCCTGATTTCCTCAATAAACCCATTCCACCTTATCTGTCTGCAATGTTTCCTGAATATTTTTCAATAAGTTATCTGACGGCTTAATCATCAGATTTTTGCGCAAACGAATATCTGCCTGAATATTATTCTCCTGATAACGAATGACCACCGAACAATTGCCATCAGCATGTGCAGGAATCGCTTGTTGTAAATGATCGATATTCAGATTTTCAGAGGTTAAATAAATGCGTAATTGTTTGGCAAAACGTTCGCGTGCATGTTCGAGTGTATATAACTCACGTGCCAGCAATCGCGTGCTATTATTGAAATCATCAATACCAACATCGCCTTCAACAATCACCATTTGATCTTCATTCAGCAAGCTGCGATATTTTTGATAGGTTTCGCTAAAGCAAACTACTTCCAGTTGTGTGGTGCCATCATCCAGAGAAAATATTCCGATTCGATCACCACGTTTGGTTTGTCTGGCGCGAACATTGGTGATAATTCCCGCTACGCGTGCTGTTTTATGTGCACTGGGATTTAATTCAATCAGGCGACAAGTGGTGAAATTGGCAAGTTCATTCAAATGCTGACGCATGGGATGTCCGGTCAGATAAAATCCCAACGTTTCTTTTTCACCCTGTAATTGTGTTTCATCCAGCCAATTTGCCACATCGATATATTGTGGTTTTGTCGCGCTCGTATTCATGCCAAGCAAATCATGCTGACCATGTAATTCATCATGCGATTTTTGTTCTGCATGCTGCAAGGCTAATGGCAGTGTTGCCATTAATGTTGCGCGATGCATGCCAAGCGCATCAAAACAACCGGATTTGATTAATGCTTCCAGTGCGCGTCGATTAGTTTTACGCAGATCGACACGTTCACAAAAATCAAATAAATCCCTGAAGATGCCATCCTGTTTACGTGCAGCAATAATATTTTCAATGGCAGCTTCACCCACACCTTTTATTGCGCCTAATCCATACATGAGATTATTGGCATCAATAACATTGAAATAATATTCGCTTTTATTTATATCGGGTGGTGAAACATGTAATTTCATTGTTTCGCATTCTTCGAGAAGAATAATAATTTTTTCTGTGCGATCAAGATCCGACGATAATACGGCTGCCATAAATGCTGCGGGATAATGTGTTTTAAGCCACGCTGTTTGATAAGCAATTAATGCATAAGATGCGGAGTGAGATTTATTGAATCCATATCCGGCGAATTTTTCCATCAAGTCAAATATGTTATTCGCGAGATCATCACTGATATTATTTTCTTTTGCGCCACTACAAAATATTTCACGTTGCTTCGCCATTTCTTCGGGTTTTTTCTTGCCCATTGCGCGTCGCAGGATATCGGCTGATCCTAATGTATAACCAGCGAGCACTTGCGCGATTTGCATCACTTGTTCCTGATATAAAATCACACCATAAGTTGGGCGTAACACAGGCTCCAGTTTGGGATGTGGATAATGAACTTTGGCGCGTCCATGTTTGCGATTGATAAAATCATCGACCATGCCAGATTGCAGCGGGCCTGGACGAAATAATGCAACGAGTGCGATCAAATCTTCAAAACAATCGGGTTGCAGACGTTTGATAAGATCACGCATGCCGTGTGATTCAAGCTGGAAGACAGCAGTGGATTGGTAGGCTTTTAATAATTTGAATGTGGCTGAATCATCCAGTGGAATTAATCCAATATCGATGGGAGTTTCATTTTGTTGCGCGCGCACCTGATTAATATCACGCAATGCACGATCAATAATGGTTAGTGTTTTTAATCCGAGAAAGTCAAATTTGACTAAGCCAACCGATTCCACATCATCCTTGTCAAATTGTGTAACCGGATGAACAGCTTCTCCCGGTTCACAATAAAGTGGCACGAAATCAGTTAATTTTCCCGGCGCAATGACAATGCCACCTGCATGTTTACCAACATTTCGTGTAATGCCTTCGAGCTTTTTGGCAAGATCAATGAGCGTGCGAACTTCTTCTTCCTGTTCATAACGTTCGCGTAATAAAGGTTCCTGTTCTAGCGCTTTTTCCAGTGTGATGCCTAATTCAAATGGAATTAATTTCGCAATTTTGTCGACAAACCCATAACCCAATGCGAGTACTCGTCCGACGTCGCGCACGACGGCTTTTGCTGCCATCGTGCCATAAGTAATAATTTGCGAAACACTATCGTGACCATGTTTGTCCATGACATATTCAATGACGCGATCACGTCCTTCCATACAAAAATCTATATCAAAATCTGGCATGGAAACACGTTCGGGATTTAAAAATCGTTCGAACAATAATTCAAATGCGAGTGGATCCAGATCCGTAATTTTTAATGAATAAGCAACTAATGATCCCGGACCTGAACCTCTGCCAGGACCGACAGGAATGCCATTTTCTTTCGACCATTTAGTGAAATCTGCAACGATGAGAAAGTATCCTGCAAATCCCATTTCATTAATAACATCGAGTTCGCGTGCCAATCGTTCATCATAAGCATGACGTGAAATATTTTCGCCTTTTGTAGCAAAGCGTTGTTCGAGACCTTGCTTGGCCAGATCACACAGCCAGGTTTCTGATGTATAACCATCTGGCACAGGAAAATGTGGCAAACTGCTGATGCCTAATTTGAATGTGACGTTGCATCGTTTGGCAATTTCAACGGAATTGAGTAAAGCTTCTGGCATATCAGCAAATAATTTTTGCATTTCCTTTGTGCTACGCAAATACTGCTGATCGGTATAATGACGTGTACGATGGGGATCATTCAGCGTGACACCTTGTTGTATGCAAACTCTGGCTTCATGTGCATCAAAATCATCGCGTTCAAGAAAGCGTACATCGTTGGTAGCAACAATTGGCAAGCGATATTTTTCGGCGATTTTTACGATATTGCGAATATAATCATTTTCTCCTGATTTACCAACGCGACTGACTTCAAGATAAAATCGATTGGGAAATAATTGCTGCCAATAATGTGCTTGTGCAATCGCAGTTTCCTGATCATTCGCGAGTAATGCTTTACCGATATCGCCTTCCATGCCGCCTGAGAGTGCAATTAATCCTTCTGCATGTGCTACTAGCCAATTTTTTTCAATCAGGGGTTTATCTGTAGTTTGTCCTTCGAGATATGCTTTTGAAACGAGCTTTAAAAGATTTTTGTAACCTGCATTATTTTGACAAAGTAAAGTGAGGCGAAAACAATCACTTTTTTTCTCGTCACTGGCTATCCATACATCTGCTCCAATAATGGGTTTGATTCTGGTGCTGAATGCTTCCTGATAAAATTTGACCGTGGCATAAAGATTACTAATATCTGTGATGGCAACAGCGAACATGCCAAATGCTGCGGTTTTTTCCATCAAGGCAGTGAGTGTGACGATGCCATCATGCAATGAATATTCCGTATGGATACGCAGGTGGACAAAATCTGGATTCATGTTTTTTTCATTCCGTTTTTTAGTTGCTATACCTTAACAGTCATGAAAGTTTTTTTCGAGTCTGGAAATATGTTATAACTGTCGGATCAAATGGAACCATGGATGGAGACTATATGAGAGGGATGATTCTTGTTCTGCTTGGCTGTGTCGGTCTGTTAATGGCAGGATGTCACGCTCTCGATGGTAAGTGTGATTACATTCCGCCGAATGTCTGTGGATGTAGTAATGATCCGTTTGATCCTTCCTATTACAACTGCAATTGCAAAGGCTATATGAAGACTGAAAATACACGTAATCGCGTGGACTGCGGGTCGTGTAAATGCCTGAATGATACTTGCTCAAATTGCTGGTCGTGCGGGATGATGCATGATTTTCATGATCAATGATTTAATTAATTCAAACAAAAGCTGAGGAAAGAGCGTCTGCTGGTGGCGAAGGCATCTGCGGCAGGTTTTGTTTTTTGCAATGGCTCGTCGGCCTCCGGCCTCCTGCGCTTTATTTGCAAAAAACACAAACCTGCCACAGATGCCTTTCGCCACCAGCTAGCCGCTCTTTCCTAGTCCGCTGTCTGCTTATCTCATCTTTGATCTTTTTCTTTTCTTTTGCTTTTTTCTGGCTAATGAGATTTTTAATTAAAAAATTGGGTAAAAAAACATATCCAGAAGGAGAAGCGGGCCTGGAGTTTATTGCAAGCTGGTATCGGGGAGATGCGTCCGGGACAGTATTTTCGCAAATAAAGCGCAGGAGGCCGGAGGCCGACGAGCCATTGCGAAAATGCTGTCCCGGATGCGTCTCCCCGATATCAGCGGCAATAAACTCCTGCTCTATTCTTCAAATTGCTCTTCAACCTGACAAAGTTCTCATCTGATCGATATTTATGTATGATTACGACTTTTCCAGAACTAGGCCGGATACATGAATATCAACTTTCTCGATTTTGAGCAGCCAATAGCCGAGCTCGAAGCCAAGATTCAGGAACTGCGTATGGTGGGTTCTGATGCGGATATCAACTTGAGCGAGGAAATCGCACGGCTCGAGAAAAAGTGCAATCTTTTGATCAAGGATACCTTTTCCAGATTAACTCCCTGGCAGGTCACGCAGCTTGCCCGGCATCCCTTGCGCCCGCATAGTCAGGACTATATCAGCCGTATTTTCACTGAATTCGACGAATTATCAGGCGATAGAATGCTGTCCGACGGTCCTTCTATCGTCGCAGGTATCGCAAGGCTGGATGGTATTCCCGTCATGGTCATTGGCCATGAAAAAGGCCGCAAAACCCAGGAAAAAATTGAACGTAATTTCGGCATGCCTAACCCCGAAGATTACCGCAAGGCCATGCGCTTGATGCAAATGGCCGAACGCTTCAAGTTACCTATCATCACTTTCGTGGATACACCAGGCGCCTATCCCGGCATTGGTGCAGAAGAACGCAACCAGAGTGAAGCAATCGCACGCAATTTATTTGTCCTGTCCCGACTTAAAACGCCTATTATCTGTACAGTGATTGGCGAGGGTGGTTCGGGCGGTGCGTTGGCGATTGGGGTGGGTGATCGCGTATTTATGCTGCAATATTCCATTTATTCCGTGATATCACCAGAAGGTTGTGCCTCCATTCTCTGGAAGAGTGCTGAAAAAGCATCTGAAGCTGCAGCAGCCATGAATCTTACTGCCGATCGTATTTTACAATTGGGATTAGTCGATGGTGTGATTCCAGAACCATTGGGTGGCGCACATAGACATTACGATGTCATGGCACAATCCATCAAACAGGAATTAGTGAATCAATTGCGTGAATTGCAGACTTTACCAATAAATATCCTGCTGGAACAACGTTATCGTCGCCTCATGTCATTTGGATTACAGGAATGAATCTGCTAACTGCCTTCCAGCAATTTTGCAGCCGAATTGATTTTGCCAGAACCATCTGGATTGCATATAGCGGTGGGCTCGATTCGCATGTCCTGCTTTTTCTTTGCCATCAGCTGAATACACAAAAATCATTTAAATTTCGCGTGATTCACGTGAATCACAATATCAGTCCGCACGCAGCATCATGGGCGAAGCATTGTCGTGAAATGTGCGAACAATATGCGATGGATTATATTGAACGTGACGTGCATTTGAATTATCAGCAAGGTGAAAGTCCCGAAGAAGCAGCTCGCGATGCGCGCTATTCGATTTTTGCTGAATATCTTGATCAGGATGATCTTTTGCTGACAGCACATCATCAGGATGATCAGGCTGAAACAGTATTATTGCAATTGATGCGCGGCGCAGGCCCAAAAGGTTTGTCCGCGATGCCAGTCATCAAACCATTTGCAAAAGGTTTTCACGTACGACCCTTACTGGATTTTCCACGCACAGAACTTTTGCAATATGCACAGGAAAATCATTTGCAATGGATTGAGGATGAGTCCAATCAGGATACTGCCTTGTCGCGTAATTTTATCCGTCACGAAGTCTTGCCTTTATTGCAATCACGCTGGCCAAAAGTATCGGCATCATTATCGCGTAGTGCATTGCATTGCGCAGAAAACCAATCCTTGCTCGAAGATTATTTACAGGATGATTACCAACAAGTGATCGGTTCACGCACGAATACTTTATCTGTCAGTAAACTTTTGTCATTTGATGTGGCAAAACAACGCTTGTTATTGCGTGCATGGATATATCAAATGAATTGTCCATTGCCGGATACAAAAAAAATGCAAAGCATTCAGCAGAATGTTTTATCTGCTGCCTGGGATAAATTACCACTGGTGCAATGGGGAGATGTGCGTTTGCGTCGTCATCGCGATGATCTGTATTTGCTTTCCGCGATCAGGGAGCCAGATGTTAATCAGACGTTTGAATGGAATATGGATCAATCACTGGTGTTGCCGCATGGCATATTAAAAACATCACTGGTGCAGGGTAGAGGATTGCGACTGGATAAAAATCTGGTCTCAGTGCGTTTTCGACAAGGTGGGGAAGTGGTGGATTTGCCAGCGCGTGGTCGACATACACTGAAAAATCTTTTTCAGGAATGGAATATTCTGCCGTGGGAACGCGATCATTTACCGCTTATTTTTATGGAAGAGAAATTAATCGCAATCGCCGGCTGGTATGTGCATGAGGATTTTATAGCGACAGAAAATGAGATGGGACGCGAGATTATTTTTGAAAGGGA
>JABDFQ010000001.1:613-184993 GCA_013286495.1 Gammaproteobacteria bacterium | reverse complement strand
CAATATCGCCTCGTGTGGCACCCACTGCCATGCGAATGCCAATCTCACGTCGTCTTTCCACAACAGAAACCAGCATGATATTCATCACACCAATGCCACCAACAATCAGCGATACGCTGCCAATCAAGCCTAAAAAAATCGTGAGAATATGACTTTGCATTTGCATTTTTGCAATTAATTCACGCGCGCTGCGAAACATTAATTGCTTATCTGCAGCAGAATTAATACTCTCCCCCACTTTTTTTTTCCACGCCATCAATATCTGCATCGGGTGCAAGCTGTAGCAAAATATTTCTAATTTTCACCTGATTTCCCATCACAGTTGATGCCAGCAAGGGAACCATCACTGCATGATTAATATTGGTATAAATAAAACTATTTTCCGGCCAATCATCTGCCACACCGACAATGACAAAAATATGTTTGCCAATTTGCAATGCTTGTCCAACCGGTTCATGAAATGAAATTTTTTTCAGTGATTGATACAAACCTTGTCCAATCACACAATAAAATTCATATTGATCGAACAACGAAATAAATCGTCCTGCCTGCATTCTGATTCGTAATATATTTGCAAAATGATGTGTCACACCGAGCACAACAGAAGGCACCAATTCTCCTTCATACATGACTGGCTGAAATAATTGTGTATAAGGTGCAGCTTGTAAAATATTGTCATGCTGTTCAGTGAGTGCCAATGCTTGCGACAAACTGATGCTTTCCAATTTTCCACTGGATACATCCTGTTCATTTGCAGATTGAATCGCAACAGCCAGCAAATCTGTGCCCAGTGATTTGAATTGACGTAATGCTTCATTTGTAGCCAATTCACCGCCTAAAACCATCGCAACGACTGATGCCGTTCCGACCAATACACCAAGCAATGCAAGCAGTGAACGTAATTTACAATGATAAAGATTATTTAATCCTTCACGCGCGTGTTCGATATATTTCATTTTTCAGAAACAGAACCTCGTCTCAATGATTGTCAGAATATATCATCTTTGTTAGTATTTTGACCCACTATTATAGAAAGGCAAAAGCAGGATGTGGCAGCTCATTCAACATTTCGTCTCACCAAGGAAATTTTTTATTTTATCCAATAAGATAATGCCCTGGCTTGCCGCACTTTTTTTGCTGACATTTTCTTACGGTCTCATTGGTGGTTTATTGCTCGCACCTGGTGATTATTTGCAAGGCGATGCTTTCCGTATTATTTATGTGCATGCACCTTGTGCTTTTCTTTCGCTATTTATTTTTGCTGTCATGGCAGCAGCCTCCGTTGCAACACTCGTGTTTCGTTTGAAACTCGCGCCACTTGTCATGCGTCATAGCGCAAAAATAGGTGCAGGTTTTACCTTGCTGGCACTCATCACTGGCAGTTTGTGGGGCAAACCCATGTGGGGCACATACTGGATATGGGATGCACGCTTAACTTCTGAATTAATATTATTATTTTTATATATTGGAATTATTTTGCTGCAATCGGCCTTGCAACATAAGTCTATGAGTGATCGCATCATTGCCATTTTTATTCTCGTGGGTTTTGTGGATATTCCTATCATTCATTACTCTGTTTACTGGTGGAACACATTGCATCAAGGCGCCACGCTTAAATTATTTGCGCGTTCTGCAATTGATAGCAGCATGGTTTATCCGCTGTTATCCATGATAATTGCCTTTCTTTCTTATTACACACTCGTGTTGTTTATTGCATTGCGAAATACATTAGTTGCGGAAAATACACACTGGTTGCAGGAAAATAAATCATGATACAAGAATTTTTTTATATGCATGGTTATGGATGGTATGTATTTATTTCCTATGGATGTGTATTAACTTTTTTGCTGCTGCAATGGTTGTTACCATGGCGCACCTGGCGGCAACATTTACGAACTCTGCAAGATGAATAAATATCATAAACGTCGTTTATGGCTGATAAGTTTATTTGCAGCCGGCATGACACTTGCCGTGGGTCTGGTGTTATTTGCCTTGAAGCAGAATATCAATGTTTTTTTAACACCCGCGCAAATTGCTGTGAATGCACCGAAATCTGATTATCATTTTCGTCTGGGTGGCATGGTGAAAAAAGGTTCGCTCATTCGTCACCCACAGGATTTAACCGTTGAGTTTATTGTTACCGATTTAAAAAAAGAATTAGCTGTGCAATATACAGGTGTGCTGCCGGATTTATTTCGCGAAGATTCTGGTGTTATCGCAGAAGGTAGTTTAAATCAGCACGGTGTTTTCATCGCCACACAAATTCTCGCCAAACATGATGAAAATTACATGCCAAAAAATGTCTATGAAGCGATGCGCAAACAGGATGAAAAAATTTCATGATCAGAATTGCAGGTGAAGTCACATTAATGTTTGCACTGTTTTTTGCATTGCTGCAAAGTGTCATGCCATTGATTGGTTATAAAAATCGTAATCCTTATTTATTGGCTTGCGCACGCCCTGCTGCTTATGCACAAGCTTTTTTTGTTTTGCTGGCTTATGGTTTATTAACTGTGGCGTTTGTGAATAATGATTTTTCCATTGCCTATGTTGCTGCAAATTCACACGCATCCTTGCCATTGATGTATCGCTTAACCGCTGTGTGGGGCGCACATGAAGGCTCGATTTTATTGTGGATAGTGATGCTGAATGTGTGGACGATTGCTTATGTGTGGGTGGGTTGGCCTTCTGTGTGGCCGGAGAATTTTTTGGCTGATTCGTGGCTGGGAAAATGTTTGTGTATTTTTGCAATGGCTCGTCGGCCTCCGGCCTCCTGCGCTTTATTTGCAAAAACACACAAACATTTTCCCAGCCACGAATCAGCCAAAAAATTCTCCGGCCACACAGAAGGCACAACCCTAACCATCTCCATCCTCGGCATTATCAGTTTTTGTTTTTTATGTTTCATCCTATTCACATCCGATCCATTTCTTCCTGCATTACACGCATCAGCCGGTCATGATTTAAATCCATTATTACAAGACCCGGGCTTTATCATTCATCCGCCGATGTTATATCTCGGTTATGTTGGATTTTCTGTTGCATTCGCCATCACACAAGCAGCTTTCCTTTGCAATAAACTGGATGCTGACTGGGCAAAGCTCGCCAGAAAATTTGCGCTCGCTGCATGGTTTTTTCTTACCTTTGGAATATTGCTGGGTAGCTGGTGGGCGTATCGCGTTTTAGGATTTGGTGGTTTCTGGTTTTGGGATCCGGTTGAAAATGCTTCCTTGTTACCCTGGTTATCCGGCACAGCACTCATCCATGTTTTATTACTTTGTGAAAGACGTGACACGGCAAAAGCATGGGCTTCCTTATTAGCCATCATTACATTCGCATTAAGTTTACTCGGCACATTTCTGGTGCGCTCTGGTGTACTCGTTTCCGTACACACATTTGCAAGCGATCCGACACGCGGTTTATTTTTATTATTATTATTTGCCGTGTTAATTAGTGCAGCATTATCTGTCTATGTTGCACGTTTGATAAAAATGCAAAAATCGACTTATCAAATATCATGGTTATCACGTGAATCAGCTTTATTAATTAATAGCGCATTATTATTTATTGCCATGCTGACAATTTTGTTAGGTACTTTGTATCCACTCATTCTCGATGCATTACATTTAGGTGTAATTTCAGTGGGAGCACCTTATTTTAATAAAGTCATGATGCCATTAGTGTTGATCACCCTCGTGCTAATGGGTGTAGTCAGTCTTCCCTCAATCAGAAAACTTCAGCCTGGCATGTTATTTGCACATGCAGGTTTTGCAATATTAGTGATTGGCGTCTTGTTATCGAGTTTGTTAAATCAGGAACGTTTTGTGCGCATGGAACCTGGCAATACCACGACATTAGGCGCGTATCAATTTCAATTTTTGCATACCAAAGGTGTCAGCGCTTCCAATTATCGCGGCATACAGGCGGAATTTGCTGTGAGTAAAAACAAGCGACATATTACTAATCTTTATCCAGAAAAAAGAATTTATACCGTGCGTGAAATGGTGATGACCAAAGTGGATATTCATCCAGGAATTTTTCGTGATCTTTATATTGCGCTCGGTGAGCCGTTGCATGATGATGTTTGGTCAGTGAGGATTTATTACAAACCATTTATTCGCTGGATATGGTTTGGTGGTTTGCTGATGATGATAGGTGCCATGTTGTCATTACGCAGCCCGTCATTGCGAGGTCGCTCTTCAGACCGAAGCAATCCATGTCATGTCGAATCTCAGGGAAATACAACATGAAATTAGTTCGCATTCTCATGCCATTTATTTTTTTATTTATTTTATCCAGCATATTAACTTACGAATTATTTTATTCCCGACCACATGAATTACCATCTGCATTAATTGGCAAACCGCTTCCTGAATTTAGTCTACAAAATATTTATCCCTCACAACCTGCGCTGCAATCCAGCATGATGAATGGCGATGTTGTATTGCTAAATGTCTGGGCAACCTGGTGTCATGTATGTCGTGCAGAACATGAAATGCTAATGAAAATAAAAAATGATTATCATGTGCCGATGTTTGGCCTGATTTATAAAGATAATGCTGCTGATGCTATTGAGTGGCTGAAAGAAAATGGTAATCCTTATATCTTTGTCGGTGATGATCATGCAGGTGATACCGCGATTGATCTGGGTGTGTATGGCACACCGGAATTATTTGTGATCAAGCAGGGGAAAATTATTTATCGGCATATTGGAACACTTGATCAGGATACGTGGGAGAAAAAGATTTATCCGTTGTTAGGGAATTTGTCGTCATGAGTAAGAGTTGTCATCCTATTGCGGAGAGCTGTTCTGCAAGGAAGAGCTGTTCTGTTGCGAAGAGTTGTCATCCTGCAACGGAGAGCTGTCATTCTGCAACGGAGAGCTGTCATCCTGAGCGCGGCTCTTGCTTTTGCGCGAAGGATCCCTCGATGACTTCACGCATTCTCCATAAGATCCTTCGCGCAAAAGCAAGACCCGCGCTCAGGATGACAGCTCTTCCTTGCAGAACAGCTCTCCAAATAATATTTTTATTTTTTTTATTTCTCTCCACTGCTCACGCAACTCAGGATAACTATCCTTTCTCATCATCCAGCGACGCCACCCGTTTCCAGACCCTGACCAATGAAATTCGCTGTGTCGTTTGTCAAAACCAGAGTATCGCTGATTCCAATGCACCGCTTGCCAATGATCTGCGGGAAAAAGTGTATCGCATGGTGATTGCACAAAAATCCGATGAAGATATAAAAAAATATTTATCGCAACGTTATGGTGATTATATTTTATTGCAACCGCGCTTCAATCAACTCACTCTCGTTTTGTGGTGCTTTCCATTTATAGCTTTATTATTTGTAATTGTTATATTAAAAAAATTTATTTATCAGGAACAAATATCACTCCCTGGCGAATAAGAAAAGCCTCTTCTGTTTACTTCTGAATTACAACTTGCTTTGATATTACTATTTTCTGACTTGGCATTTGATTTTACTTCGCTCCGATTTTGAATATTAGAAGGAAGTTTAAAAAAATGCAGAGGAAAGCTAGCGCGCTTCTCGGGACTATCGTATAACTCATCAAACAACGGCTCCAGGCTATAACCATGTTTAACTTTCCTATCCGCAGCTTTTTTCTTTAATTCAGCAGATATTTTCAGTTTATTTTTTTCCTTTAGCCATTCATCATACCCATCCATATTGAACCCATCTTGTTCAAGCGTGCCTGAGTGAGTATTTTCATTAATTTTTATTGAAGTTGATTGTGAAATATTATTCCGCGCATTCACCTTATCTCTTATTTTATTTTCAAACGCTATTTCCTCTGGAGTTTTCTCTTCTTCAAATCCCAAATCTTCTCTCGGACTGCTCATCATTTTTCTCCTTAAAAATCACACCTCTCTTGCGACTATATCGCTGCAAGCTTAACAAAACCTTATATCGTTTATGTTAATATTGAAAAATTATTATTCTGATTCATCTCGAGGAAATAAAAATGGAAGCCGAAAAAGATATTCAATTAATCAGACCATTACGCAAATACCCCATTATTGGCTGGCGCGAATGGGTTAGTCTTTCAGAATTAAACATCCAAAAGATCAAGGCAAAAGTGGATACCGGTGCGCGCACCTCTGCCTTGCATGCTTTTTCATTACAGCCATTTGAAGAAAATGGCAAACACCGCATCCGTTTCGATATCCATCCTTTGCAACATAACAATAATCATGTCGTGACTTGTGTCGCTGATGTAGTCGACAAGCGCGTCGTGACTGACTCAGGCGGTCATGAAGAAGAGCGTTATGTCATACAAACTCCCATTACTATTGCTGGACAAACCTGGGCAATTGAGATTACTCTCACCGAGCGAGAAAACATGCTGTTTAGAATGTTATTGGGTAGAAGCGCCTTGCGTAAACGCTTCATCGTTAACCCTGCTCGTTCTTTTGTTTCAACCAGGATTAAAAAATGAAAATTGCGATTTTATCGAGGAAACATAATCTGTATTCCACCAACCGTCTGGTTGAGGCTGCTGAGTTACGCGGTCATCAGGCGGATGTCATTGATACCATGCGTTGCTACATGAATATCACATCAGCAAGACCAACTATCCATTACAAAGGTAATGAACTGGAACATTATGATGCAGTGATTCCGCGAATCGGTGCATCGGTGACTTTTTATGGCGCAGCTGTTGTGCGTCAACTGGAAATGATGGGTGTATTTTGTGTCAATGATTCTGTTGCCATTACTCGCGGACGCGACAAATTGCGTTCACTGCAATTGCTTTCCAAGAAAGGTATTGGTTTGCCGATCACGGGTTTTGCGCATTCACTGGATGAAATCAAGGATTTGATCAAGATGGTTGGTGGCACGCCGTTAGTCATCAAATTACTGGAAGGTACACAAGGCATCGGTGTCATTCTGGTTGAAACCACGAAGGCAGCACGCAGTGTGCTGGAAGCTTTTCTCGGATTGAAAGTAAACATCATGGTGCAGGAATATATCAAGGAAGCAGGTGGTGCAGATATTCGTTGCTTTGTTGTCGGTGGCAAAGTGGTTGCTGCCATGAAGCGTCAGGCAAAATCGCCGGAAGAATTCCGTTCCAATCTGCATCGTGGCGGCATTGCGACAGCAGTTGAAATTACCGAAGAAGAGCGCAACATGGCGATACGTTCAGCGCATATTATTGGTTTGAATGTAGCGGGCATTGATATTGTGCGCTCCAATCGCGGTCCGTTGATCATTGAAGTAAATGCCTCTCCAGGTCTTGAAGGCATAGAAAAAACGACTGGCATCGATGTGGCTGGCGAGATTATCAAATTCATCGAAACTGAAACAGTGAATGGCAAAGACAAGAAGGAAGATAATAATAAGGGATGATTAATACAGTGCAGGTTGAGCAACGTCTCCACTCAACCTGCACGCAACCTATTGCAGAATCCCTTTGAAATCCAGCGCGAGGCGTCTCAAATCCAGGCGGTTGAGGAACAGTGAATACACCATCCATGCACTCACCGCGGCGATATCTGCAAATTGTGGTGGCACATATTTAGGTGGTGTGACAATCCCCTCATCCATCAGATCAGACAAAATATGCAAATCTTCCAGCGTGGTTTTACCAACAAACAATAATGGAATACGTTTTACCAAACCTCGCTGCACAGCAAGACGCATGAAGTTATAAATTAGAATGAAACCTTTGCTATATGCCAAATCCTTGGTGTAAGGACCACCATTTGGTGTGCTGCCACGAAACACACGCATCGCAGATTGATAGCTGTCTTCCTCATCCATCCCTTGTTCACGATAAAACTCAAATACATCAAAAAAGTTTGCGCCCTCTTCTGCCATGCCAACTGCTGTGATGCGATTCGTCAAACGGCGCACGCGTCCAGGATAAGAAGAAAAAGTAAAAATTTCTGTGATGATGGCGAGGCCTTCCTGCGTAACAGTAGAAGAAGGCGCACCTTTGCTGAGGAATGTACAGATCGGTTGTGCCATACCATTTAATGTCGTACCCAGATGCACCCAGCCTTCATGTATTTCAAACGTGCGGATTTCGCGCAGGCTCAAACGCAAGCCATCATGAATCTTGATACGATCCGCACCGGCTGCTGCGTCTGCAATAATACCGTCGCTTAATTCAACACGAATCGTATCACCACCATGAAAATAATTAGCCAGCCTTTCACGCAGCATATTCACTGCATCTTCACTGGTATAAATACGTTCATCTGCTGTCGTTTTGACTTTGTTGCTGATCTTGGCAAGTGTTGAAGTGATTAATGTCGCCAAATCCTTGAGAGTCGGTGCACCGACATGAAAAGCATCGAATGAACTGCCGTATAATTCCTGGGATATTTCAGTGAATCGTGGCGTACCTCGCGCTTCCAGCATTTCTACGACGCGTAAATATTCATAACACATACGCTGCATGATGCTGCCAACACCACTATATTGTCCCAGCTTGCGGCGAATGTTGCGGTCAATTTCATGAAACTCTTCGCGCTTTTTTTCAGGATCAAAACTTAAAGGATTTTTCTCCTGATAATATTGCTGATTGATTGGCGGAAGTTTTTTGAATTTGTTATGAAAGAAATATTCTTCGACAGTGGAATCCCATTTGAGCGCGTCCAGAATGCGAATAGGTTTTTGCGCTGCAACAATACTTTCAGAGAGTTCACGAACAACTTGCTGATACTCTCCTAATATTTCTCCATTCGCCATGAACGTAACCTTGTGATGTGAATCATTCATAGTAACGCAGAGCAAGGAATGTGTCATGCCAGATGCTGAGCTGTCATCCTGAAGCAGGTGTCTGTCATCCTGAGCGCGGCTCTTGCTTTTGCGCGAAGGATCTCATGGTGAGTTTGCTTTCTTCGCGGGATCCTTCGCACAAAAGCAAAAGCCGTGCTCAGGATGACAGCTCTCCGCAATACGCTCAGGATGACAGCTCTCCGCAATGACAGCGCCTACACTTTAATCATCCGCGTATAGCGACTTTCTTCTTTCCGTTTCGCTAGCACAAGGTACGCAAAGCTTGAATCCAAGTTTTTTTCTTTCCTTGACCATCTCATCGCCGCATTCGAGGCAATAATCTGACCCGTTTTGTTCTGCGGAAGAACTTTGACGAATTTTGCTTAACGCGCGGGAAACTTCATTAAGAATAAGATCATTGGCTAAATCAACTTCATCTGGCATGGATCACCTCAAGCTTTACTGGCACTCAAAAAGGCGGCCATTTTACGTGAAACAAACCTCATGTCAATCGCAAAAATCACCAAAGCGCGCCTGCAAAGCGGCAAGGGCGGCAATTGTCGCCGTCTCCGTCCGCAAGATACGTTGACCAAGATTAAGGGGATCGAAGCCATGTTCAATCGCCATAGCCACTTCTTCATCACTTAAGCCACCTTCTGACCCAATCAGCAAAACAATGCGGGAATCAGCGGGAATGGTGGTCAGTGCCAGTTTTTTGTCCACGTGCGGTGAGAGTACAAATTTATAGTCAGCCTGTATATTACTTACCCAATCCCTGAAATCGGTCACCGCATCCAGCGTTGGCAGCCGATTGCGCCCCGATTGCTCGCATGCACTGGTAATGACCGCCTGCCAGTGCTGCTGGCGCTTGTCAGCACGTTCATCCTTAAGACGCACATTGCAACGCACCGTTACTAATGGAGTTATGCGCGCGACACCCAGCTCGACAGCTTTTTGCACAATAAAGTCCATTTTTTCGCCACGTGCAATGCCTTGCGCCAACTGTATCTGCAAATGCGATTCCACCTCACGTGCACTAAAATCCTGCAATTTCACTTGTACAGATTTTTTATCGATATGCGTGATAACAGCGGGATATTCTCCCCCCGCTCCATTAAAAACCACCAGCGCATCGCCAACTTGCGCGCGCAACACACGTGCCAGATGATGACTCGCCTTCGCATCCAGCTGAATAGTGGTTTGAGGAGCAAGAGGAATATTCTGATACAGCCTGGTCACAGTTTATCCATTTCATCATTTAGCAATAGATATTCGGCAACAGGAACACCCCCAATTAAATGCTCCTGAATAATTCTTTCCAGCACCGCTGGGGTACAAGAGTGATACCAGACACCATCAGGATAAACGACAGCGATCGGCCCTTGCTGGCAAACGCGTAAACAATTGGCACGTGTACGGAAAATTCCCTGCTCATCGAGCTGTAATTCCTTGATGCGATCCTTGAGATATTTCCAGGATTCATGTCCTTCTGCATGACTACAACATTTGGGCACGCTTTGCTCACAACAAAGAAAAATATGGCGTTTAATATTTTCAATCTGCAATTTTTTGATTTTGGCTTCCAATTCAGGATTCATATGATTGTCCGCAAGCTGTATTTTGCATTATGATACGCTCCCTTTAGCTTTAGATGAATGAATATCAACGTGCCGAAACTTTATATTGAAACTCATGGTTGTCAAATGAATGAATACGATTCCAGCAAAATGGCGGACGTATTAATGGCATCAGATCAATTTGTTAAAACCATTCATCCTGAAGAAGCGGATGTTATATTGCTTAACACTTGTTCAGTACGTGAAAAAGCCCAGGAAAAAGTTTTCTCCCAATTAGGCAGATGGCGTGCGCTCAAGGAAATAAATCCCGATCTGATTATTGGTGTGGGTGGATGTGTCGCAAGTCAGGAAGGTAAAACGATTTTGCAGCGTGCACCTTATGTCGATCTTGTGTTTGGCCCACAAACGATTCATCGTCTGGGTGAAATGCTCGCTGAACGCAAGAAAAAACAAAAATCAGTCATCGATATCAGTTTTCCTGAAATTGAAAAATTTGATCGTCTGCCAGAACCACGCGCAGAAGGCGCAACCGCTTATGTCACCATCATGGAAGGTTGCAGCAAATATTGCAGCTTTTGTGTTGTTCCCTATACACGTGGTGAGGAAATTAGTCGTCCGCTGGATGATGTGCTCGCGGAAGTCGCAAGCCTCGTGCAACAAGGTGTGCGTGAAATTACCTTGCTGGGACAAAACGTCAACGATTATCGCGGCACGACACATGAAGGTGAAATCGCAGACCTCGCTGCACTGATGGAATATATTGCTGCGATGGATGATGTTTTGCGCATTCGTTTCATGACATCGCATCCACTCGCATTTTCCAGTCGTCTGATTGATGCTTATGCAAACATTCCCGTGCTCGCCAATCATTTGCATTTACCGGTACAAAGTGGTTCCGATCGTATTCTTGCTGCGATGAAACGTGGTTATACCGCACTCGAATATAAGGCGAAAATTCGTCGCTTACGTAAAGTGCGACCTGATATCTGCATTTCATCTGATTTTATCATTGGCTTTCCTGGCGAAACCGATGAAGATTTCAAAGCGACCATGAATTTAATTCATGATATTGGTTTTGATAATTCCTACACTTTTATTTATAGCGCAAGACCTGGAACACCCGCAGCACAATATCCTGATGATGTTCCGATGGAAGTCAAAAAAGAACGTCTGGCCATTTTACAAAATCGCATTTTGCTAAACACACGAAAAATCAGTGCAGACATGATTGGCACGGTACAAAATATTCTGGTATCAGGGCAGGCCGTCAAACATCAGGAACAAATGTCTGGCCGTACCGAAAACAATCGGGTAGTCAATTTTATTGGCAGCCCGGATCTCAAGGGTAAGATGGTACAGGTAAAAATCCACGAAGCACTGCCAAATTCCCTGCGTGGCGAGCTGGTCTGAAATAGGGGTTTTTGCAAGTCCATGACTTCATGTAAATATTAAATATTTTACTGGCAAAATATCCATAACTATGGACTATAATTAAAGTAACAACATCACCAAGAGGAAATTACATAAAGTTGAACACACTTCTGTATTCCGAAATTCTGACATTATCACCTGAAGACAATCATCGATTGTTCACTCTCTGCGGCAAATTAAACGAACATTTGAAACTCATTGAAAACCGGCTTGGTGTGCTCATCAAGCAGCGTGGTCATACATTTTCAGTGAGCGGAGATCGTGCTGCTGTAGAGCAAGCCTGTGTCACTATCAATCACCTCTATCGGGAGACTGAAACCGTGCATACTCTTGAACCCAGAGAAGTTCATCTTCACTTGCAAGCGCTTGGCAGACGTTCCTCTATCACATCGCATGGAGATCACATGGAAATTCGTCTAAAGAAAGAATTGATTACTGCGCGAGGCGAAAACCAGGTGCATTATCTGCAAAGCATCCTGCAAAACGATATGAATTTTGGTATTGGTCCTGCAGGTACGGGTAAAACCTATCTTGCTGTTGCATGCGCTGTGCATGCGCTGGAAACAGAACGTGTATCACGACTGATTTTAGTAAGACCGATTGTTGAAGCAGGTGAAAAACTTGGCTTTCTACCTGGTGATATTGCGCAAAAAGTTCATCCTTATTTACGTCCCTTATATGATGCCCTGTATGAAATGATGGGATTTGAAAAAGTAAATCAGATGATAGAAAAAGATATCATCGAATTATTACCGCTTGCTTATATGCGCGGACGCTCGCTGAATGATTCTTTCATTATTCTGGATGAAGGACAAAACACCACCGTTGAACAAATGAAAATGTTTTTAACACGCATTGGTTTTAATTCCAAAGCAGTGATTACGGGTGATGTCACCCAGATTGATTTAACCAACCGTCGTGATTCTGGATTAGTGCACGCCAGTGAAGTGTTGAAAAATCTTCCTGGTATTAGTTTTACGCAATTTCAGGTATCGGATGTTGTACGTCATCCTCTGGTACAAAAGATTGTGGAAGCTTACGAAAAACATGAAAACAGGAATGCGGATAAGCAAAAGTAAATGAAATGTATCAGATCAATATTCAACTAGCAGCGGACAAAACGCTTATTCCAAAGCGATCTTTATTACGCAAATGGGCATCCTGTGCACTGGCACGAAAAACTGCAGCAGCAGAAATTACCATTCGCATTGTTGATGGTGAAGAAATGCGTGCACTAAACGCAACTTACAGACAAAAAAATGGTTTAACCAATGTTTTATCTTTTCCATTTACTGTTCCCGAAGTTGTTAAACTGGAAATACCTATTCTCGGTGATATTGTTGTTTGTGCTGAAGTTGTCAATCGTGAAGCGCACGAACAGGAAAAATCCAGTGAATCGCACTGGGCGCACATGATTATCCACGGTGTCTTTCACTTGTTGGGATATGATCATGAAACTGACAAGGAAGCAGAAATCATGGAAGGACTGGAAACGGAAATCATGCAACGGCTGGGATATAACAATCCATATGAAAATGAATGAAGTGATATAACATGACTGATAAATCTGAAGATGAAAAAACGGGTAAATCGCGTTCATGGCTGGAACGATTATCATCCATGATGGGTGGTGAACCACAAAATCGCGAACAATTAATGGATGTATTACGTGATGCTGAAGATCGCGATGTATTAAGTTCAGAAATGCTGGGAATGATAGAACGCATTTTGCAAGTATCAGAAATGCAGGTTCGTGAAGTCATGGTTCCCAAGGCAAAAATGGTGATGGTAGATAATGATTGTACGCTCGATGAATTATTGCCGATCGTAATTGAATCCGGCCATTCGCGTTTTCCTGTTATTGATCCGAATGATGGACATATTATTGGTGTCTTGCTTGCCAAGGATATTCTTAAATCTGTTTTCAAAAAAAATGCACCTGACTTCATCATTGCTGAACACTTGCGCTCACCCGTTTTCACACCACAAAGCAAGCGTCTGGATATTTTATTGCGCGAATTTCGCGTGAATCGCAATCATCTTGCCATTGTGCTGGATGAATATGGTCATGTTGCAGGATTAGTGACAATTGAAGATGTGCTGGAACAAATTGTTGGTGACATTGAAGATGAATATGATTTTGAAGAAGATGATATTTATATAAAAAAACATGCAGATGATACTTATATTGTGAAAGCACAAACACCGATTGATGAATTCAATGAATATTTTAGTGCGCATTTCAGTGATGAAGAGTTTGATACCATTGGCGGAATTGTACTGCAACAATTTGGTCATTTGCCAAAACGTGGTGAAACCATCAAGGTGCAGCACTTTCGCTTCAAGGTGTTACATAGCGATAACCGCAGGATTTATTTACTGGAAGTAAAACGCAAGAAAAAAGAAGAAGCGCATAGTTAGGCATTTAATCTTTCCTTAATCATTCCATAATGAATACAAACTAAACTGGAAACATTCGTCATGGAATGAGGAATGAATCATGCATAACAGGATTACGTGCATCTACACTTCTGCCCATCGCAATATTCCCAAATATGTTACGGATATTATTCCTCTTCCCATTAACAAGTCTTTCATTATCGTGGAATTTGTTTGCAACAGGGAAACGGTAAAATCTTTTGAAAAAGATAAAAATTTAAATGATATTGGCACCTATTTTTCCAATTGTGCCCTCAAGATTAAACCTGAAAATATGCGTTCATTTATTCTGGTAACCAGCAATAGAAAAATTGTGAAGACGCTTGATTATATATGTCAGAAAAACATTTTTATTCAGCAGGATAAATCTGTTGTGACATTCAGGGAAAAATGTCGCGCCGATCTTAAAAATAGAGCAGCAAAAAAAATCCCGACAAGAACAATTGATTCCTCGCGTTTATTTCCCGTACAAATGAAAAATAAACTTCCAGCGAGCGCCAATACAGTATCTGTTGTCAGAAAAAAATCAAAATCAAATAACCAGTTAAAAAGAGAATTATTCGTTCACAAGCAAATGCATTCAGGACGAGCCATTATCGATCTTGAAGTTGTCTATAGTTATCTTTATCGCTGGTTGCTCGGCGAACGTCATCCTGTAGCAAGAGCGGTTTATAGAGGGCAATTACGTGATGGCATTATTACAAAAAAATATCACCAGCTGATTCATTTTTCTGATTTTTATGCAAACAGAATGCTTGATCCAGATGAAATGGCAGAAATGGAAGTCGGCAAAGTTGTAGCAGCCGCACTTGCAGAAGAAGAAATCGATTTTCATTATCAGAATTGGGGTGCGGTAAAATTTAATGGTAAATATTACGCAGTAAAATATGATGATAATCAATCTGGCTGGTCTGTTACCAGGCGTTATAATCATATGGATCCAGACTTGAGCATTCCAGGTTATTCTGAAAATGCTTATCAATTTTCATTACCGATGGATGAACAATCCATCAGAAAATTGCCTTTTGTTACAGGCAATCCGCGACATTTTCCTGGTAGCACCGAAATTGATATGAGAAGAAATTACGTTAAAGCCTGGATTAAACTTAGTCTGAATAAAAAATTTAATGATGATAAATATTATATTTTACTGAAGAAAATATTAACGCCGCCAGCGATGTACACTGCTCTTGCCAATGCAAAATTAACTTCTGAAAAAAATCGGGATAATTTTATATTTGAAGAAACAGAACGACAAAATACACTGCTTAAATGTTTACTGAATATGCCAGAATTTTATCAATACATTGATTCCCATCCAGAGGCGATTGTGCAAATTATCAATGAATGGCAAATTTATAACGAGAGTGAAAAAGAAAAAACATTACGCTTTGATAATAATGTCGTCATCAGAAGATATAACAATTTGCGGATTGAAATGTCCAGACGCGAAAAAATTCGTGAAAAAGCCCGCCATAATAAATACGATACGATACTGGAAATAATTAAATGGACAGCGATAGGAACGCTCATTCTCACTGCGATTGTGATTGATCTCACTCTCACCTGCGGCTCCATTACACTGCTAAGCACAGCTGCTATCGTCGGTCTTCAATATATTTCCTGCGCATTCTGGATGAGCGCCGCACTTTGCATCACACTCGATTTTGCAGCCAAAACCATGGACATGATTTTCAGACTGTTTGATGCAAAAAAATCACCGGTCAATAATGATACGATCATACCCATGTATATTCATACACAACCTTTGCCATCAACAGCGCAGAATCCGCACACTTTTTATATGTCTAAAAGTGATCCATTACCCATTCATGACAAGTCAGCAAAAAAAAATAATCGATTCAGTATTTAGATTGCTTTGCCAAAGCCAATCGTGAATAATACCGGCGAAATTTATAATAAAGACAAATAAAATCATTAAATATGCAAACTCGCCTGGATACACTCTTTTCGCTGCTCAGACAGCAAGTGAACAATATTATTAGCAAAGCAGATGCTAAAACAATGATTGCGACACACTTGCAAATACAGACACACGTGCAAAAACATCCTAAAAAAATGGAAAAAATGCTGGGGAATCTGGTCTTAGCCTTATCTGCTTATATACAGATGCAATCGCCGCATTTATTCAATGATAACTATTACACCAGCATCAGAAAACAATACTGGGGATGCGCTCAAGCATTTTGCCATGCCATAAAACCCGCAAAATTTCCCCATGAATTATTGCCTTACTCAGAACATATTATTTATTTCCTGATTACAGCCGCGGGAACGGCAATTGTCGACATTACTCAAAACAATATCGATCGTCTGGATATGTTACATGTCCTGCACAAAATCACGGACAGTTTCAACAAGGAAATTCATAGCAAAAATAAAATAATTACACCTTATGTAACATTACTTTCAGCCAGTCTTTCCTATGCCATGGCTTTTCGTAATCACGTTTTTTCAGATAAAATCTGGGAAAAAATACAATCTTATTTCAATAAAAAGAAATTTGATGATATCAGAAATAATAATATGAATGAAAAACACATCAGCAATGATGAGATTTGCCTCGCTTTATGGATGCAAACATATCATCTGTGTGTTGAGATCAATGAATATAATCTATCGCATGAAAGTTTTTCTGCCGTTCTGGATAAGCTGATTAAAACCGATTATTCAGGCATGATTACCTTCCTGTCGACATTAAATATCCAGGCGACACAAATGCTGACCTCGCCATTGCCTTTTATTTCCATGGGATTCAATCTTTATAAAAACCTGGCTGAAATCATTCATTATTTTATTCAGGATGCTGAACTATTCATCAAACGTGCACATGTCAGCCTAACAGAAAATGAAATGCAGCTCGTGAAAAAATATTATCTTGCGCTGGAGAGTTTTAAAGATGAATTTTATCAACTGGATGTTATCAAGCTTTATCAGGAAAAAATGCATGGCTGCACGACCTTCGTTGTTGAAACTGAAGATGAATGTCTTGCATTACCTTCAGCGGAAGTGAAACCACACCATCCCATTGATAATATAATTGGGCAATTACAGGTTTTGTCTGAACAGTCGATTCAGGCTTATCAACATGAAGAGACTAAAAATGCAGTGGAACGACGCTGTTATGAATTTGTGAAGATACTCGAAAATATGCCGAATGAGGAACACCTGCTGCAACATTTATTTTTATCCATTGCCAATTATATCGGTATCACACTAAAACCAGCTCATTTACGTTATTATTTTTTTTATAATTATTCCCAGTGCTATTTCCTAAAATCCGTCATACAGGCTAACAAGTACCCGATCGAGTATTACAAATATCCTGAATATGTTTTATATGGCATACAAACAGCTGTTTTATTTAACATGCGTTGTTACAGTAAAAATCCCAACTCAATCTATTTGACCTCATTACATCTCGCCAAAGATGCAATCATAAAATATATTGCAGCCAATAAAGATAGAAATATATTTCACCAGGCAGCTTTAATGCTCAAGGCAACATTGCTGTATTTGCCAGATTTTATTAATCTGCCCTTGGAATATAACAAAGACAATGTACTCGCACCGTTTCTTGACAGATCGGGTTTGGAGCAGGAAAAATCACAGGTTATTTTCAAACTATCCGGCAGTCATAATCTTTTTGATCAATGTTTGTTGTACTGGTTTGAAATTCAGGATCGTATTATTCGTCTGAAAAAATATGGGTTGATTATTCCTATTAGTGATAAAAAAGCAGAAGATTTTCTCAATTTTCTGGAATCAATTGATAACAAAATCATTCTTCATCAGGAAAATGAAATTAATCATGCGTTGCCAGGAAAATCCTCCGGATTTAATCCTTATATAGAATTAATTTACACGACATATAACCTGATCGAAATGACGCTGAAACAATTAAATAACCTGATTCCATCACGCAGTCGTATTGAGTTAATGACTTGCAATGATCCAGAATGGATTGAAGCTTATGATTTATTAAATACCAAATTGCGCATATTACGATTTCATGATCGATTTGAAATGGTCAGTCCTGTTTTTTTTGACAGTCATCATTTGAAAGCACAACACGATGAAACCATTTCATTGCTGGATTTTATGAATGCGTCAAACAATGCAGCAGAAGATAAAAGTATTAACCTGTTGGATAACCTGCACGCTGAAGCAAAGCAGCAACAGGATTTTTATTCGAAAAAATATCAGGAACGCCGTCAGAAATTAATAAAAAATAATTCTTCTGGTGCAATCACCTCCATGCCTGAACAGTCAGACAAACATGAAATGACCAAACCTGAACCTGTCAATTTATCCTGGAAAAAATTGATGGATCTCGATGAAGTATTATTTATTCACTCCAGTGTTTTATTAAAAAATCTGCAAACTACTTGTCATTTAATGAATGAGCGACTAAAAAATAATAGACCATTGACACCTCAGCAGCTGAATTACATTACACAAATTTTTTCACTGGTTACTAACAAGTATTATCAGATCCATCCTTTTTATAGTAAATTTCTCGCACTTGCTCCCGCCGTTTTACCGACTCTTTCTGCGGAAGAACAGGAAGGGTTTGCTATTGGAAAGCAAATTCTGGATGAGACAATTGCTGCTGCCACTGACTATCAGCAAAAATGCGAAGTGCAATATGCTGAGTTAATACAGAAAGCCTTTGATGATCAGCAGGACTTTTTATATAGCCTGGGAAAAGAACTTGCGGGTGAAAATGAAACTGATTATCAAAAAATAATGTATCTTGGTTTAAATAAATATCGTGAAATTTGCTCACGTAATAAAAAGCTAAGCAACCATGGAATTGAACGCACCATGTTGCAGGATTTATCTGGCTCGATTAAAACCATGCAATTTGCTTCACACATCATGCGACTTGTTTGCAACCATCAATCGCTGGTGATTGATCATCTTCCTGAAAATCTTGCTAATGTTTTTTTGCATCTGGATAGCTTTAGTCACGAACATTGTTTATATGGCAGCAAAGTGCTTGATTTGGCATTAGAGCTTGATCACATGCCATCGATAGACTCTGCTGATCTGGATTTTGTCTCGACGATTGATAGTGAAACTTTGCTGGCTCAGCATTTCAAAGCGAGCCGCAATCGCAATGGTTTATATTTTAAAAACTGCATGGCTGGACGAATTGAATTATCCATCATTGAAAAAGATATTTTTACTTTTATTAATAGTCAAATATTCACCATACATGGTTTATTTTGCATTTATAAAAATGGTCAGGCGATTATTTGTGATACATCAGGAAAAGGATTAGCCGATTTAAAACAAATGCGTCTCGACTTTATGAATGATGCCGCCAAAATAAAATTTCTTAGTGATCCAACGGCGGTTTTATTATTGATGAAATATCTTCATAAAAAATTTACTGCGAGCGATGGCGTCATTGCGTTATTACAGCAATTCACCATGCCAACCGTGTATGACAAAGGGCATTTTAATGCTGTGATGCATTCCCTGCTTTCCCATCCTGATCATCGTGTGCGCAAGGAATATATTGATTTATTCATTGATCATGATCTGTTATTTAAAATGTTTAATATTGCGAATGATGTGGGCGCAGAAAAAGCTTTGCAGCAATTATCTGCGCGTTATAACGCAGGTATGTCGATGAAACATCAGCAGATGTTTGGCAAAAATGACCGGATGGAATCGCTGGTTGAAAAGGATAATCATTCATTGGCGAAAAAAATGGGGTGAGTTTCGTTATTGACATGCGACGACAAGATACATTAGTTTTAATCCTTTACGGGGAGAGAGAAATGACAAAAACAAGAAGTGATGATTTCAAACAACCGATTGAAGAATATGATTCTAAAAAGCCAGGCATTAAATCAGCAAAAAACTATTTCTTCCAGCCACTTTGTCTATTTCACAGTTATATTGAACCTCATTTTTCAGATGACAAAACAAAAAAACATGGTGAAACCTATCACCGCAGTGAATTATCTCCTCATACAGATAAGGAGCCTGAAAAATTCTGCAAAACCGATAAAGGAAAAAAAGAACTGAAACAAGGTGGAAGGGCTCACTTTGGTGCCTATGCAAATAATTTTGAAAGAAGCGGTGATTCTTTTAAAACACCTCCAAAAAAACAAAAACCATCGAAGATATCAAATGGAAATGATAAGACTACTGGTAATGCGGCTCTATATGATGAGTCTCTTAACTATAAACTTTCACTCTGCGAATCACTCGCGGGACTGGTTAGTGATAAACCCAATATAAAAGCTGGTTTTTATAATAATTATCCTTGTGTCATGGTTTATATTAAACCTATATCCATTTTTAAATCTGCAGAAAATACGCATAAGCCAAGTGAGGCAACGCTGGAAGCATGGTCGAATTTTTTAATAAGTATTTATGTCGGATATGTGAACTACAAAGCTGCCCAACAAAATATTCCGATCGAGTTAGTAAGACGTTCCAGTTTTGGATTTACTACTCCAACCATTTCTGTAACAGGTAACAGTATTCGCATTAGCATGGGAATAGTGCCAGATACTTATTTACAAGTTTTAGCAGATGGTTTGAATCAACTTGATCAATTGATATCAGACATTCGTGATCCAGAAAAAAACAATAGGCAGCTTATCAATTCCTTTTATGGCAGCGATGAACACAAAAAATATCTCTGTAAAAAATATGCAACTCCAAACCTCACAAATATATTTCACTCGCTTTGGCAACAGGTCGAAAAAAATGGAAAAACAACACTACAAAATCTTATGCGGACAGCTAATTGCCGTGATGGTATTGCAGCTAAAGTTTATCAATCCCTGAATAATGGCACTAATCTTCTTGTCGCGGTAACAAACGCTACGGAATGGGCAATCTCTCGTCTTGAAATAAAAAATGATACTTTATCATTCAACCATGATGAGATTTCATATGACATAACTTCATCCGAAAACCATGAGGCCATTATAAATGATGAAAAATTCTGGGGTTTTGTTAACAATATCATTTTGTCTGCCAAAAATAATTTACCAAATTTCAAAGATAAATCAGCTCTCATTAAGGCACTTGAAAATAAAGTTAGAACAAAAACTATTTCTGATATATACAATTTGCTGGACGTATTGAATGTATTAATCCTGATTAGTGTCCTTAGAAAAGTAAGTAGCTCTACTAAATATGAGGATGGCTACGAAAGCGATTCTGAGGAGGAAACAACATTTGATACAGAAACTGTTTATACCAAAAAACTGATAGTTAGTAATGGCATGCGAGCAATTTTGGCTGCTTTATTAGCAATTAAAAATAAATTAGATGCGTACAGCTTATTTCTTGACAAGGCTTACTATGAAGTGGCTGATGCTATTAAATTAATTAACCTCATTGAAGGTAAATTTATTCATGTTGAGGAAAAACAAGAATCCAGTTGCACTGTTTATCTTCGCGATGCAAACGCATGTGTCACAAATGGCAAAGCAGATGAATATAAAGTTGATATCAACAAGATCGTACAAAAAATCCTGATACTCGATACCACCAGTTCCACAACAGAGCAAATGCATACGCATATTGAAAATTTCAGCAAATCGCGTGCAACTTGCCTGTTTTTTGTATCCAGTGGATTAAAGCATGAACAATTTGGTGCAGATCGAAATGCTTACGGCACAGTCAGGATATTTGCCAAGGAAAAAACGGTATTGGATGGATATTACGATCAGATTAAAAAGAATGAGAAATCTGTGAATTCACCTATATCGCATGAATATCGTCGCGCAGAAAAAAAATTGGGAGCAGTACCAACCGCCGCGGCGATGTTGAAAAAGTAGTTGCTATAAATTGACCACTTACTTCTTCAATGGATAAATATTCAACCCGCGATTTTATATATTTTAAGCCCGCGATTTTTAATATTTATACCCCGCGATTTTATAGAAATTCGGATAGAAAATTTTGTATAAAATCCTTCATGCCACATATAATCCCATGCATCATCACAAGGAACCTTATCATGAACATGTCAGACCCACATTCGCATATGGAAGCAGAACCAACTGGACTTCGCGCATATTACCCGATATTTTTAATTGCTGCTTATATTATTCTCGTTGCATCGATCAATAATTTTCATGCTGATGGCATGGACTGGCATCACTGGATGTCGCAATTTATGGCGGGATTTTTTCTGGTGTTTTCAGCCTTCAAATTACTGGATATTCGTGGTTTTGCAGAAGGCTATGCCACTTATGATTTACTGGCCAAACGTGTGCATGCGTATGGTTTTATCTATCCCTTTCTGGAATTGGCATTAGGGATTTTATATGTCGGATTGTGGTTTCCTGTCGCGACAGATATCGCAACGATTATTATCATGGGATTTTCCAGTCTCGGCATTATTAATAGTTTGCTGAAGAAACAAAAATTTCACTGCGCCTGCCTTGGCACATTACTCAAAGTTCCACTTTCCAGCATTACATTAATAGAAGATTTGACGATGGTCGTGATGGCGGCTTTATCATTGATGATGCGTTAAATATCTTTAATTATTTTTAATATTATCAGTGTAATGCAACCTAAAAATCGTAAACTCCTAGGTGATGATATAATATTACTAATTACTCACTCCATAATTCTAATTACATTGGGGTATTTATCATGTCTGCCTGGAGGCATATTCAATCTTCTGCGATTTCTGCTGCTGCGTGGCAAAAATCATCGTTGTATATACGCTTTATTAGCGGTAATGAATATGAATATTATAATGTACCAAAAGAGATATATGAGCGGTTAACTCACGCAACTTCTGCAGGTAAATTTTTTAATACAATGATTAAGGAAAGATATAAGTATAGGCGAGTTGTTTAATATAATTCATCTTGCTTACATCTGCTTGCTTCGATAAAATGCACCGCATTCCCCCTGCCATTTAATCACCATTTCATATTCACTCGTATGAGGGCACTTTTTTTTATGAATAAAGACACGCTAGAACATAAGATAAATATTCGCAATAGCACTTCTGAATTTCTCATTTTTACTCAGCAGGAAGGCGAGAAAGCCATCGAGGCGCGGTACGAAGATGGAACTATCTGGTTAACGCAAAAGCTGATGGGAGAATTGTTTGAGGTAAGCATTCCGACCATTAATGAACACCTTCAAAATGTGTTCACATCTAGTGAACTTGATCAAAATTCAGTTATTAGGAAATTCCTAACAACTGCAAGTGACGGAAAAAATTACAATACTCAGTTTTACAATCTCGACGCTATTATCTCCATTGGCTATCGAGTGAACTCGAAACGCGCGACTCAGTTTCGCCAATGGGCGACGCAAGTGCTGCATCAATTTGCAATGAAAGGATATGTACTGGATAAAAAACGTCTCGAGAATGGCACATTTTTAGGTGAAAACTATTTTGAACAATTACTCGCTGAAATCCGCGAAATTCGTCTCAGTGAGCGTCATTTTTATCAAAAAATAACTGACATATATGCAACCAGCATGGATTACAATAAAAATGCTCCAACTACTCGCGAATTTTTCGCCAAAGTGCAAAACAAATTGCACTTTGCCATTCATGGTCATACAGCATCTGAGCTTATTCATAAACGTGCTGATAGTAATAAGCAACATATGGGTCTTACCAACTGGGAAAATTGTCCAGATGGAAAAATCCTGAAGACAGATGTATCCAGGGCAAAAAATTATTTATCAGCAGATGAACTGGACTCACTTGGCCATATTGTTAATGCTTATCTCGAATTAGCAGAAGGTCGTGCCAAAAGAAAAATGCCAATGACAATGGAAAACTGGGCAACACAGTTGGACAAGCTTCTCGAACTGGATGCGCGTGACATATTAAAAGATGCAGGAAAGATAAGCGCCAAAATTGCCAAAGATCATGCTGAGAATGAGTTTGAGAAATATCGTAATGTTCAGGATAAATTATTTGAATCTGATTTTGATAAAGAGATAAAAGCAATAATGGAAAAAGAGGAAAATTAATATGTTCAACATAGGAATAATCGGCCCAGGACGCGTTGCAGAAAGACATGCAAATGCATTAAAAATAATTCCTGATGCGCAACTATGGAGCGTCGCAGGACGCACACAGGAAAGCGCGCAAAAGTTTGTTAATGAACATAATCCTGCCGCTAAAATTTATGATAATTATAAACACATGCTTAATGATCCTGATTTGCATGCTGTTATCATCACCACGCCTGATAATTTGCACGCTGATCAAATCATTGAATGCAGTAAATCTGGCAAAGCAATTCTGGTAGAAAAACCTGTCTGTACTTCAATTGAATCTGCTCAACAAATATTAAATCAGCTTACTGCGACTCCTGTTATTTTGTCGGTTGCATATCATTTACGTTGGCATCGTGGATTAAGACATATCGCGATGAAGGCAAAAAATAATGAGTTGGGTAAAATAAATAAAATCAAATTACGTTGGGGAGTTAATTTTATTGATCATGCCAAATGGCGGCTTGATCCGGTTTATGGAAAATGGTGTTGTCTTTCTGCGCTTGGTACGCATTTGATCGATGTTGTCCGATGGATATTGTTGCCTGCTTGCGGTGAAGTGATCAGTTCGAGAATCCATAGCGAATATTTGCCAAACACAAATGTTGATGCAGCAAATTCGATTCGTATGCAATTTGCATCAGGCGCGATAGCAGAAATTGATTGCTCATTAATTTGCGATGAACCTTTTTCACTGATAATCGAAACAGATAAAATGAATGTACATGGTGATAATCTTGCTGGTGAAATTCATGAAAGAAAATTATTTGTTGGGAATGAACAATTCATTTTTGAAGAAACGAATTTGTATGTTGAGCAGTTAAAAGCTTTCATCGATGCGGTGCGTCATGACAATTCGCCGGAAGTTTCTTTAGCAGAGGGATTGAGGAATGTGGAGATATTAAATGGCACATGTCACGAGCGCGAGAATTATATTTCATACAGTTAGGGATAATAAAATTCGTAAATAATAATACAATATTGGACTCGGTTAAGCCAAGTGGGCGCCAATATTAAATTAAAAAAATTTTAGTTATTAATTGCAAATTTCCTCAATAAATTTTTTTGTAGCTATTTTTCCGTATACCTTAGCCCAGTGCAGTAATTTTTTCTTGTCATAACGAAAGACATTATTAAGAATATTATTTTTAAGCAATGTAGTATCTTCGGCGAGTTCGTTAAGGTTATTTAATAAATCTACCAATAAAAATTCTGGTGTTATTTTCCTGGGAAATTCTTTATTAGATCGTCGAAAATCAAACTGTCTATTTCCAAGCTTAAACACACCATGTCTTTTACGATTCAGCACTACTACACGATTATAAAGCTGAGTTAAACCAAGGTCCAAAGAGTTGTATTGATTCATTGAATACATTAGAAAATGATTATCTCGCAAAAAACAACTTATAAGATTGCCATCTTTAGGCGGCAGTAATCCAAATGTCGATATGGCTGGTTTATAAAATAAACCGCCAGCTAATTTACGCACCTCTCCTTTTTCCACTAAGGTTTTTATATCCCTATCAAGCGCTTTTGAATAAGGCAAAAGCATATCGCGCCGATAAACCCGACCTGATCGTAAATGCTTATTTAGAGATTCGTAGCTGTATGTAGTCATATGGCAAATATAGCATGGCACTCGCATTTTGCAAGAATTTTTAATAAAAAATCATGCAAAATTAACTTATAAATATCTAACAAACATAAAGTTATAACTTCTCTAAATAATGCATTGCTACATTGCACTCGTAAGCAATAAAATTTAATTGCAAGCCTGTTTTATTCAGACATAAAATTGTGCAGACGGCGTCTGCACAATTGAGCTGATATCATATATGAATAAACCGCAAATACCTGATGAGTATTTAGACTTGGTCGATGAGAACGATCAAGTAATTAATAAGAAAAAACGTTCTGAAATATATGAAGAAAACCTTTCAAATTTCAGAGTAGTAAATGCATTCATCATAAATTCCAAAGGTGAATTATGGCTACCACGAAGAACCGCTGAAAAAAAGCTCTTCCCTCTTTGCCTGGATATGAGTATTGGCGGACATGTCGAAAGTGGAGAGAGTTATAAGAATGCCTTATATCGTGAAGCAAAAGAAGAATTAAATATTGATTTAACTCCCTTACAGATTCATTTTCTCGGTCATTTATCACCAACAATTCATCATGTTTCATCATTTATGAATGTGTATAAAATTGAAACTGACACTATTCCTGATTACAATAAAAACGATTTTGTTGATTATGTTTTGTTAACTCCAAAAGAATTAATTACCCAAATTGAAAAAGGCTGTATGGTTAAATCTGATTTACCCAAGTTAGTAAAATTATTTTTTATTTAACCTGTGTTGTGCACCCATTATTCCCTGGAACGAAAATAATTTTTGTCATTCAATTGTCCGTGTTTGTTTATTCGAGGAAACTGAACATAAGTCGTCTTTAGTTTTTTCTTTCCTTGCTGCCATTCTTTAATCTCTTTGATACCAGCCAAAATTTCCTGGCCTATATTGCGTTCTTTTTTCATTTCATTCCTCCATCCGTCCCGGAGAGGATTCGAACCTCCGACCTGCCCCTTAGGAGGGGGCCGCGCTATCCACTGTGCCACCGGGACTGAACAGTTACGCATGAGAGTACGAAGATGAGATTTGCCGAGGGCCGGAATCGAACCGGCATGAGGTTACCCTCACCGGTTTTTGAGACCGGCGCGTCTACCAGTTCCGCCACCCCGGCATAGACCGCGCAAGTATAGCAGTCCAATCAATGACGTCAATGCCAATTAATCTGGGTATTATGCAAATACGTTATAATCATGATCATGCGCTATTTTCTTGCAATTACACTCATTTTCCTCACCAGCTGCACATTATTTGCCGCTGAAATACAGCCTGCTGCTATCGTTAATCCCGACTGGCTTCTCACCTTCAACACCATCATCACCAATCCGAATATCGCTTACTTACTATTATTGATCGCCATCTATGGACTCTTTTTTGAACTCGCCAATCCTGGATTGATTGCACCAGGTGTCACGGGAATTATTGCGCTCATCTTCGTGCTTTATGCCTTTCATTTAATTCCTGTCAACTATGTGGGACTTATGCTGATATTATTCGGCATCGGATTTATGATCGCAGAAATGTTTGTCGGCAGTTTTGGCATCATTGCAATTGCTGGTGCGATTGCATTTATCATTGGATCCATTTTTTTATTTGATACTACCAATCAAGCACAACACATTGCCTGGCCATTAATTTTGTGCATGAGTATACTCACACTCACTTTGGTATTCATGATTCTTTCACTCGCTATCCAGTCGCATAAACGCAAGATTGTATCTGGACGTGAAGGATTAATCGGCAGCATCGGTGAAGTAATCAGCGTCATGAATAGACAAGTGATCGTACGTGTGCATGGCGAAATCTGGCAGGCACAATCGACACATGCACTTGAATTAAATTCCGGCGATAAAATAAAAGTCACGCAGGTAAATGGATTAATACTGACCGTTGAACCATTAGAAAAAATTAGAGGTAAATAATTATGTATACAGCTTATATCATTGTAGCCGTTGCAATTTTATTTTTATTATTCGGCATATTTCATGTGTTACGTGAATATGAACGTGCTGTCGTATTTACTTTGGGACGTTTCTGGAAAGTAAAAGGGCCAGGACTGATTCTTATTATTCCTTTAATTCAGCAATACGTACGTGTGCAATTACGTACAATTGTCATGGATATTCCACCGCAAGATGTGATTTCACGCGATAACGTTTCTGTACGTGTGAATGCAGTTGTGTATTTTCGTGTAATTGATGCAGAATGTGCTGTGATACAAATTGAAGATTACTACACAGCAGTGAATCAATTGGCACAAACTACATTACGTTCTGTTTTAGGACAACATGAACTCGATCAGATGTTGGCTGAGCGAAATAAATTAAATACCGACATACAAAAAATTCTCGATGAGCATACAGATGCATGGGGAATTAAAATTGGCATGGTGGAAATAAAACAAATTGATTTGAATGAATCCATGATACGCGCCATTGCGCAACAAGCAGAAGCAGAACGCGGACGCCGTGCGAAAGTCATCCATGCAGATGGTGAATTTCAGGCTTCGCAGAAATTGGCAGAGGCTGCCAAAGTGCTGGCATCACAACCCGAATCCATGCAGTTACGTTATTTACAAACGCTATCCAATATTAGTGAAGAAAAAAATTCGACGATTATTTTTCCAATACCGATTGATTTGTTGACAACGTTTTTGAAGAAATAATTTTATATAAACTTCACACCTCAACCGGATCCACATCCAGCACCCACTTCACAGCATGATTGCCAGTGAGTGATTCCAGTTGTTGCAAAATATTTTTCAGCGTTGCTTGCAACACGCTACGTTTATTTGTTTTCATCAACAAATGCTGACAATGCAATCCTTTTTTCCGCGCCATGATCGCAGGCACAGGTCCCATCACTTGCAATGTATCCAAAGAGTTCGGCAGCATATCGCGAATAATCGTCAGAAAATTTTTAACATTGTCTTCCACATAAGCTTCCGCACGAAACACAGCAAAATAAGAAAACGGTGGCAATAAAGCCATCTCGCGTTCTCCTAACAAATTATCCGCATAAGCCTGATAACCTTTTTTTATCAGCAATTGCAACAATGCATGATCTGGATGACGCGTTTGTATCGCCACCACACCTGCTTTTTCCGCACGACCAGCACGTCCTGATACCTGCATCAACAATTGCCCCATTTGTTCTGCGGCACGAAAATCCGCGCTAAATAAACCACTATCCGCATCAATCACACCTACCAATGTGACATTTGGAAAATGATGACCCTTAGCCAGCATTTGCGTTCCCAGTAAAATAGCTTTTGAATTATTGGCGATTTGTTCAAGCAAATTTTGCATTTCACCTTTACGCCTGGTGCTATCACGATCAACACGTATTAATGGAATATTCGGAAATAATTTCGCCAGTGTTTGCTCGAGACGCTGCGTTCCCAGACCAACCGGTTGTAAACGCGTATCACCACATTGCTGACATTTCTCTGGAATGCGTGAACGTGTATCACAATGATGACATTGCAAACGCTCAGGATGTTGATGATAAACCATCCGCGCATCACAACGTTTGCAAGCTGCCATCCATGCACATTGCGTGCAATATAAAACTGGCGCAAAACCACGACGATTTAAAAACAGCATCACTTGATTATCACGCTGAAGATGCACGCGAATCATATTAATCAATTCAGATGACAAACCTTCCTGCACAGGCAAGGTGCGTAAATCCAGCAAGCGAAAATCAGGTAATTGTGCAACGCCGGCACGAATTGGCAAGGATAATAATTGATAACGATTACGTTTCACATTTAGCATCGATTCCAGTGACGGCGTGGCAGAACCGAGCACAACAGGAATATGATTCATGTTAGCGCGCATGATCGCAAGATCACGCGCATGATAACGAAAACGATCCTGTTGCTTGAATGAAGCATCATGTTCTTCATCAACAATAATTAAACCCAATGCAGCAAGTGGCGTAAAAATTGCTGAGCGTGTGCCAATAATAATTTGCGCATCATTTGACTTAGCCATTAACCATGCTTGCAAACGTTGTTGCTCTGTCAGGCTGGAATGTAATGCCAATATTTTATGCTGCGAAAATCGCTGACGAAATCGTTGCACAGTTTGCGGTGTGAGACTAATTTCAGGAACCAGTACCAATACTTGTTTTCCTGCCTGCAATATTTCCGTCATGGATTGCAAATAAACTTCTGTCTTGCCACTTCCTGTTACACCATTCAATAAAAATACCTGAAATGTTTCTTTTGCCTGATTAATCTGTTGCACAGCAAATTGCTGATCAGCATTTAATTCCAGTGCTGTATCTTTTTCTGCAATGTCTTCTTCTTTTTTACGAACCTTGAGAATCGCAGGTTTACCTTTGCGCAACAAAGTTGGCAATGCACTCGCCAACACTTCGCCAACTGAATAATGATAGTATTCCGCTGCCCATAAACAGAGCTTGTACACATCTTCTGGCACCAGTGGTTGTGTATCGAGAATCGCTTGCGCGCGTTTAAGTTTTGCATAAGGTACATCGGATTTATTTTCAACGCTCACAAGAATGCCAACCAGTGAACGTTGCTGAAAAGGTACTTGCACACGAATACCCGGTATTAAGGCTTTAAAATCAATATTTTCTGGCGGTAAATAATCAAAATACTTCCTGAGTGGCAAGGGAAGTGCGAGCCTTATAACCTGTTGTTCCTTCATGAAAAATCCGCCTTATACTATCCAGCATGTTATAATTATTGAATCCATATTCTCAGAAGAGATTGAAAACATTATGGTCGTCAAAGACAAGATGGATACAAATGAGGCCGCTAATTATTTAACCGTTCTCATCGATAAAATCCTGCAAAAAATTCAGGATGAACGCCCTGATCTGAAAATTTCCATCACGCCAGCACAAAGAAAAGAACTTGCGAAAAATGTCGCACAAATGATAACGAAAAATGAACTGGAAATCGACAGAAATGCAGCCATCGATAATAATCCAAAATTTTTACACAAGCTGACCATGTTGCTGGTACTGACTTCGACAATGGAAAAACATAATGGCTTGCGTGATAGCATCAAAAAATTATTTAATGATCGCGGTGTTGAAAACGAAAATGATATCAATAAAAAACTCACGCCGACTGAATTAAAAAAATTACAAATGCAGTTACGTAAAATACATGAAGAATTATTACAAAACATGGAAGAGTTAAGACTATTGAAACGTCCGAAACCGGAAGCACCCAAAAATAAAATGACGCCAGCAGCTCCAAAACCAGATGAAACAGATCAAGTCGTCAATAATATGATGAGCTTGCTTGGTGTAGATTTTAAAAAACCTGGTTCGGTGCCACCTACCATTTTTATTCAGGGAGAAAACGGTAATGCTATTGTTGATGTCAGTGCTGCTTCTAACGAAAGTTATGCACCAATCGATAGAGGCAATCAAACACGTGGGAAACCTGAGGGCGATCCTTTATCCATCACATTTGCGACCATAGAAAATTTTGAAGCCCTGAATGGACCCAAAGGTGCGATTGATCAAACACATTCACAGATTGCATCGAGCAAATCCATGCAACCACATCCACCAGGTCAGGATACACATTAAAGCAGCAAAAAAGGATTTTACATGCAAAATATTCTTGTTATTGGCGCAGGAAAAATTGGTTCACTCATCGCATTTTTACTCGCACATTCCGATGTTTATCATGTTTATCTCGCCGATATTCAGGCAGATAACCCCGAAGTAAAACGTTTAGGCAATATTCCCAATTTTAATTACGTACAACTGGATGCAACTGATGTTACTCAAATAGCCGCATTTATTCAGGAAAATAAAATCGCCGCGATTATTTCATCCCTGCCTTATTACTGTAATATTCCGATTGCTAAAGTTGCGGCAGAAAATCATTTGCATTATTTCGATTTGACAGAAGATGTTGAAACGACCAAGGCAGTGGAATCATTGGTAAACACCAGCAGTAAAAGTATTTTCGTTCCACAATGTGGATTGGCACCTGGTTTTATTAGCATCGTCGCCAATGATCTCATGCGACATTTTCCACAACTGGATACCGTGAAATTGCGTGTTGGTGCATTGCCAGTCAACATCAGTAATGCCTTGCAATATTCGTTAACCTGGTCAACGGATGGATTGATTAATGAATATGGCAATCCCTGTCTTGCTGTTTTGCATGGTGAACCCGTCAGCTTGCAGCCGCTGGAAGGTCTGGAAGAAATTGAGATTGATGGTTTGCAATACGAAGCATTTAATACATCTGGTGGCATTGGCAGTCTGGTGGAAACGTATGCGGGTAAGATAAAGGACATGAATTATAAAACCATACGTTATCCTGGTCATTGTGAAAAAATAAAATTTCTGATGAATGATTTGCGCTTGAATGAAGATCGCCAAACGCTGAAACATATTTTTGAACATGCTATTCCTAAAACTTTTCAGGATATTGTGCTGGTATATGTATCTGTTACCGGCACGATTAATAATCAGTACATCGAGAAAAATTACGTTAGAAAATTTTATCCGCAAATAAAATATGATCATCATTGGTCAGCCATACAATTGACTACTGCATCAGGAATTTGTGCTGTGCTGGATATGGTTATGACGAATGCGGATAAATATCATGGTTTTGTGCGTCAGGAAGATTTTTCCTATGACGAATTAATTGCAAATCGATTCGGTAGTTATTTTGCGGAAGGATAAAAAAATGGATTTATTAAAATCACTTCATCTCACTGAAAAAAATTCTGGGGCGAGCACAGGTAATGACTGGTGGTCGGAAAATCAAACCGATGAAATCATTTCCGTGAATCCTGCGAATGGCAAATTAATTGCATCGGTATATCGCGCCAATCAAAATGATTATGAACATGTTGTAAAAGAAGCTGAGCAAGCATTTTTATCCTGGCGATTAATTCCCGCACCAAAGCGTGGTGAAGTGATTCGTGCTATTGGCGATGAATTACGTAAAAACAAGGATAATCTCGGCAGTTTAGTTTCACTCGAAATGGGAAAATCCAAACAGGAAGGTGATGGCGAAGTGCAGGAAATGATAGACATGGCAGATTTTGCCGTCGGTCAATCACGCATGCTTTACGGCAATACCATGCATTCCGAGCGTCCACAACATCGCATGTATGAACAATGGCAGCCACTCGGTGTGATTGGTGTCATCAGTGCATTTAATTTTCCAGTTGCAGTCTGGTCATGGAATGCATTTATTGCAGCGATTTGTGGTAACACGGTTATCTGGAAACCTTCACCAAAAACCTCATTATGTGCAGTGGCCGTGCAGCATATTTGTAATCGTGTTTGCGAATCATTTGGTTATCGTGGAATTTTTTCCTTGCTCGTTTCTGATGATAATCAATTCGTACAAACGATGGCGAATGATACACGTCTGCCATTAATTTCCTTTACTGGTTCAACCGCTGTCGGTTGTGCGCTTAATCAAATGGTAGCTTCGAGATTAGGTCGCATGTTACTGGAATTAAGTGGTAATAATGCGATTATTCTCGATAATGATGCTGATTTGCAGCTTGCGATTCCATCCATTGTATTTGGTGCAGTCGGTACAGCTGGACAACGTTGCACAACCACCAGACGCTTATTCGTGCAGGAAAATAATTATGATCGTGTAGTGCAGGCATTAGTAAATGCTTATGGAAAAATTACGATTGGTGATCCGCTCGATCAGAAAAATCTGATGGGGCCTTTGATTGATATGTATGCTGTCAAACAATATCACCAGGCGATTAGTGATGCTGTCATGCAAGGCGGCAAAATTTTATTTGGCGGCAAAACGCTGGATCATGATGGATATTATGTGCAACCAACTTTGATTGCTGCGCAAAACGATTGGGAAATTGTGCAACGCGAAACGTTTGCTCCCATTTTATATGTCATGAAATATCAAACCCTGGATGATGCGATAGCCATGCAAAATCATTCGCACTTTGGTTTGTCATCTGCCTTGTTCACGCAAAATTTACAACATGCCGAAGAATTTTTATCTGCACGTGGCAGTGACTGTGGTATCGCGAACATCAATATTGGTACTTCAGGTGCTGAGATTGGTGGTGCATTCGGAGGAGAAAAAGCAACCGGCGGTGGACGCGAAGCAGGCTCCGATGCATGGAAAGCTTATATGCGCAGGCAGACGAATACGATCAATTGGGGAAAGGGATTGACGTTGGCACAGGGGATCAAGTTTGAGGTGTGAGACTTCCCTATCTCCCCGAAATCATGGAAAATACCGAAAACCCAGGGTAAAAAAATGCACATAATTTCCACAAATGAATTCGAAGCAATCTGCAATGATCCTTCCACCCGTGTCCTAAAATACGGCAAGAGTCTGGATCAGCCAAAAGTATTTGAAAAGAAATCAGACACCATCATCAAGCTCTTTTACGCCAAAAAGACTCTCTGGTCTTCGGATCATATCTATCCTCGCGCGCGACGTTTTGCCGCCAATGTCAAAAAATTACACGCGCATGGTTTTAGCGTTCCCATCATCAGCGAGACACAATTTTGTCCTGATCTTAAAATCCATCTGCTTTATTACGCCAAACTTGCAGGACAGGATGTTCGCTATCTCGCCAAAAATGGTCATGCAGATACGATCACAGCTGTTGCTAAATTACTTGCTGATTTACATGGCAAAGGAATTTTTTTCCGCTCCATCCATCTGGAAAATTTGTTATACGACCAGAATAGTTCGACATTTTCGCTGCTGGATGTCACTGATGTGAGATTTAAAAATTATTCGCTGTCTGTTTATCTGCGTTATCGAAATATTCGTCATCTTCTGCAGGAACCCCATGATCAGCAAATCTGGAAAGCATATGGCGTGCAGGATTTTATGCAGGAGTATTTTAAAGAATCTGATTTATCTGCTTATTCCAGAAAAATGCTTGACTGGTTAGTGCAGCGTTTTACTGCTGCGCTAACTCCATCTCAAACTTCTTTTGCAAACCAGGATTAGCTTTAAAGTTCAGTAAAAACCGGTCTAATTCCTTGTGCCAGGCTTTGCGTAACCCAGATAATGATGGATGTTCCGCTGCACCATCAAGATCAATCAGCACAGGTTGTTCCCTGGCATTCACCAGAATATTGCTGATTTTCAAATCGCCATGTGTCACATCAACTTTTGCGACCGACTTTAATAAATCACTGATGCGTTTGACCATGGCTTGTGTCTTGTCTGATTTACTTAAATTACGATTTAAATAATCACCTGCATGAATGCCTGAAACATATTCTGTGACGTAATAGGAAACGCCACGCATACCAAACTTTTTGCTTTCCAGATAAGCCACAGGATGCGCGGTTGCCACGTCAAATAAGGCGAGTTTATTGGCAAGACGCCAGCAATGTGCTGCACGTGTCGTGCGCAAACAGCGACGCAAACGATGCCAGATATTTTTCATGTTGTAACGTTTCACTACATAATCACGATTATCCAGCCTGACTTTAATCACCGTTGCTGAATTACCTTTTTTCAGTAAACGTGCACGATCTGTAAAAACAGATTCTGGATCTGCGAGAAAAGTCTGAAATTGCGGAGCATCATATTGACGATTGTATGAACCTGTATATTTACCTTTATCCAGCACAACAAACTGTGTGCTATCACGAAAGATTTTCTTTTCGAATTTACTCCAGCGTAATTCATTACATTTTTTTATTTGCAGGAAAAAATCCGTGAAATCTTCGGATTTTAATTTCCAGCCACGAGCATCTGCATAATAACGAAATAAACTTTCCTGATAATGTTGCGCGCCCATGCCCAGTTGCGACAAAAACAAAGCCAGATTATGAGTGCTGACTTGCTTGCCAAGTAATCCGTCGAACTCCTGAATTTGCCCACCATCCAGTGTGTAAATGGCTTTTTCTGTTAACAGGAAATTTTTGAGATGCAAATCCTGTTGCAACAAACCGAGCACATGCTGTGTCGCAATTTCAATGATGATGTTTTTCAGTAATGGTACGAGCTCTTCCGTGTTATGCCGTTCTTTCCAGATTTCATCGAGATTTTTTGATTCGAGAATACGCTCGAGAAGCATCACATATATTTTTTTATCTTCTGTCACACCTTCATACAATAATTCTGGTGTAGGAATTTTATTTTTTTGCAATGAACGAATACCAGCAATATCTTTTTCCATATGCTGTTTGGCACGTGTGTCATAAAATAATTTGGCAACAGCAGGTTTGCCATGCCAGATTCCCGCCACCACCATGCGACGTCCTGGAACCAGGCGCAATACCTGATCGCAAAAAACAACTTGTTTGTCTTTTAATCGCAGGCAAAATGGTTTTTTGAAGTCATAGTCTGCTACATGCAGTTCATTCCATTGCAGCGCATCCAATCCATGAGTGTCATGAATATCAGATGTGGTCACTATATAATCGTTCTCCACGTGCTTTCACCTTCTTCCAAAAGTTTGTGTCCTGTTGCAGGATTTCACGCAACGTTTTACCAGCATATACTTTCATGAACCGATAATAATCACGTTGCGTTAATCCACATCCCTTGCTTGAAAAGTACAAGCCTGCCAAATCCTTGATGATCCAGCGTCGTTTGGTCAAACGACGAATCTCTGCCCGATGCAAGTCTATTAAATATAATTCATCCAGTTTGGTATTCAATAAAAAATGACAAATATAAAAATCACGATGGTTGATGCCATTCTCATGCAGGGTTTTTGCAATGCTTGCGATACGCTTGATCAGCCTTGATTGGTAGGCGAATGCTGGAGGTGTTTGCTGCCAATCCCGCGATAATTCCTCGATACTGATGGTGGGTTGCAACTCTTCCATCAGAATAAAAGATTCCCTGCGTGCAGGATTTCTGCCACGTTCACCATAAGCCAGCAGGTTTGGAACCTTCACTCCGAGACTTTGCAATTTCTGGATAGCACGCCATTCATTTTTGGCACTGATGACAGGCAAGCGAAATTGCAGCAGATTTTTAATGATCTCCTTCCAGCCCACGCCATTATGCTGTTTGATAAAATACGTTTTATTGCCAATACGAATGCGCTGGGTCAGACGACCTTCCTGATGACGAAAACATTCGCCACGCAATGCCATCATCTGGTCGAAGAGAGAATATATACCGCGAAAATAAGGTTTAAGTTCAGGATGCAGATACACGTTCACGCCCCACTTGTTCAATATAATCGACAGTCTTTTCCGGCAGGCTGTAAATATCGGCAGATTGCGCGAAGTTCAAAGCATTCTGTTTCCATTCCTGCGCTTCGGGTGAAACCAGCATGTGTTGCAACAAGGCATTATATTTATCCTGCACAAAAGGCGCGGCTAACACTAAACCTGCTTTGGCTTCTGCAATGTAATGTGCATAACCACAGGCATCGACTGTTAATACAGGTAATCCAGAGACAACTGCTTCCAGTAAAACTGTGCCGGTATTTTCATGATAAGCCGGATGTACCAGTACATCTGCTGCCAGCAAGAAATTCGCAACATCATCACGTCCACCAAGAAATTTCACACGCTCACTGACATGCAATTGCCTTGCGAGTTTTTGAAATGCTGCGGGTTTATCATTGCCAATCACAAATAAATAAGCATGTTGACGTAAAGATTCAGGCAAGGCAGCGAGACCCTTAATCGCACGATCCAGTCCCTTGGTTTTAAATCCTGAACCTACCATTAACAATAACGAATCCTTATTTTTTATTTGCCATTGTGCACGTATGCCATTACGTATTTCAGCAGCATTTGCTGGTGCAATGCGATCGCGAGCAATGCCTGGGGTCACGAAATGAAAACGCTGCGCTTCAGTTTGATAATAATGCATGAATTCTTTTTGCTGATTTTTGCTGATCAGGATAATTCTAGTTGTTTGACCTGCTGCAAATATGGATTTTTCCATGGATTGCAATTGACGATAACGTGGTAATAATCGATACCACCAGCTATTATATTTTTCACGCACACGCGCCTGATAACAAACATCTGCGGCATAGTAAATATCAAGTCCTGGCATTTTATTAAATCCAACCAGTATATCGTGATGACGTTTTTTTCTTTGCGCATGCACTTGATTGGCGAAAGATAAATTACGTGTATGATTTTGTTTGCCGATCAAAGGCAGAAGATGAATATGCAATCCTGTTTCTTTCTCACCTTCCCAGCTTGAGGTATACACATGCACTTCATGACCACGTGCAACACAGGTTTTTGCAATACGCATAAAATCACGTTGCAAACCGCCAAAGGGAAAGTATTTAAATAAGCAAAAAGCGATATTCATTTTGTTATACTGAAGTCTGTTTTCACGGGAAAGCGCTATTATACAAGGAAGTGAGGTTTCAGGCCATGTACAAAAAAGCATATCTTATCATTGTGTTATTTCTATTAACGTTGTCGTGCGCCACTGCTGCAGACATGGCAGATATCGATAAAAGTCTCGAAGATAGCCTCACATTTCATGTCTATGATGATGTGGATCTCGTTTCCACGCTGAAATTTGAATATGGCAAACCACGCATTATTATCAAATCTGTTTATCCACAATTAGCCAGTGAAACCATGCGTGAAGGTGTTGATGCGTTTAATGCAATTTCCCTGCAAACCGTCAAGGATGAAATCACACGTTATCGCAGTCTTATCAAGGAATATGCACCGTTACAAAGTAAAATGGACAAGAAAACCATCGTCAATAATTTATATATCGATTACAACACTTCCTATATCAAACCTGCACGCGATCACATAATCAGTGTACGTTTTAGTGTGCAAGGTTATGTCGGCGGTAAAAAACAACCGTATCGTGATTTTCTCGCACTGAATTATAATCTCGATAAAAATCAGAGAATAGAATTAGCTGATTTATTTATTCCGAATGTCAATTATCTCGATGTCATTTCACAATATGTTTATGGTGTATTGCAAAAACGTTTTGGCAATAACATGAAATCCAGTGGCGCAGCACCTCGCGTTGAAAATTATGCGACATTCAATCTCAAGCCAAATGGCTTGCTGATAACCTTTGATGAAGATGCCGTTGCACCGCGTGTGTTTGGTGCGCAAACGATACTGGTTCCGTATTCAGCGCTGACACAGATTATTGCACCCGATTCACCGATAGCTGTGTGCATTGATCATCCGCAGAAATGCAAACGACATAACTTATTGACGGGTGGGTTTATCGACGAGGCCGTTAATACGCGTCATGGTCGTTTCAATCCAGTCCTTGGTCAGCTTTAAAATTTCTTCCGGTTTTTTGCCTTTGGTTTCAATCATGGGACCAATGACAACCGTAATCGTGCCAGGTTTTTTGATAAACGTACGTCTTGGCCAATACCATCCTGCATTATGCGCAACAGGAATAATCGGATAACCCGTCGCAGCAGCAAGACGCGCGCCACCCATTTTGTAATGTCCTGATTGTCCGAATGGTACGCGTGTACCTTCTGGAAACACCATGATGGAACGACCTTGTTGCAAACACTTCGTGCCTTTATCGATGATTTGCTGCATTGCAGTTTTTTTATCATTACGATTTATAAAAATTGGATCAGCTATCGCCAACCCCCAGCCAAAAAAAGGTACCCAGGCTAATTCACGCTTGGCGAGTGGTGCGGGTGTATGAAAATATTGCGGCAGAAAAAAAGTTTCCCAGGTAGAAGAATGCTTGCACATGATAATACCGTTATTATTCGTGGGAATATTTTCCCTGCCTTCAATGCGGTAATCGAGTCGGCAAACTTTTTTTAATACATAAAAATAAACATACATGTAATAGCGAATCAGTGCATGGCGAAATGTCAGTGGAAATGGCATCGAAAGCAGACAGACGAAACTGTAGAGGATGATGGTGGTAACAGAATAAAACCAGAAGATGAGTGAACGAATAAATAAATTAATATAATTAAAAAAATCACGCATGTATTTTTTCCTGTGACAATACATATTCAACCGCACTGGCAAGATCAGCAAAATGCGGAATGTTTGCGAGTTCTGGATGACGTTGCAATGCTAATTCTCCATTACCTGTTTTTACCAGCAAAGGTAAACAACCTGCCGCCTGTGCGGCAAGCACATCACTGAAAGAATCACCGATATAAAAAGTATTTTGCATTTGCAAAGGATATTTGGCGGCAATTTGTTTAAACAAGCCAGGTTTAGGTTTGCGACATGAGCAATGTTCATCGGGATGATGTGGGCAGAAAAAGATTTCATCGATATATCCGCCCACGGTTGCAAGTTCGCTCATCATTTTTTCGTGGATGGTATCCAGCATTTCGAGATCGAAATAACCACGTGCGACACCTGATTGGTTCGTCACCACCAGCACATGAAAACCCGAGCGATTAAGTTGTGCGATCGCATCCAGACTGCCGGGAATAGCCAACCATTCCTCCGGCGATTTAATATACTCGCGGGATTCGAAGTTGATGACACCATCGCGATCAAGAATGATGTAGGGCATGTGATCTCCAGATTTGAGGAAGCAAATGGTAGCGCAAATGTGAGGCAAGAGTCCAGATTAGGGTTATTAATGTTTTATAATATGACATTTATTGCCATATGGTAAAAAATGCCATATAATTTAATGCATGAACTGGAATGTTTATTTTTCTGAAAAAGCTGGCAAACAGGCTAAAAAGCTGAATAAAAGGATAATTTCTATCCTGGACTTGCTCGTTTCTGATTTGCGGCAAAATGGTGCAGCCCCAGGAAAAGGATGGCCTAACTATGGGAAATTGACAGGCAGAAAAGCAGATATTCGGCACTGTCATTTAACAAAAGGCAAGCCTACTTATGTATGCTGTTGGGAACTTGTGGATAAACAAAAGAAGCTAATCGAGGTGAATTATGTCGGGACTCACGAAAAGGCACCCTACTAGATCGTATAGTAATCGCGGAGCCATTTTACATCTTATCCATAACGGACATGTCTACAATATTCCAAAAAAAGTAGCAGAAAAATATGAGGACAAATCAAAGACAGCGCGCAGGATTTTACCAGAAGATATTTTCAGCAATATTGAAAAGCAATATACCAAGGCAGGTGTTTTGCTCAGGGGCACAAGACATAGGGAAGGTCTTACTCAAGCTGAAATGGCAAAAAAAATTAATGTTACTCAATCAGATTTGTCTAAAATGGAAAGTGGCAAACGTCCTATCGGCAAAATTATTGCAAAGCGAATTGAAAAGATATTTGGCGTCAATTATCGTTATTTTTTATAACAAACAAGCCCAATAATTTTTATTACTGGGCTTATAATTCTTACCGACTCTTGTCGACATCATATGGCACAAACACTTCATTCAATTGTCGTGTGACGCGTATGAAGGTTGTGCGCTTGGATAATTCTTTCAGACGATGCGCACCGACGTAAGTGCAAGTCGAACGAATACCACCAAGAATATCAAGAATGGTATTTTTGACTGGACCACGATATGGCACATTCACCGATCGCCCTTCACTCGCACGATAATCAGCCACTGAACCATGATGACGCTCCATGGCTTCGGTTGAACTCATGCCATAAAAACGCTTGAATTTCTTGCCATGTTCTTCAATGACTTCACCCAAACATTCATCATGCCCTGCAAACATACCGCCTAACATGACAAAATCCGCACCGGCTGCAAATGCTTTTGCAACATCTCCTGGTGTTGTACAACCACCATCTGCACATACTTGTCCACCGAGACCATGTGCAGCATCCGCACATTCAATAATGGCGGATAATTGCGGATAACCAACGCCAGTTTTTTCCCGTGTCGTGCAAACTGAACCAGGACCAATGCCAATTTTGACAATGTCTGCGCCCGATAAAATTAATTCTTCCACCATTTCGCCAGTAACAACATTTCCCGCCATGATGACAGCAGATGGATATTGATCACGCAAATGTTCGAGGCAGGAAACAAATCGTTCGGTATAACCATTTGCAACATCCAGACAAATCATGGATATCGGCGCGACTTTTGCAATTTGTTCGAGTTTGGTGAATTCAGATTCGGAAATACCAACGGATACAAACAGGGATGAAAAAACTTTTGCATGTTCATCTGCAAAATTTTTCCAGTCTTCTGGTGTAATAAATTTATCTAATGCTGTTAATAAACGATGTTCAGACAAGGCTCTCGCCATATTGAATGTACCGGTGTGATCCATGTTGGCAGCAATCACTGGCACACCATGCCAGGTCGTTTTGGAATGCTTGAATTTGAATTCACGTTCAAGCGAAACATCTGCGCGCGTCTTTAATACGCTGCGCTTGGGACGAATCAGTACATCACGAAAATCCAGTTTAACGTCATATTCAATGCGCATAAGGTACCTTTCAGGGTTATGGGGTTAGTTATACGGAGGACTGTCATCCTGAAGCAGTTGTCTGTCATCCTGTTGCGGAGAGCTGTCATCCTGAGCGCGGCTCTTGCTTTTGCGCGAAGGATCTCCCAATAAATTATGTACATTCTTCATGAGATCCTTCGCGCAAAAGCAAGAGCTGCGCTCAGGATGACAGCTCTCCGCAACAGGATGACAGACAACTGCTTCAGGATGACAACTCTTCGCATAACGATTCAGCTCAGTCATTCTACGCAATCTTGCGTAGCAGCGCATAATAAAATCCATCCATCGTATTCATGCCTGGCAGAATTTGAAAGCCATGATCACATGCGATCCCAATGGATAACGCCTCATCCTGCGCATCCTGATGCGCGCCAAGAAAACGTTTTATCACCTGATTATTTTCTTCTGGGAAGACAGAACACGTTGCATATAACAATAATCCATCCTGCTTTAATAACGGCCATAATGCATGCAGCATTTCATATTGCTGTCGCGCAAGTGCTGGAATATCTGCAGCTTGTCGCAGCAATTTAATATCTGGATGACGACGCACAACACCACTCGCAGAACAGGGTGCATCCAGCAGAATACGATCGAATAATTTTCCATCCCACCAGTCATTCACTTTATTCACATCCGCACAAATGACCGTTGCCTGCAGTTGCAAACGTGCGAGATTTTCCTGAATACGTTCAATACGTGCAGGTTCTTTTTCCACTGCCAGCACATCCAGCTCCGCAATTTCCAGCATATGCGATAATTTTCCACCAGGCGCTGAGCAGGCATCCAGCACACGCATACCATTTTGCAATTGCAATAATTCTGCTGCCAATTGCGCCGCACCATCCTGAACGGAAATTTCACCCGCAGCAAATCCTTCCAGCGATGTCGCAGCATGCGCTTGATCCAGAATTATTCCTTGCTGAGTTTCTGTTAACGCATGCGCGGTAATGTCAGCCGTCTGTAATTTTTGCAAATACGCAGCACGCGATATTTGCCGCTGATTGACGCGCAAAACAAATGGTGGATGCTGATTATTTGCTTCCAGTATAGTTTGCCAATGCGCAGGCCATGCCGATTGCATGGCTTTCATCCACCACGCAGGATGTGAATATAATGCTTCGTCATCCTGTTTAATCACATCATCCATCGATTCGCGCTGACGTATATATTCACGCAGGATGGCATTCACAAATCCACGCGCCCAGGTTTTTTTAAGTGCCTCTGTTGCATTGACCGTTTCTGTCACTGCTGCATATTCCGGTATGCGCATTTCCATCAGCTGATATAAACCAACCAGTAATAACGCATATACATCAACATCTTTTGGTTTCATGGGTTTTTGCAATAAATGGCTTAATACAATATCGAGACGATCATAATAGCGACATACGCCATAAACCAGCGCTTGCACAAAAGCGCGATCACGTGGATCAGCAAGGCTCGCGAGTGTTTTATCGAGAATATCCGCGAGGGATTTGCCATCTGACACCTGATGAATGATACGTGATGCTTGCAAGCGCAAATTTTTCATAACAAATGCTGGCCTATGATCAGCTTGTCATGATGCGCATGATAAAAATCTGCGATGGAAATCACTTTGCCGCCAGGTAATTGCACTTGCAAAATTCGCAATACACCTTCGCCCGTTGCAATATCCAGACCTTCGGGTGAGGCAGCGAGAATGGTGCGCGCTGAAACTGTATGCAGTTGCTGCAAGGCCTTCGCTGACCAGATACGCAAATTTTTTCCTTGCCAGGAAGTGTAGGCAACCGGCCAGGGATTGAAAGCACGAATCTCATATTCAAGAGCAAGCGCCGGTTGTTGCCAGTCAATCAGCGCTTCTTCCTTGCTAATTTTGGACGCATAAGTTGCCAGCTTATTATCTTGCGGGATCGGCGTGATCCTGTTTTCAGCAAGCAAATCCAGCGTGGCAAGACAAGCACTCGCGCCAATGCGCGCCAATTTGTCATGCAAGGTTTGCGACGTGTCATCAGGAGTAATCATGTATTTGCTGGTATATAAAATATCGCCGGTATCAAGGCCTTCTGACATCTGCATGATGGTCACGCCGGTTTCACTATCGCCTGCGTAAAGTGCGCGCTGAATCGGTGCAGCGCCTCGCCAGCGCGGCAATATTGAAGGATGAATGTTGATACAGCCGAGTCGTGGAATACGCAAAACTTTTGATGGTAGCAACATGCCATAGGCAGCAACTACCATGACATCGGCGTGATAAGCCGCAAGTGTTGCTTGCTCATCATCTTCCTTAAGGCTGACAGGTTGATGCACGGGTAAATGATGATCCAGCGCCAATTGTTTCACTGGACTGGCCGTGACCTTCAAACCACGCCCGGAAGGACGATCAGGCTGTGTATAAACCGCTACAACATGGTGCGGCGAGTCGATCAATGCAGCGAGTGCGACAGCTGCAAACTCTGGTGTGCCCGCAAAAATAATGGATAAAGGAGAAGTTGACACGGGTTATGTCCGATTGGATTTGTCTATTTTTTTACGAATACGATCCTGCTTGAGACGCGATAAATGATCGATAAACAGAATGCCATTCAAATGATCGATTTCATGCTGAATACAAACTGCCATCAAGCCTTCTGCTTCCAGCTCAATGGTCTTGCCATCCAATCCCATACCACGCATGCGTAATTTGAGCGCACGTTCGACCTTGTCAAACGCACCCCCGCCTACGGACAAGCAACCTTCCGCTTCGTACTGGATGCCTTCCTTGTGGATGATTTCCGGATTTAACACGCAAATACGCTCATCACCTTTTTCGGACACATCCATGGTAAAAATTTGTTTATGAATATTGACTTGCGTGCCCGCGAGCCCAACACCACGTGCGTCATACATGGTTTCATACATGTCATCGACGATACGCCGCAACTCATCGTCCACTTTTTCCACAGGCTTGGCCTTGGTACGCAGACGAGGATCAGGGAATTTGAGTATTTCGAGTAAAGCCATTTGTTTGCTCTGGTTTTAAAGGTCAGGATGATAACACAGACGTCTCCATCATCAATCCTTCCTTATATTTCTGCCTTGCTTCATCGACTTCGCCCAGCGACTCCAGCAGTTTTCCATAAGCAAGCGAGGCATCAGGATTGGCACCATGTGCAAGACAGCGGGCATAATAATCCTTCGCCTTGCCCCACAATTGCAGACGCGCGCATAGCTTGCCGAGAATAAATAATAATTCAGGCTGCTCGCCGTACAACTTGACCCACGCACCCACAATGACTAACTGGCGATTGAGATCAGCAAAGTTCAGCTTGCCGTAAATATTTGCCAATTGCGGATGCCAGCTTTGACCAAGGGTTTTACGTACCAGTGTTTCGATTTCCTTTGATGTTTCTGTGCCAGTCACCGGTGCATGCTGCAACAACTGCGTGACATATGCGCAAACGACATCCGGATTTTTTTTGAGATTGCGTGGTACATCATTCCAGATTAATCGCACATCACTTAAACGTTTGTCTGATGCTTCATGAAACAGTTCGCAATAAATATTTTTTTCGAATAATTCATATTCTTCCGGTGAAATGACTTTTGCCTTGCGCATACTCGGCAATATGGCTTGCAGATGTTTCCAGTCTGCTTGTCTGACATAGACTTTTTCCAGCAATTGCAGCACGCGCGGATGACGCGGTGCTTTTTCTTCCAGATGCAATAATGTCGCCGTTGCCTGTTCCAGTTGTCCTTGTTCCACTTCCAGTTCTGCCTGCGTTAAACCAATCGCAAGACTGGCGCGTGGTGCAATTTCATAAGCTTTTTTAATGTATTTATCACGACGTTCGAATGCACCTTGTTGCTGAGCGGCACGCGCTGCTGATAAATAATTAATTAATGGATCAATGGATTGATTCATTCCCGCTAATAATAATCGTTCTGCTTTTTTATATTTTCCTTCAATGAGTGCAGCCAACCCACGTTGCGTTTTACTATAAGATTGATGTTCGCGACGCAAATGTAACCAGCTTTTCATGCGAAACCAGAGAAAACCCAGCCGGTCAAAACTATCAATCAGAAAATAAAACAAGCCGAAAAAAACCAGAAAACAAATGAGCGCAAACCAAAGCGGCATTTGTATCATCCACGGTTGATAGACAATCAGCAAAAATCCTGCATGCCGAATGGCAATCAAGCCAACCCAAACGGAGGCGATCAGAATTAATAAGATGATAAGTAAACGCTTCATGTCGTTCCTTCAGCTGATTTAGCTTGTGGATGATTGCTTTCAAATAATTGCAGTGTATTCGTCAAAGTGATATTCGCAGGTTGCAAATTCACTTGTTTTAATTCAGTTAATTGCTGTAACACGTTTTGCGTTTCTGGAGCATCGGCAACAAAATATTGTTTGATCCACGCAATCGCCTGTTCAAGACTGGCGGTATAAATCGCTGGATTATCATGCAACAAACCCCAGGTAGCATTTTGCAATTGGGCATGCAAATTCTGATACAGGAAAATTTTTTCATCCGGTAAAACGAGTGGCAAAGCACTCGAATCCATTTTGCGTACAATCACAATTTTATTTAAGCCATTTAAAATGGATTGCCAAAGTGTGGCGGATTTATCAGGCGTCGTCGTTGTGGTTTGCGATAACGGTTGCGAAGGTAATGGCAATTTATCGATTGATTCATGCAATGCATTAATGCGTGTGTAAATGGAAGTCACATCCACTTCTGATGCGGATTGCAAATTGACAATATCTGTATCGAGTGATTTGCGGATATTCATGACGTTTGCATCTTGTGATGATTGCAAAATCTCATCCGCCTGCTGCAACAGTTGTAAAGCCATTTTATGATTATGCGTGTATTGCAACTGATCATTCGCCATGCGTGTCAAATATTCTGCTTGTGCAAGATGCCATTGATTAACATCACCGGCTTGTGTTTTTTGCATGGCTTGCTGCATGTCAGCGACAGATTGTTGCAGTGTTGTCACTTGATCGGAATGATCATTTTGTATGATCGCAGTGGTTAATGCTGATAATTGCTGATGTATGCGTAGCCACTGGTAATAACCATACGCAAAACCAGCGACCAAAATAAAGAGTGCAAGAAAAGAAATAATCAACCCTAATTTCGCCCAGGGAAAGCGTTTGGGAGCAACCGGTTTTTCTTCAGGTATGGTGTCTGTCATGATGCTTTTTCCTTGATTTCAGCCATAACATCGAGCAATGCTTTGTCGCTCACATGGCGAGTCACCCATATTCTCCGAAAACCAGAATCCTCTGCAAGTCTTTTTATCCGCTCACTCATCACAATTAATGGAATATCTGGCAAATATTTCCATGCTGCATCACCCAGCAAAATCTTAAGATTCTGCACGCTTTCAAATGAGGTACAAACAATCATATCGATAGCATGCTGTTCCAGTCGTTGCAGACAATCAGTCACATCCACATCCGGCACGATGCGTTTGTAAACAATCACTGGTGAAATGATTGCACCACGCTCTGCCAATGTTTTATCGATATATTCACGTCCACCTGCTCCACGAATGATGGCGATTTTTTTTCCGCTTACGTTTTGAAATACAGGCAAATCCAGCAACGCTTCGCTGTTGAATGTATCGGGATAAATGATATTTTCAAAACCTGCCTGATGTAAGGCATCTGCCGTACCTTTACCCACTGCCGCGAGTTTGACGTTCGTGGGTAATTGCATGATGGAAGTTAAGGCATATACCGATTGCGGGCTGATGAAGATTAGCCATTCGTGCTGATGCAATGTTTGCAAGGCTGGTTTGATGTCATGCGGTGGCGGTGCAAATGCGATGGTCGGCAGATAAATCGGCTCACCCCCGCGTCTCGCAATTTCCTCGCATAATTTTTCGCCTTGCGGATAAGGCCGTGTGACGAGGATGCGGAGATGATGTAAGTCGGTCATGGTTTATTTCCTTCATCCTACAAAAACTCTTTCAATATCTTCTCTGCACCTTGCTGCAATAATTCTTCCGCCACACGCAAGCCAATACTATCTGCCTCTGCAGGATCACCTTCGCGTCGTGAGCGTATGATGCGTGTGCCATCACCATTCGCCACTAATCCACGCAAAGTCAACACTCCATGATGAATTTGCGCGTAAGCCGCAACTGGAACCTTGCAACCACCATTTAATCGTCGACACAGCGCACGTTCTGCCGTCACACATTCATTGGTTTTGAAATCATTGAGCGGTTCAATCAGCGTCATCACCGCTGCATCCCCTTCGCGACATTCCAGCCCCAACGCACCCTGTCCCGCACACGGCAAGCAATCTTCTGTCGAAAAATAACTGCGGATTTCAGCGCCTAAACCTAATCGCATCAGACCAATAGCAGCCAAAATAATTGCATCAAAATCGCCTTTATCCAGCCTCGCCAGTCTCGTATTCATATTGCCGCGCAACATGCGCAAATCAAGATCAGGGCGCATGGCACGTATCTGCGTTTGCCTGCGCAAGCTGGATGTACCAACCGATGCACCGCGTGGTAATTGTGCAAGTGATGCATATTGTCTGGAAACAAAGGCATCACGTGGTTCGGTACGTTTGCCAATCACCGGCAGGATCAATCCTTCTGGCAATTCCATTGGCACATCTTTCATGGAATGCACAGCAATATCAGCGCGACCATCGAGTAAAGCTTCTTCCAGTTCCTTTACAAACAATCCTTTGCCGCCAATTTCAGTCAGTGTCACATCGAGACGTTTGTCTGCCTGAGTGGTAATACCAAGAATTTCGATGGATAAATGCGGATGAAGTTTGAGCAGGAATTGTCTGATCAAATCAGTTTGCGCGAGTGCAAGCGGACTTTCCCGCGTGGCAATCACCAGATGACGTTTGGTCAAAGCCTTCCCCTCCTTTTAATAATCGCGCTACTCTACTACAGCGCTTTCTCTTTCGCTATAATCAAGTCCATCATTCGTTCTGGATAAACTTTATGTCGAAAAAAGATTTTCTCAAACAGCTCGCCGCGCAAATCAGTGATGCGTTGCCTGAACAATTAGGCACACTGAAAAAAGATTTTAAAAAAAATTGCGATGCCATTCTTGCAAAGGCTTTTGCAAAATTTGATTTAGTCACGCGCGAAGAATTTGATACACAAACCAAAGTGCTGGGTCGTACGCGTAAAAAGCTGGAAGAACTGGAAGATAAAATCAAAACCCTCGAATCAACCCTGAAAAAAAAGCATCGCGATGTCTGACGAACGCTTGCAATCCTTTACTCAAAACGATTATGAAATCGTTAAACGCGAAGTCATGTTTGCCGGTTTTTTTCGCATGGTGCGTTATCATTTGCGTTATCGGCAATTCAATGGCGGATTCAGTCAGATTCTTTCGCGCGAATTAATGGAACGACCATCAGCCGTTGGCATCTTACCTTATGATCCGGTGCTTGATCGCATTGTGTTACTCGAACAATTCAGACCAGGTGCAATCGCCAATCCACAAAGTCCATGGCTACTGGAAATTGTTGCAGGTGTGATTACACCAGAAGAAAAAGTGGAGATGGTTGCCAAACGCGAAGCCTTCGAAGAAGCCAATTGTGAAGTACTGGATATTTATCCGATTTGCGAGTATTTTGTCAGTCCCGGCGGTTCCAACGAATATTTCTGGTTATTTTGCGGCAGAATTGATTCCAGCAATATTGGTGGAATACACGGTTTGCAGGATGAAAACGAAGACATACGCGCCTTTACCTTATCATTCGATGAAGCTCTCATCATGATGCAGGAAGGAAAAATTAAAACCTCACCTGCAATCATCTCCTTACAATGGTTACAACTCAATCGGGAATGGTTAAAACAATTATGGCAAATAAAATAACCTCAAAAACTTCTCGCGCTTATACAGCTGAGGCGATAGAAGTATTAAGTGGTCTTGAACCAGTACGTCGTCGTCCTGGCATGTACACAGACACCACCAATCCCAATCATCTTGCGCATGAAGTCATTGATAATAGTGTCGATGAAGCATTAGGCGGTCATGCCAAACGTATAGATGTCATTCTGCATAAGGATGGTTCGCTGGAAGTAATTGATGATGGTCGTGGCATGCCAGTTGATATTCATCCAGAAGAAAAAGTATCCGGTGTGGAATTAATTCTGACGCGCTTACATAGCGGTGCGAAATTTTCCAATAATCAATATCGTTTTTCTGGTGGTTTGCATGGTGTGGGTGTTTCAGTCGTCAATGCCTTGTCGAAAAAAATGCTGGTAACGATTAAACGCAATGGCAATGTTTATTCCATGGAATTTGCGCACGGTGATAAAGTCACGAATCTCACCACCACTGGTAAAGCAAATAAAAATGATACTGGAACCAGCGTACGTTTCTGGGCAGAAGCAAAATATTTTGATACGCCGCGTTTTTCCATCAATAAGTTGAAGCACACCTTGCGTGCCAAAGCGGTGCTGTGTCCTGGTTTGCATGTCACTTTTCTTGATGAAGCGAGCAATGAAAGTGAAGAATGGTTATATGAAAATGGTCTCAGTCATTATTTGCAGGAAACATTGGGTGATGCAGAACGCATTCCGGATGAACCATTTTTAGGTTCATTTGCCAGCGAACGTGAAGCAGTGGATTGGGCGGTAACATGGGTTCCAGATGGTGATGTGATCACCAGCGAAAGTTATGTCAATTTAATTCCAACTGCGCAAGGTGGTACACATGTATCTGGATTTCGTACTGGATTATCCGATGCCTTGCGTGAATTTTGTGAATTCAGAAATTTATTACCACGCGGTATCAAATTAACCGCTGATGATACCTGGGAAAAATGCGCGCATATTGTTTCGGTCAAATTACATGAACCACAATTTGCTGGGCAAACAAAAGAAAGATTATCTTCGCGTGAATGTTCGACCTTTGTAGCAGGCGTTGTCAAAGATGCCTTTAGTTTATGGCTCAATCAACACGTTGCATTAGGTGAGGCGCTTGCTAATCTCGCGATTGCGAATGCACAAAAACGCATGAAAGCTTCGCAAATTGTTGCGCGTAAAAAAGTGAGTGCTGGCCCTGCATTGCCTGGAAAATTAATTGATTGCACACAGCAGGATTTAAAACGCAGTGAATTATTTTTAGTGGAAGGTGATTCTGCTGGTGGTTCTGCACGCCAGGCGCGTAATCGTGAATTTCAGGCAGTTATGCCATTACGGGGAAAAATTCTGAATACCTGGGAAGTGGATTCAGGTGAAATTTTATCCTCGCAGGAAATTCATGATATTTCCGTTGCGATTGGTATTGACCCTGCCTCTGATGATTTAAGTGGTTTGCGTTATGGAAAAATTTGCATTCTGGCTGATGCAGATTCTGATGGTAATCATATTGCGACTTTGCTTTGCGCCTTGTTTGTTAAACATTTCCGTCCGCTGGTAACAGCCGGACATATTTATATTGCCATGCCGCCTTTATATCGCGTTGATCATGGCAAGGAAGTTTATTACGCGCTGGATGATGCAGAAAAAGAAGGCATCATTGATCGCATTAGTGCAGAGTTCAAGGATAAAAAACCCAAATTGAATGTCGTGCGTTTTAAAGGTTTGGGAGAAATGAATCCCATGCAATTACGCGAAACCACCATGGATCCTGACACACGGCGTTTGATGCAGCTCACGATTAAAACAAAAGATGACACTGATGAAATGCTCGATATGCTGCTTGGAAAAAAACGCGCCTCCGATCGCAAATCCTGGCTGGAGCAGAAGGGAAATTTAGTGACGGTGTAATTGTAAAATCAATTTGAAGGCAATCCCATGGCAACGAATGTAAACATGATTGAAACCATTCCCGTACGTGAGTATGCAGAAAAAGCATATCTCGATTATTCCATGTACGTTATTCTCGATCGCGCATTGCCGCACATCGGCGATGGTTTGAAACCAGTGCAGCGACGCATTATTTATGCGATGTCGGAACTCGGATTAAAATCCATTTCCAAATTTAAAAAATCTGCACGTACTGTCGGTGATGTGCTCGGTAAATTTCATCCGCATGGCGATACTGCCTGCTATGAAGCACTCGTGCTCATGGCACAACCGTTTTCCTATCGCTATCCACTCGTTGAAGGTCAGGGAAATTTCGGCTCACCCGATGATCCAAAATCATTCGCTGCCATGCGTTATACGGAATCACGTTTATCCGCTTATGCAGATAGTCTGCTCGCTGAACTCGAAGAAGGTACAGTCAACTGGGTGCCAAATTTCGATGGCACGATGCAGGAACCTGCTTTATTACCCGCACGTTTACCCAATGTTTTATTGAATGGCACCACAGGTATTGCCGTTGGTATGGCAACCGATATTCCACCGCATAATTTACGTGAAGTCGTGAATGCACTCATTCATTTGCTCGATGAACCAAACGCCACGCTCGCAGACATTTGCAAATTTGTTCCTGCACCAGATTATCCAACCGAAGCAGAAATCATCACACCAAAATCCGATTTGCGTAATATTTACAAAACCGGAAATGGCAGCGTGCGCATGCGTGCGGTTTATAGCGAAGAAGAAGATGAAATTATTATCACTGCATTGCCTTATCAGGTTTCTGGCGGAAAAGTGCTGGAACAAATCGCGCAACAAATGCAGGATAAAAAACTGCCGCTGATTTCTGATTTGCGTGATGAATCCGATCATGAAAATCCCACACGACTCGTTATTATTCCACGTTCCAATCGTGTCGATGTACCTGCACTCATGGACCATTTATTTGCAACGACTGATCTTGAACGCACCTATCGCGTTAATCTCAACATGATTGGTCTCGATGGCAGACCACAAGTCAAAGGTCTTTTGCAGATATTGACGGAATGGCTGCAATATCGTTTATCAACAGTCAAACTGCGTTTGCAATATCGATTAGATAAGATCAACACGCGTTTGCATATTCTTGAAGGCTTGATCATCGTTTATCTGAATCTCGATGAAATCATTCGCATCATACGCAAGGAAGATGAACCGAAACCTGTATTGATGAAACGATTCAAACTAAGTGAAGATCAAACTGATGCGATACTGGATACGAAGCTGCGACATCTTGCCAAACTGGAAGAAATGCAGATCAAGCGCGAGCAGGATAATTTATCCAAAGAAAAAGATGAAATTGAAAAAACACTCGGCTCACCTGCAAAACTCAAAAAATTAATTCGTCAGGAATTAACATTAAGTGCAGAAAAATTTGGTGATAAACGTAAATCGCCACTGGTTGAACGCAAAGAAGCAACCGCGATGAAAGAAACAGAAATCCTGCCAACAGAACCTCTCACTGTTGTACTTTCCACCAAAGGCTGGATACGTGCTGCCAAAGGTCATGAAATTGATGCGAGCACTTTAAGTTATAAAGCAGGTGATGGTTTATTATCTTCAGCGATTGGCCGCAGCAATCAACCTGCTGTATTTCTTGATAGCACAGGTCGAGCTTATTCCTTACCCGCACACACATTGCCATCTGCACGTGGACAAGGTGAACCGCTGACAGGAAAATTAAATCCACCTGCTGGCGCAGAATTCATTGGCACGATGTTTGGTGAAGCGAATCAATTGTATGTCCTCGCATCGGATGCCGGTTATGGATTCATCGTCAAGCTCGAAGAATTGTATGGAAAAAATCGTGCGGGCAAAGCAGCATTATCAGTGTCAAAAGGTGCACGAGCACTTGCTCCACGCATGATCAATGACAAGGATAAAGAGTATATTGCTGTCGTCTCCAGCATTGGTAATTTATTAATATTCCCATTATCAGAATTACCTGAGCTTGCGAAGGGCAAGGGAAATAAAATGATTAGCATTCCTTCCAGCAAAGTTGCATCACGCGAAGAATTTGTGCGCGACATGGTGGTGGTGAATGCGCAACAAAATATTCTGATTATCGGTGATGGCAAACCCTTTACCTTAAAACCTAATGACTGGAAAAACTTCATTGGCTCACGCGCACAACGCGGCAATAAATTGCCACGTGGTTGCAGGAGCGTGGTTGCGCTGCAGGTCGAATAGACCTGCAAGCAATTGGGAATTAAATTTGAAGATGTCGTCCTTTATCAAGCATGATGCCGTTTGACATAATTCATTAATACTTTATCCATCCTGATTTGCCATCCTTCACCAGTCTTTTTGAAATATTTGACTACTTCAGGACTGTAACGAATAGTAACTGAGACTTTTTTTGGTTCTTTTTGCGGACCACGCTGGCCGGGTTTACGTTTGGATAACATTTTCATAAGATTTTTTGATAATACTTCATTGGCAGGACGCATTCTTCGAATGTCTTCACGTTTCAACTCACGCACTTTACCCTGTTTATTTGTTAGCGGTTTCTTCTTCATAACGTTTTACCTCGCGTTTATTAGCTTTACGAAAACTGATGATACGAACACCTTCTTGAGTTTCAGTGAAACATATAACATGTAATCTTTCTCTCAAAAAACCCAAACCAACAATTCTTGTTTCAGGATAAGGCTTCCTGGTATCTTCCTCATAAATAGCTGTTTCCCAATCAAAAAACGTAGCCTCATCAAATGACAGATCTCGTTCTTTCACATTTTTTTCAGACTTATTGTTATCGTATTCAATTTTCATTATTTAATTGTAGTTACAAAAAATTGAATGTCAACCTTGTTTAGAGCTAATAAATTACCTTCTTCCCTTGCCAATTCCGCTTACTGGTTCTTTTTCTTCCTGGGCTTTTTTTATAAAATCCTCGAGCACACTTTTTTGCACCGTCACATAAATGTAATAAACCTGGTCGATTGGCTGATGGAAACTTTCCAGATGAAAATTATTTTCACCAAGAATATCAGTAAATTTTTTGGCTATCTCCGCACTCACATCAAACATTTTGAGATACTTAAGCACGACAGTATCATTCAGCGAAATAACATCATTGGCACAACATTTTTCACCGGATAGATGATTAAATGAAAGATATATATGTAATTCATCTATTTTTCGATAATCTTCCCTGTATCGACTTTGTTTCACTGTATGTGTTATTTCTGCTTCATCCAATTGCAGGATCAATAAACATATGTATGCCGTTAACGAACAATCCTGAAAATTAAATTCTCTTCCAAAATAAAAAGATAAATTCAGCCAGGTGGTAAGCAACATATCACCCCTGCGTTTTTTACACCAATTGCGAATAGCTTTATCCAGCTGCAGGCTGGATTTTGCCAGGGGAAATTTATCTTCCAGAAATTCAATTTCCAGTGGATGCAGACATTCATGATTGATTGGTTTTATTTTTCTGTTAATACCACTATGAAATCCATGCTCACTTGTCCATCTCGATTCTACATATAAATCAGAAATATCATCAGAAGCTGGAATGATGGAACAGTTTTTTTGCAGGAAACATTCATGCAGGAAAATATCTGCTTTCAGACACAAAACATAATAACCACGAGAAAATAAATGCATAAAACTACAATGATGCCGATCGGTATAAAAAGCAGAAAAACCAGGATTATAATCGTTAAATATTTTAGCGAGACGCGCGAAGTTTTTCTTGCCGTATAAACCTTGATAACAAACGATGAGGTAATTTTTATATATTTCGAAACAGGATTTGCCATCAATATAAAACTTATCCATTTTTTTTACTGCATCAGGACAAACCAGTTTCGCAAATTCAAATACGAGTTTTTCAATGAATTGGGACGCCTGAATGTCTTCCAGGGTTAATTGCGGAAAATAAGTAAGTAATTTGAGCTGAAATTCCTTTTCTTCATTTCGCACATTCATGGTGTGATCTCCTGTTTTGTCTGCAGGTCATGTATGCTTCGGCGAGCCGTAGTCGGATTTTGCAACGGAGAGCTGTCATTCTGTAGCGGAGAGCTGTCATCCTGAGCGCGGCTCTTGCTTTTGCGCGAAGGATCTCATGAATAAGACCGAGATATTGCTCATGAGATCCTTCGCGCAAAAGCAAGAGCCGCGCTCAGGATGACAGCTCTCCGCTACAGAACGACAGCTCTCCGCTCCGTTGCAAAATTCCGACTACGGCTCTAGAGACATTACACTCAAATCTATTTCACCACCTCACATCGTATTCATCACTCCCTCATTCCTACTCTCCTGCTGAGGCAACTCACGACACTTTTCAACCAGCGAGCGCGAGAAGAATAATGCATTAGGCGATGAAGATGGTGATAAAAACATTTTGCAACCCAGCATGAAAGTATTCGCAATAGTTACCGTAGCTGATAAATTCTCACTCATCCAGGTTAAACCTGCTTGTACCCATGAAAGACTAGTGGTGATATCCCAGACAAAACCAACTGTCGCCCCGAAAATACCTAACACATATAAATAATTTATCGAATCAAAAAATTCTGGCTCCAGTTGCAATAATGTTTCCTCGAATGCTTTTAATTCCTTTACTGTCGCCTTACCCAAACCAATTTTTTTGGCCATGACAGCAATTTCTTCAATTTGCTTTATATTCAAATTAAGTTCTGATTTTTTATACTGATGGATAGTATTTAACCGCGAATTTTCCGCCATTAATTGCGAATAAATATTTCGCATCAGTTGCGCTACTTCCCCACTTTTTGCTTTTGCTGAAGCAAGACACAATTCCTTTAATGCTTTATCAACGGAGGTGGAAAGCACACGAGGAATTTTTTTATTCGCAACATTATGAAGAAAATGCCTTGCGTCCTGATGAATATTCATTTTATCTGGAAAGAATTTGTTTATATCTGAATCTATTGCCGTAGCACTATTTTTATTAGATATATTCCATTCAACAATAATCTCACCTTTTTCATTTTTAAGGACGATGATACTGGCACATGTATCATCTGTTGCAGGAATTCTGGCAAGCTCCCAGAGTTGGTCCCAGGAAAGATTGTCAGGCATATCTTTAAGCGCTTCTTCCACTTTTTTATATCGCTCCACAGAACAGGGAACAGCTGCGCTTTCTTCCTGTCCCTGATGATGATTGGTAGCAATAAAAGAGCCTTTTTTAACACGATATAACGGTCGTGATTTTTCATTTTCCATTTTGGGAGGCAATATATCAAACACCGCACCTTCCTCCTTGCTGATAACATTAATAATGCACGGAGAAGCGCAGGGATGATCATCCAGTAATTTTTCTACATCTTTTAACGTCAAACAATTTTTAAGAATCATGTCGACTATATCAAGCGATCCATAACCACCATCAGTATTTTTATGCGCATCAAATTTATTGCCGCCAACATTAATTATCACCACTAACTCATCGTTTATACCAATCGCAACAGGAATATTTGGATAAATTCCCAGGGTATAAACAAATGTTGGCAGATTGAGATCAGTATGACCGGTTGGTTTCTTTGTCCAGAAAATTTTATTGCCGAAATCCTGAATCTGCGGCCAGTCCAGACCACGTGAAATTACATTTTGCTTTTGTAAATAAGTATTCGTACATCCCATGACCGGATAATGACCCAATGCTTTTTTAAATAAGGTTCCCAGCAAATCATCTGGTTTAATGACTTCAACAATAGAATTAAAAAATCTCAGGGATAATAAATCATCGATTTTAACAAAAGGTTTGGTTTGGCCTGATGCCGCATGAGCGCTATTATAATCCAGCACGCATTTGTTCAATTCAAGCAAGGAATAATGCAAATATTCCATGCTATATTCGATATTAATTCCACGCTTCCATACTTCATAATTAATAGCAGAAATTGTATCCTGCATTTGTTCGCGTATTAAAACATCTGGAATAAGCGATAATTTCTCCCACACATTACTGGCATTTTGTTTGAGTGCAACGCGTGCCATTAAATACATTGTCTGAAAATATTTATCATGAATATAATCATTTCCTAAAAAACATGCTTCCACTGTTGCCTGAATTTGTTCCTGATCAGAATAACTTTCCAGCACCGGCGTGCCATTTTCAGCATTGAATTGTGCATGAAGACTTGAACTGCCATGAAAGTACATTGTTTCAATATTACTTTTCACTTTCTCATTACGCGGAATCATCTCTTTTACTTTAAGAATCAGGCCACGAAATAATTCAACCATTTCTGCTGAAGATAAGAGCGCAAACATGGGTGCATTGTAGATATTCAAATATGTGCACACTGTGCTGATGAATAATGATAACGACATCGAGCGTGGGTTTTCGTCGAAGAGTTCCTGAACGGTTGGGGAATGTGGGTATTTATTGCGAGGGATCATGGTTATTCCTTGTTATAAATGATTAATGAAAATATTTGCATAATTATTGCAGGTTGGGCTGTAAGCGTAGAGCAGTCATTCTATTGCGTAGAGCAGTCATCCTGTTGCGTAGAGCAGTCATCCTGTTGCGTAGAGCAGTCATCCTGTTGCGTAGAGCAGTCATCCTGTTGCGGAGAGCTGTCATCCTGAGCGCAGCTCTTGCTTTTGCGCGAAGGATCTCGCGAATAAAGCTAACAGCTCCCCATGAGATCCTTCGCGCAAAAGCAAGAGCTGCGCTCAGGATGACAGCTCTCCGCAACAGAATGACAGCTCTACGCAATAGAATGACTGCCCTACGCTTACAGCCCAACCTGCATATACGTTTATGTCATTCCTGGAATATTTGTTTGAACTTCTTGCTGTGCAGGTTCTTGTGGCATCGTTGATTTCTTGAAGAGTGATTGCTTCAATAACACATCTGCCTTCTCGCGTAATTCCTGAAAAGTCAAATATTCGCAAGGTTGTGAATCTTCAGATACATTTTCTTTTTTCTGCACTTGCTCTTTTAGCACCGGTATTGTTTTCACTGATTTTCCAATATTTGATTGCCCAAACATCCTCAAACTATGACCCATCGGAATTGTCTTAGCCAGATTTGTTTCCTTACGCGACTCTTCCGAAAATTTCTCCTCCATTTTTTTACCTATCATTTCCAGCACATTTAAAGTATTCATTGCCAGCGCTTTATTTTTTTTCAAATGTTCATGAATGTCTGTCAACTCACTTATAGCGCATTGACTGGATTTTTTTGTTTTTTCCAATTCCTCTGTTATCTCTTCCAGTTGCAGCTTCAATCTTTGCTTAACTTGCGTTTCCTTATTAAATCTTACTAGCAGCTCATCATATTTATTATGCCAGTCATCATTTTGATTTTCTTCTCTCGCCATTATTTGCGTGCTTTGCAATAACGTAATAGTGTTGGCAGTTTTTTCTTCCAGTTTTAACTCAAGACTAGACTTCTGCAAAGATAATGTTATTTCTGTCTCTTGGTAATCTTTCAATGCTGCATGTAATTCAAGCTGACGAAAATGATATGACGACAAATTATTGTTGATTGTCACAAGTTCGTCTTTAGTTAAATCATTAGTATGGTCATGATTATCGAGATGCCTGAAAATTTCATGCAAAAAAATAGGATTCAGTGAATTGTAATGCAGCCTATCTTTCCAGTACCAGCCAGATTCTTCTTCATTCAAAATACGGCTGACAGTTGCGATAATATTATTTCCTTCCAGTGTTTCAATATCATTAGCGAAGTCTGTTGCTCGACGAGATTGCATTATCCAGCCATTATATTTATAGAGGACATCTTTCATCAATTCCTTCATGGCTGCAACTTCAACTTCTGATAACCAGTTATAAATATCCGTCGCGATTTTTACGTACTGACTTTCTTTGGAATTTTCCAGCGAATCGTTATGCAGCATAATTACATCCTCCATGAAACAACAAGAAAAAATATCTGCTTCTGATGATCACTATGGAGTGATGCTGAACAAAAACATTCCCCTATTAATACTATGGATTTATTAAGACAATATTAAATGAAATTATTTTTTATCTTTCATGACAACACGATAGATATGACGACACAGCCATGCTGTGACAATCAGACTCAATATTGCAGATAAAGTTTCATGACCTTCTGGCATGATTCTTAATACGGATGAACTTTGTGTAATCGCAAATGGAATGGCAAGCAAGACACCCATGATTGATGAGCCTGCTACAATACCGCAAGTAAGCAATAATCCTCGATGACGTTCTGCCTTGTGCTCCTGTAAATAACCCAGACGCTTATTCACAATCCACGATAATATTCCACCGATCACAATAGGCATGGAACTATCCAGCGGCAAATAAATTCCAATTCCTACCGCCAATACTGGCAAACGCATGGCAAAATATTTTTTTAATATTTCATCAATGATGATACAAATAATTGCAATCAAAGCTCCAATGGAAATCATCAACCAGCTTAATTCGTGACTGAATACACCTTTGGCAACGGCAGCCATTAATCCTGCCTGTGGAGCTGCCAGCATTTGTGATTCATCCATGCCTGGTCGTGGGAAAACACCGCCAATTCCATATGCGTTATAAAGTAATTGCAGGATAGGTGGAATAATAAATGATGAAACAACAACACCAAGCAATAACATGGCTTGCTGTTTCCATGGTGTTGAACCAACAATTTGCCCTACTTTCAAATCCTGCATGGAATCATTGGATATGGATAATGCACCACCAATAATTACCATGGCACCGATTGAAACAATCGTGCCAATTGTTTCGCGAGTTTGTAAATCCCAATGTGTATATTTAAAAAATACCAGCAAGCAAACACATAAAATTAATAAGGCAGAAACCAGCAATCCGGAAATAGGACTATTGGTTGAGCCAATTAGTCCTGCGAAATAAGCTGTGATGGAACAAAAAGCAAAACCGCCAATTAAAACATACAAGGATGCAAATGCTGCAAAAAAATAACGAAAAGCTGGTGTGATGATAAATGAAGAGGGAATAATGAAATATGCAATCAATAAGAAGATTGGTATTAATAAAAATAATGTGCCGCCTAATACATAATGAATAGGAAAATCTTTTTCTGTGCGCAGGATTTCTGGCGCTTCACCCAAATGAATTTGGCGCACAGCTTTAAATGAAGTTGTCATACTGTGCATCACTGGCTTGAATAAAGTTGTAAGCGTCCACAACCCGCCAACCAACATCGTACCCACACCAATATAACGAATATGATCTTTCCAGATAATCATTGCCATTTGATTGGCATCTGCTGCGTGCGGTAAGCCATAGATAAATGATAAAATGGGCACACCAATAATCCAGCCCAGCAAAACACCCAGCAATGAACTTAATGCAACCGTAATACCAACGATATAACCCGCTGCAATTAATGCAGGTGATAAACCCAGACCAAAACCAATTAACAAATGTGATTTGATTTTCGTCCACCAGGAAAATGTATCCGTTAAAACTTGCACACCGGTTTGCAATAAAACGATGATGCCGCCAATTATTCCGCCTGATACCAATTGATGCAAATCACCTTTTTCACGTTGCGCACTTGCTTTCAAAACATTGCCAATGGCAACTGCTTCGGGATAACGCAAGGTTTTATCGCGTAACAATGCACGTCGCAATGGAATGGTGAATAACACACCCAATATGCCGCCCAGCAAACTGGTTATCACCGTTTGCCAATAATGAAAACCATCCCAGACATGCAGGATGATCAAGGCAGGTAAAATAAAAGCAATGCCAGCCGTTAATGCTTCACCGACCGATGCCATGATCTGCACCATATTATTTTCGAGAATGTTGGAATCGCGAAATAAACGCAAAATTCCAAATGAAATAACTGCAGCAGGAATGGAAGCAGATACAGTCAAACCCACTTTTAATCCGAGAAAAGCATTCGCCGCCGCGAGAACAATCGTCAGAATGATGCCGAGAATAATCACGCGCGGTGTTATTTCACGCAGGGAAATTTGCGGCGGAACAACGGGTTGATCATCATGCGAATCCTGTTGCATCGGCACCTCCGGTTAGTATTTCATCAATACTTATACCACTCATCCAGCAATCCTTGCAGCTCCTTCACACCTTTCCCTTTCAGCGCGGAAAACAGCTGATAACTCATGGGATGATGATATTCCGCCAATTCTTTTTTTGCCTGTTTTACGATGACAGCAATTTCGTTATTACTCAATTTATCTGCCTTGTTCAAAATCACATGCACAGGTAATCCACGCGCATCACAAAATGATAATAATTGTTTATCCAGATCACGAAACGGATGACGAATATCCATCACCAGCACTAATCCTTTTAGACATTCGCGTTCAGAAATATATTTATCTACTGTTTTTTCCCACTTCTTTTTTGCAGCAAGTGGCACTTTTGCAAATCCATAGCCCGGCAAATCAGCGATGCGGCGCTCATCATCCAGTCCAAACAGATTCACCATTTGTGTACGACCTGGCGTTTTACTGACACGCGCCAAACCCTTATTTTGCGTAATACGATTGAGAACACTGGATTTTCCTGCGTTGGAACGTCCCACGATCGCCACTTCCATGCCCTCATCCGGTGGCAGTTGCTCCACGTTTGCTACACTTAATAGAAAATAAGCTTTTTGATAATGTGCTGCCATATTAGAATACGTCACTCAATGAAACGGAACCTCCCATGATACAGAATCCACTCAATAGAGCCCAGCAAGAAGCCGTCTCTGCGCCACTTGGACATCAATTAATTCTCGCAGGTGCGGGCAGCGGCAAGACACGCGTGCTCACCCAGCGTATTGTCTGGTTGATTGAAAAGGAAAATATCTCTCCTTTCAATATCCTGGCGGTGACATTCACAAATAAGGCAGCAAGTGAAATGCGCTTGCGCATCGAAAAAATGCTGCATTTTTCAGCTACCAAAAGTATGTGGATAGGCACGTTTCATGGATTATCACACCGTTTGCTGCGCGCACACTGGCAGGAAGCAGGATTACCGCAATCATTCCAGATTCTGGATTCAGATGATCAATATCGTCTCATTCGTCGTCTCATTCATGCGCTCAATCTCGATGAAGACCGATATCCGCCGAAAGAAGCGCAATGGTTTATTAATGCGCAAAAAGAAGAAGGACGCGAACCGCATCAAGTGGATTCACGTGATTTGACAGCACAAATTTATCTGAAAATTTATCAGGCTTATCACGATGCCTGTTTGCGTGCCGGCGTGATTGATTTCGCCGATTTATTATTGAAGTCGTACAAATTATTGCAAAACCATGCAGAATTACGCGCGCATTATCAAATGCGTTTTCGTTGTTTATTAGTCGATGAATTTCAGGATACCAATACCATTCAATATGCGTGGTTAAAATTGCTCGCTGGTGAATCGAGTTCCATCATGATTGTCGGCGATGATGATCAATCCATTTATGGCTGGCGTGGTGCGCGCATTGAAAATATCCAGCGTTTTTCGCGTGATTATCCCTCTGCAACCATCACCCGTCTGGAACAGAATTATCGTTCGACGGGTACCATTTTAAAAGCTGCGAATGCCTTGATTGCACAAAATTCGGGACGTCTGGGAAAAAATTTATGGACGGAAGGACAGGAAGGCGATCGCATCACGGTGTATGCAGCATTTAATGAAAGTGATGAAGCATTTTTTATCGTCAATCGTATTCGTGAATTGCGTAATCAGGATTATAACTTGCGTGACATGGCAATTCTTTATCGTTCCAATGCACAATCGCGTGTAATTGAAGAAGCATTGATGCAATTTGGCGTACCGTATCGTGTCTATGGTGGTTTACGTTATTTTGATCGTCAGGAAATTCGCGATGCACTCGCTTATTTACGTCTGGTTGCCAATCACTCTGATGATCCTGCATTTGAACGCATCATTAATACGCCAACACGAGGTATTGGTGATCGTACCGTTGATGCCATTCGTGATCACGCCAGAAATCATTCCTTAACTTTATGGCAATCCTTGCAGGAATTATTACAACAAAAATTATTTTCAGCGCGTGCTGCCAATGCCTTGCAAACATTCGTAATGATGATTGATGAGATGACAGAAAAAACACTTGGCATGGATTTAAATAAACAAGTGGAATTTGTGCTGATGAATAGTGGTTTGATTGAACATTATCGCAAGGAAAAAGGTGAAAAAGGTTTGACGCGTCTTGAAAACCTTGAAGAATTAGTTAACGCTGCACATCAATTTTCCCAGGATGGTGTGCCAGATGATATGCAACCATTGGCTGCATTTCTTGCTTATGCCGCACTTGAATCCAGCGAAGAACAAGCCGAAGTTTATGATGATAGCGTGCAACTCATGACATTACACTCTGCAAAAGGACTGGAATTTCCAGTGGTATTTCTTGCAGGTTGTGAGGAAGAATTATTTCCGCATTTTCGTTCCTTGCAGGATCCCAAAGCGCTTGAGGAAGAACGCAGACTTTGTTATGTCGGCGTGACACGCGCGATGCGGAAATTATTCATGACTTATGCAGAAGTGAGAAGAACCTATGGCAAGGAAGCTTATCATCGCCCTTCACGTTTTCTGCATGAAATTCCGGTGGAGTTAATTGAAGAAGTTCGTTTCCGCACAAAAGTATCGCGTCCGCAAACAAGTAGTGGCTCAAGTACTAGCTGGCAACCACAAGCGCAAGGAAAATTTCGTATTGGTCAGGAAGTACATCATCGTATTTTTGGCAGCGGCATTGTGCTGGATTGTGAAGGTGATGGTGAGGATATGAAAGTAAAAGTTAAGTTTAATAAAGTGGGAACGAAGTTGTTGATTGCAAGTTTTTTATCGGCTAAGTGAGGCGTCATGTATCCACTCATAAAAAAAATCATGTTTCGCTTAAATGCAGAAACCTCGCATCATTTAACTTTATCTGCATTACAATTTGCTTATCGTTTACGACTATCATCCTTGTTGTATCCTGCCATACACTCCACACCACAAACCATTATGGGTTTGCAATTTCCGCATCATGTCGGTCTTGCTGCAGGTCTGGATAAAAATGGTGATTATATCGATGCGCTTGCTTCACTTGGTTTTGCATTCATTGAAATTGGCACGATCACACCCAAACCACAATTAGGCAATCCCAAACCGCGTTTGTATCGTTTAATAAAAGAAGAAGCCATCATTAATCGCATGGGATTTAACAATAAAGGCATTGATCACGCACTATCACGTCTCAGCAAAATGAAATACAAAGGCATTTTGGGCATTAATATCGGTAAAAATGCTATTACACCAAATGATCGGGCGATTGATGATTACATCGCCGGATTTCGTGCATTCTGGAAATATGCGAGTTATATCACGATCAACATTTCATCGCCTAACACACAAGGTTTACGTGATTTGCAGCAGGAAGATGCGTTTGCCAATTTATTACATGTCATGAAGCAGGAACAACTTACTGTGTTACGCACTTATGAGAAATATATTCCATTAGCAGTAAAAATATCACCTGATCTGTCACGTGAAGAAATTGAAATGATGTGCAAAATAATGTTGCGCGAAAAAATTGATGCTGTCATTGCAACCAACACTGCCATTGCGCGTGACGGTGTGGTGCATGCAGCATCTGGCGGATTAAGTGGTAAACCATTGCAAGCGCGCAGCACAAGAATTATAAAAACATTACATGAATTTTTGCAGGACAATATTCCCATCATTGCAGCAGGTGGTGTAATCGATGCACAATCAGCGAGAGATAAAATTGCAAATGGTGCGAAACTTGTGCAAATTTATTCAGGATTGATTTACAAAGGACCAGCGTTGATTAGGGAAGCAGCACACGCAAGTGCTGATGAATATTTAACATAACAATGATTTTAATAATACTCTTTGTTAATGAGCGAGCGCATCACGTGAAGATAAGATTATTTTAATAATTCATTTTTACGCACATGCTAACATCAATCGTGAAATCCTCGTTAATATACTGAAATTAATTTAACAGCTTTTATATTTTTTTTATTCATTATCACTCACACAATTTTTGTCACTATAACTTACAAGGAGAATAGCCATGGGAAAAGGCATACAATATTGGGAAAATGAATGGAACAAATACACAAGCGGAACTCAAAGTGATTTACTGCATGCTTCTGAGCGAATACTGGATCACTACGCAGAACTCTGGAATACCACGCATGGAAAAATAGTCAGATCAAAGCTTTATGCTTATGGCTATCATGTGAAAAATAAAATATTACATACCACCATTCGCACTCCAGATGATATTGTGAATGAAATACACAAGGAAATTGGCCAGCATCCCATCAAGAAAAACGGTGACTTACATCAGATATTGAAAGTGATGGGAATAAAAGTTCATGGAAATAAAAATCATTATTTAGATAAATTTAATGTGAATGTCGAAAAATCATTTGGTGATTATTTCCGGTCACTATTCTTTTGCTGCTACACATCCAACGGTAGAAAACGGAAACATGAGCATGAGAAAACTGAGTTAATTCGGGAAAAAGTCCAGGGAGCCTTACACTACCATCGGCGACATTAAAACATAAGGCTTGCGCTACTGCACATTTGACTGGTTCGTAAGTTTAAGTCAAATGTGCAACTGTGCGATTAATAGCTAAACGTGAGAAATTAGATATCTTTACCATACTTTATTATCATCCTTATCCATCTTTTTGATAAATTCGTTATATTCGTTTTCCGTTATTTTCTTTTCGCTCAGCATGGTTTTGCCTGGGATATCATATGTGACTTCCTTGGCACTGATAAACGATGTGGGATCAGGTCGTCTCGTAAAATAATATGTTTTGTCTATATAAACAAATTGATTGTCATTGAGCCATTTCTTCAATATTAAATCATGGATAATTTGTCTTTCTCCAGAATAATCATTTTCAGATTTGTTCATGTCAAACCAGGAATCTTTTTGTGTGTCGTATATTGAAATGTAACTTTCATCATGCAACACAAGATAACGCGTTGATGGAGAAATTGCAGCAGACTGTCCCCAAGTCGTGCGCTTCAATCGTTTGATTTCCCTTTTATTAATATCTGCAACAAATAATATCGCAGGACCCCCACCTGTGCCGATATCATATGTACCATAATTTAAATAAATCTTTTTATTTTTTTTATCGTAAGCAATTACGGTAGGCCGATCTTTAACAAGACAATTTTTATAGCAGTATCCTTCGATATCTTTTTCACAAACGATAAGATGATAGCCAAAACAATCATTTTCCGTAAGAGGCAATTGATCCGACGTGAATGACCATAAATTTTTCTCAACCGTTATACTCAATGGCCTTAATGCTTCAGAGAAATTCTGTGGATGCCTGTTAAATTTTTTACTAATCGCATCTATGATTACTCTATATCCTGGGACTCTGTAGCTACTTATACTAATCGCAATATCATCATATATTTTTGCATAGGAATTTTCGTTAATCTTTTCTCCCACTTGCAATCCCATTGCAATATTGATGTATCCGAAAACAAATAAACACATCAGAATTTTTTTTATATTCATGGTAACTTCTCATTCATCTTTTTGATAAATTCGTTATATTCGTTTTCCGTTATTTTCTTTTCGCTCAGCATGGTTTTGCCTGGGATATCATATGTGACTTCTTTGGCGTTGATAAAAGGTGTTGGTTCTACAGGACGTGTGAAATAATGAGCCTGATCTATATAAACAAACTGGTTGTCATTAAGCCACTTCTTCAGCGTTAGGTTATGGACAATATATCTTTTTCCAGAATAATCATTTTCAGATTCATTCATTTTTGACCAAGAGTCTGTCTGAGTATCGTAAATGGAAATAATACTTTCACCATTTATCACCAAATAACGAGTCGAAGGCGAAATGGAACCTAGCTGACCCCAGTTCGTAAGCTTCAGGCGTTTGATTTCCCTTTTATTAATATCTGCAACAAATAATATCGCAGGACCTCCACCTGTGCCGATATCAGGAGTTGGATAATTCAAATAGACTTTTTTATTTTTTGCATCATAGGCAATCACTTCAGGACTGCTTCTCATAAGACAATTCTTATAGCAATACTCAGTATCTTTTTCACAATCGGAACCAAGATGAAAATCATAACAATCATCTAGAGTGAGCGGTAACTGATCTTTTGTAATGGTCCATAAGGTTTTATCCGGGGTTATTTTTAAAGGCCTGACTGCTTCAGAAAAAGTATTTGGATGATCATTAAATTCCGTTGTGATTGCGTCAATAATAACTTTATAATCAGGTCCAGAAAATCTAATAGCGATATTTTTATATATTTTTTGATACGATTCCTCGTTAATTTCTTTTCCTGGTTCCAACCCTATCGCCGTATTATAAATAACACACAATATTATACTTTTTAATAAAGTTTTCATCTTCATCATATTTTCCTTTTCATAACATTATTTATTAATATCACAATTAAAAACATTATTAAGATAGTTTGCATCATATTTATCTGGATATCTGGTTTTACAATATGGATCACTCACCCATTTTCCATCGCAATCTGGAGCATCCCACGGTTCCCATTTGTATTCCGCGCCACAGTTATATCGACGTACAGTTTCCTTTTCCAGTTGTTCTGCATCAAGTGCTGGTAAGGATTTACAAAGTGCCAAACCGAGTAATTTTCTCTTTTTATTCACTTCTTTCAATTCAATTTTAGGCAAAGCAAGTGCCTGTCTACGCTTTTCTTTGTATAAACTCATTCCAGCTTTTATATTCTCTCGCCAATTCCAGACTTGTTCTGGGGTAGGTTTTGGACTATATAACTGCATGATACCTGCACCACCGCTTACCCCACCGCCACCTATCTCTGGAAATCCTACTCCTCCTTCCCTGTCCGCTCTAAATTGCTTGTATCGACTCTCAGCACAGGCAATTTTCCTGAGCGTCGGATCAGTAATCATTTTTTCAATTTCAATTTGTCCGGGATTCGTTCCCTTGAATTTATATTTCTTTTCACCCTGCAAGTTTTGATAATAATTAACTTTCACCGTTAATTCGCCACCCATGACATCCGTTTCAATATGACGCTCTGAATGTTTCTCCTCATTCACATCAATCATGTTATGAAAATCTGGCGTAAATGAATTTTCCATTGTCATCACTTCATCTGTTCTCACATGCAAAACTATGCCAGCCGCCTTTTCCATGAAATCCATTTTCCAGGTAAATGGCGGAATAAATTGATTCACATTCATCTGCGTAAGCAATTTCGCCTTGAATGTTATTTCTGGCATTCTGGGTTCTGCTGTAATTATAAGATTAGGCGTATCTGGTGAAACAATATTGATCGGCACGCGATGCAACATAACTGGTCCAGTGATGTTACCTTCACCCACTATCCGAAATGAGCCCATTATCCAGCTACAATTATCATTAAAACTTCCTTTTACTTCCATTCGATACCCAGTACATCCTTCTCCACTCATATACATTTCATAAGTGACATCATTGTTGGCTACTAATCCTGATACCAGCATCGTGCATGCACCAACACTGCCATCTAGCTTGCCTTCAATCGAAGCATCAGTCTGTTTGATATGAAGAACAGTTTGCGGACCCGGCAATGTATACCAGTCACCATTCATGTTGCAATTTTCGCCTGCAATAGCGGCATGACAGCAAAATAATGCTGTCAGCAAAATGATTTGTCTGATCACGGACATAGTTTTCCTGGGAATATGATTGATGAAATGAAAGAGTTGCGAAGAACGCGTATTAAAACAGAAGAAATAATATTTGTCATACGATTTTTTAAATTTATATTTATTAGCCAAATCACATTATTGGGCTTCTCGAATTCAACTAACCTACGCCTCAGTTGCATAAAAATCACATTAATTTTGTCGATGACTATTTTATAACCTATATTTTTTATTGAAAAAATATCATTAGTTATTGATTTTATTATAATATTTCAACTCGTAACTTTACGAGTCGTAAACTTGCGAGTCGTAAAGTTACGAGTTAAAATGCCTGACCGGAACTGGAGACAAACAAATGAGAATGAGAGATTACTTTCCCTTGGGAATTGCCGCAGGAAATGCGTTTTGTAATCGCAATGCTGAAACTGAACTTTTGTGTAGCAATATAAAAAATGGCAAACATACTTTGCTAATTGCGACAAGAAGATATGGTAAATCCAGCCTTGCTCTGCACGCTATTCAGTTATCCGGTTTACCTCATGTGGAAACAGATTTCTACATGGCAAGCAATGAAAAAATGATAGAAGCTTACATTTTAAATGGTGTGGTGGAATTAATCGGCAAAGCATTAGGTTCAGTTGACAAACTGGTTGCCTCAATAAAAAAATATATTAAATCCCTTCAACCAAAAATAAATATCGGCACTGGAAATTTTCAGCTTGAATTACAACCAGCTATTAATTCTGATCCAGCTTCAAATGTAAAAGAAGCATTATTGCTTATCGAAAAATTGTTATCAGAAAAAAATCAGCAGGCAATTTTTTTAATGGATGAATTTCAAAATGTTGGTGTCATTGCACAAGGAAAAGGAATTGAAGCTGCTATTAGACACGTTGCTCAAAAATCAAAATATCTGACGATTATTTTTTCTGGCAGCAATAGAAAAATGTTACAAACAATGTTTGACGATGAAAATCGTCCTCTTTATAAATTATGCTGGAAACTGGCGCTCAACCGTATTTCTGCTGAACATTATATTACCCATATTAAAAATGCTGCTAAATTAACCTGGAAAAAGAATTTACCAGAACTCTGCCTGCATAAAATTTTGAATGTAACAGAACGGCATCCTTTTTATATCAACAAACTTTGCGACAGAATCTGGTCATATCATCCACAAGACCTTCCGCAAGAAAATGATATTGATATTGCCTGGCAAAAAATTCTTGATGAAGAACGTAGCGATGCAATCAAGGAATTATCACTGTTGTCTCCAGGACAAAAAACGGTTTTATTGCAAATAGCTAAAAATCCAGAATCTCAGTTGACTGGCAAACAGGCATTAATGGAAATGAATATGAATAGCAGCTCAGTCATGACCGCACTCGATGGACTTGAAGAAAAAGATGTGATTGAACGTGGCGATGAAAAATATCAAATTATAAATCCTGTTATTAAATACTATGCGGAGAAAGGGACCAGAAGCCATGTATTGATCCAAAATTAATGACCGCAATGCTTGAAAAGGCACGACAGATTGATGAAAGCATATGATTATCAAGAAGATACTCACCTCATTATTCTTCACTTAACCTGTATTGAATTTGTATACACACAATTGTATACTAGATGTATATATAAATTAATGAGGTGCTTTATGGCACATCTACATGCCAAAGAGAAAGGATCAGTATCCATCAATATACGGGCAAAAACTCGTCAACGAGATTTGATTGACCAGGCTGCTGAAAAATTGGGACGTTCACGTTCTGATTTTATGCTTGAAGCAGCCTGTAACAAGGCAGAAGATGTTTTATTAGATCAGGCTTTTTTCCATGTCGACGCCAATACATTTAATAAATTCCACGAATTACTTAATAAACCATTGCCACCAACAGATAAATTACGTCGTTTAATTAAAACAAAAGCTCCATGGGAAAAGCGAAAGTGAAAGATTTAACAGCTCCATCTTTATTATCAGACCATCACAATATAAGTGACTTTGACTGCGGCGAAGATTCTCTTAATGATTGGTTAAAGGAACGTGCCGTCAAAAATAATCTCACGAATGCTTCACGTTGTTTTGTTATAAGCAATCATGATGCTGACGTGGTTGGATATTATTGTCTTTCAGCTGGTGCTATTCAAAGAAATTCCGCACCCAAAATAATGAGACGAAATATGCCTGATTCATTACCTGTGTTAGTTCTTGGCAGATTAGCGATTGACAAAAAATATCATAACAAAGGACTTGGAAGTGCTTTATTGCGGGATGCCATGATTCGCGCAGTAACTATTTCTCAGGATGCTGGTGTAGTTGCTATTCTTATTCATGCCATTTCAGATCAAGCTAAACAATTTTATTTATCCAGAGGATTTATTGAATCGCCGCTACAACCGATGACATTATTCATGACACTATCAACCATTCGCTCCATTCTCACTGAATAGCCTATCTTTTTTCTACTTACAAATCCTGTTATTAAATATTATGCGGAAAAAGGGATCAGAAGCTATGCATAATTGTTTTATCGCTGTAGCTACATTTATATCTGACCAATGCATGCCAATACCGTTAAATAAATAATATATTTACTTTCTGATTTCATTCCCTATACTCGCACCCGGAAATAACAGATTGCTCAGTTTATGATGGATGGTGGGATTAACCTAATAAGGAAAAAAGATGAAAAAATTATTATTTACATTAATGCTTTTACCAGTCGTTGCAAATGCGCGAACAGAAACATTAACACCATTTTCAGAGGCAACAAAAAAGGGAATAAATTTTGTTTCGGTAAAAAACCAAGGAATGCCTGCATCAACAGAACAGATCAATGAAAAGGGATACCGTGAAACATCTGGTATGGATGAGGCAATTATTCATTTGCTTCAAACAAAACAGGAGGCAGGACAACAGATTGTGGCTTACAGAAATAGCAGCAATCCTGCCGATTCGCACTTACATGCAAAAGCATCAGAAATAATGACAGGATTTAATTTTATCCCTGTTCCTGGCATACCGGAAAAAAATATTCTTGGATTTGCCGCTGCTGGCTCGTACCATCAAAATGGATGGGATGGAATGGCAGAGATATTTTCATTTCAAGACGATGCGATATGCAAGTATTCAACCTTCAGAATAGAGAAAGTCATTATCGATGAAGTTACGGAAAATCTTGTCAATGGTAAACCGGCTGGAAAGGATATTGCAGGTAATGACAAGACAGGATTCATGTATCTGATTGAATGGTTTAATCCTGATAGAAGAATGTCGATTGAATGTGCGAGCAGAAAATTTGATCCAAAATTAATGACTGCAATGCTTGAAAAGGCACGCCAGGTTGATAATCAGAAATAAATATTATCATTGGATTTAAGAATACAATACAAGCGCACGCGAATGCGCACACCCAGCCTCTTCATTTCCAGAATTTTTTGGAAGCCGAAACAAGCCCAGCTGATTAATCAATGGAACATTTACCGCTTCATTTAAATCATAACAATCCAGACGCGATTTAATTGAAGGGAAAGCACACGTATCTTTCATGGCTCTCAAAATTGGTGTTACCAATTTATGAAATAATTTATTCCGGGCTGCCTTTGCATAAAAACTAATTGCATCATGCTGACGTTTTTCACGATAAGCCATTTCGTCAGCAATACTTCTGTCCTCAAAAGAGGGAAATGTATTCCTGATTCTATCTTCAAGCAACAATCCACAAATAAACAAACATAATGGCGTGCCAGAACGTTCCAGCAGGGAAAGGTGACGAATCAAATCATCTTCGCTGATTTCCTTGACGAATTTAATATCATTAAATATTTTTAATTCTTTATTATCATCATTAATAATATTAGTTATTTTTTTAACTATGGCATGCGACCAAAAATGATCGATATTCATCACAATATTATCAATGCCAATGTTTATTTGTTTGTTATCAAGCCTATTTACCAATAATTCCATATTTTCGAGACTGATGAAGTTATTATTCAAATTAATGCATTCCACATTTTTCATGGAATTAATGACATTTATCAGCTTTTCAAGATTTGGCAGCAACTTTTTTTGTTCATTAAATACGGATCCCACCAATCCATTGTTACTGAGATCGAGAGTGTTAACACGAATATTTGAGAAATTACCCAGAGAATTACTGGAAAATCCAATTTTTTTCAATGTTCGCGGTAAGCTGGCAGTGTATATATGAAACGCATTCAAAGATAAACAACCAAAATTATTTTTGTTTAGCTTTATAGTTTCAAGCTTTGGAAGATAATAACTGATCGCTTCATTTATGCGTAATAAATCTGTGGCTGATCTATTTCCAAGAAATCCATCGGATAAATCCAGAACAGTTATTTCCGGATCCAGGTTTTGTATACGCTCCTCAATTGAATTAATATCCAATTCATTGAGTTTATTAAAACGATAATACATTTCAGAAACCTTACATCACTCCACTGTCACGGATTTTGCCAAATTCCTTGGCTGATCCACATCTGTTCCTTTCAACACTGCGACATGATATGCCAGTAATTGTAATGGCAGTGTATATAAAACTGGCGTTAACATCGGATGAATCACTGGCATTTCAATTAAATGCGCATCAGAAAAAGTATCGCCATGAAATAATTCAATCTGATCTGTCAAAATAAATAATTTGCCACCGCGGGCGCGTACTTCCTGCAAATTGGATAAATTCTTTTCCAGCAAATGATCACCTGGAATGGTGGAAATTACCGGCATATTATTATCAACAAGCGCAAGCGGGCCATGTTTCAATTCACCCGATGGATAACCTTCTGCATGAATATAGGAAATTTCCTTCATCTTCAATGCACCTTCAAGTGCAATGGGATATAACAATCCACGTCCAATAAAAATCGCATGTTCCTTGGCAGTAAATGATTTCGCCCAATTTGCAACTGCACGATCCTGTTGCAGAATGGTTTCTGCAAGCGCAGGTAAATGACGCAAGGCATGTATCATTTCCACTTCATATTCACTATTGCCATTTTGCGTCTTGCGTATTGCAAGTACCAATAAAAATAATGATATGAGTTGTGTAACAAATGCTTTTGTGGAAGCGACACCAATCTCCACGCCTGCACGCGTTAAAAATTGCAAATCTGCTTCACGTGTCATGGAACTGTTTGCAACATTACAAATCGCAAGCGTGGAAAGATAATCCATTTTTTTTGCCATGCGCAATGCTGCCAATGTATCTGCTGTTTCGCCTGATTGTGATAAACAAATAAATAAACTATTTTTCGATGGCGCAATATCGCGATAACGAAATTCACTGGCAACTTCGACAGAACACGGAATATTCGCCAGCGATTCCAGCCAGTAACGCGCAACTAATGCAGCATGATAACTGGTGCCGCAGGCAACGAGTTGTACGTGCTGCACTTTTGCAAAGATCGCATCAGCATTCACGCCAAAAATAGCTGGCAAAACATGTTCGTCTGTCACACGTCCTTCCAGACAGGATGATATGGAATCTGGTTGTTCCATGATTTCCTTTTTCATGAAATGACGATATTCACCTTTTTCAACCGCATCCTGATTAAGCGACATGGTGTGAATTTCGCGTTTAACTTCCTGATCACCATTATAAATTTTGATGGAATCCAGTGTGAGATCAGCAACATCATTATCTTCAAGATAAATAAATTGTTGCGTGGTGGATAATAATGCCAATGGATCAGAGGCTATAAAATTTTCGCCTTGTCCTTTGCCTATTACCAATGGACTGCCCTGACGAACCGCAATCAAACGATTTGGATATTGTGTGGAAATAATTCCCAGTGCATAAGCGCCGCGTAATTCACTGACTGTCGAACGTATTGCATTTAATAAATCTTTTGTTTGCGAATAATATTTATGAAGAAGATGCACAACCACTTCGGTATCTGTATCAGAAGAAAACTGATAACCTTCTTTCAGTAATTGTTCACGCAAGTGGGAATGATTTTCGATAATGCCATTATGGACGAGTGCAAATTGATCGTGTGAAATAAATGGATGTGCATTTTTTTCTGAAGGAGCACCGTGTGTTGCCCAGCGTGTATGCGCAATACCTGTCGTGCCATTGCATGGATGTTTATGTAGTGCAAGTTCCAGCTCGCGAACTTTGCCCGCAACACGCAAGCGTTCCAGCTCCTGCTTATTATTAATGACGGCAAGTCCAGCTGAATCATAACCACGGTATTCCAGCTTTTTTAAGCCATCTATCAATAAATTAGCAACAGGACGTTTTGCTACTGCTCCAACAATGCCACACATGCGTACATTCCTTAATCAGGATAAAGAGGGAATTATTATAATCTACATTACTTCCGCTTCCAGCCTTTTATCGTTTTTTGCTCGGCGCGGGAGAGAGTGAGTTCATGTGGCGGAGTATCATCAGTGATGGTTGATCCCGCACCAATTGTCGCACCTTCACCCACAGTGACAGGTGCGACGAGTTGCGTATCAGAACCAATGAATGCACCATCGCCAATAATAGTTTTATGTTTTTTGACACCATCATAATTACAGGTAATCGTGCCTGCTCCAACATTTACTCGTTTGCCAATTTCAGCATCACCAATATAACTTAAGTGATTTGCCTTGCTGCCCTGATCAATATGACTTTTTTTCACTTCAACAAAATTACCAATGTGCACAGCTTCTGCCAATGTCGTTTCAGGACGAATGCGTGCGAATGGACCAATCACACATTTATCTGCAATGGTTGCGCCATCAATCATTGAAAATGGTTGTACTTGTACATGATTGCCTAATGTCGTGTTACGCAAAATACTATTCGCACCAATCGTACAACCTTCACCAATTTGCACTTTGCCTTCAAAAATGACATTGATATCGATAACAACATCGCGCGCTACTACCACTTCTCCGCGCACATCCAGTCTTTCTGGATCAGCTAAAGTCACACCTTTGCGCATGAGTGATTTTGCCATTTGTCGTTGATAAAAACGTTCGAGAAAAGCCAGTTGCACACAATCATTTACACCGGCGATTTCTTCTATATATTCTGGTTCAATTGTTGATATGAAAATATTTTCCCTGACAGCAAGCGAAATAATATCAGTCAGATAATATTCTTTTTGCGCATTATGATTTTTTAAATTTGGCAGCCATTTTTTCAGTAATTTCGCTGCAACCAGATAAATTCCTGGATTAATTTCCGTGATTTTGCGTTCTTCATCGGTCGCATCTTTTTCCTCAACAATGCTGATAACCTTTTGCTGATGATCACGCTTGATACGTCCATAGCCTTGTGGATTATGCAAATAAGCAGTTAGCATACCCAATGTATTTACTTGCGTCACGGATAATAATTTTTTTAATGTTGTCGTTGAAATCAATGGCACATCACCATACAAAACCAAAACATTATCTTCATCTGCAATAAAAGGTAATGCCTGTAATAGCGCATGGCCTGTACCTAATTGTTCTGATTGTTCGACTAATGCCACATCCAGCTGTTTGATTGCATCTCTTACCTCATGCGCATGATGACCAATCACTACAATCGGTTTTTTATCTGATAGCGTGAATGCAGTATCAATCACATGCGTAAGCATCGGTTTGCCAGCTAATAAATGCAATACTTTTGGTATGTGTGAATACATGCGCTTGCCTTGTCCGGCAGCAAGAATAACGACTTGTGTAGACATTAAAAATTTGCCCCTTTGTTTATTTCTTTAGCTTGTAATTCTTTCATCAATGATGTGATACGAGCATCCTCGGCAATGCTATCGTCAATAGCTAAAAATAATATATGTTCGAGACGATCAGAAATGGCATTAATCATAAAGGAAACTTCACTGATCGGTGAGACTTCACCATTCTCATTTGTGACCAGAATGGGATCTTCTTCGCCACTATAAGAACGATGCGGTGTCTGAATTAATAATAACTGCCAATCGTGAATATCTTTATTGGCATGTTTGAAATCTTTTAATGCTGCACGAATCGCAATTAATCTTTCATAATCAAGACGCATGATGATAGGCATACGACGTTCCTGCAAACGCACTGCCATTTCACAACAGGCAGATTGATCATTGATCTCAGCTAACTGTCTGATGAGTGCAAAGACATCGTAATCGCATAATTCCTTATAATTACGATAATTCTGCTCAAGAAATTCACGCTTTAATTCACTAGTATTACTGGAATTTTCTACCGTCTGATTAAAACGATTGGCTGCCAGCAAAAATTTACCCAGCCGTGTGTGACGTATATCGTTATACGCCTGATGATATTCAATATTGATAGCAAGATTGGCAAGTAATTCCACCAGCAAAGTTTCCAGCGCCAGTTTTTTTAATGAATGATAAATATTACGCGTCATCAAACGTCTTGCCATTACATAATGTTCAATGGCACCAATACCTTTGTACGTAATGCCTAAACGTTCTTCATCGTTATATTCTACAATCGCAAGACAATGCAGCATCCAGCGAAAATCAAATTCACCATATTTCACGCCACAAAAATGACTATCACGTAATAAATAATCCAGACGATCCGCATCCAGTTGTGAAGAAACAATATCTGCGAGTACATTTTTACTCGAGCCTTGATGCATGATCATTTCCGCTATCACGCGAAATTTATCTTCAGTCAAATGATGTCGTGGATTGATGCGATTGTAATGCTGGAAAAATTCACGCACGCCAAAATCAGCGAGAAAATAAGGAGTCCAGTCTTCATGACGGATAAGTTTGTCGTAAAAAATACCTTCGAACGCATGCGAAAAAGGACCATGTCCAATATCATGCAAGAGACTTGCGATCATCACCAATTGTCGTTCTTCATCAGCCAGTCCAATCTTGTGCGCAATCTGGCTTGCGACATAGCAACAACCAAGACAATGATTGAAGCGCGTATGTACGGCACCTGGGAAAATAAAATCACCGAGTCCCAATTGTTTGATATGACGCAAACGCTGAAAATGCGGACTATCAATAAATGGTTTTACCCACGCATCTTCAGTCGATGTAAATTGCATCGTGCCATGCACCGGATCTTTGATTACGTGATAAATATTCTTGTTAACCATTTTAATTATTTCCAAAATTATTGTTCACCAATTGCAAGGTTTCCATAACGGTATATTCTGATCCTTCCGGCTGCGGTTCACTGCGGAAAAGAATCACTTCAGTCACTAACATGCGTTCAAACTCTGGCACATCCATCTGGGATAGAAAACTGAGGTTGACATCCTGCGGTTGCTTGATTCTACCGAGTGTCAGATGTGCGCGAAAGGGTCTCGATTCAATTTCATAATGCGATGCCTTGATACCTTCGCCAATCAACCCGGATAAAACCGCCAGATTATCCTGCGGAAAAACATCCAGCACAATCACACGTGGACGATACGGATTAGGAAAGACATGCAGTGATCCTAGCTTAAATTCGCAACGATTAACCGCACCCTGAATCCGTTCACGCACATTTTTGATCAGCGACTGTAAATCCTGTGTCTGAGTTTCTGCCAGAAATTGCAGAGTTATATGTAAATTCGCGGGTTTTGTCCATCTTATACCATGCGTTCGTGCTTTTTTTTTGAGGCTGACAATGAAGGCACCCAATTTTTCCTTGACGCTGTCTGGCAGGTCGATTGCAAAAAAAACCCTGACTACCGGAGGCAATGTCATTCCATTTCTCCTGATGTTTGATTAAGATGTTTCATGTTTTGAAAATATCAGCAATTATACAGGATTCCCATATGGTTAAAAAACGCGGACTTGGAAAGTCACTGGATGCCTTGCTGGCTTATGCAAGCACGGAGCCTGATGTTGATGGTCAGGTCACAGGCGATACACTGACGCAGCTTGCTGTTGATAAAATTCAGCGCGGCAAATATCAACCCAGACATGAAATGGATGCAGAAGCGCTCCAGGAATTGGCAAACTCCATTCGCGCCCAGGGCATTATTCAGCCATTAATCGTGCGTCCTGTTGGTCACAAATTTGAAATTATTGCTGGTGAACGACGCTTTCGTGCCGCGCAAATTGCAGGTTTGCATGAAGTTCCCGTCATCGTGCGCGATGTTCCCGATGAAGCTGCCATTGCCATGGCGCTCATTGAAAATATTCAGCGCAAGGATTTAAATCCTATCGAAGAAGCGATCGCCTTGTCACGATTGATTGAAGAATTTGGCATGACACATCAACAAGTCGCTGATGCTGTCGGCAAATCGCGCACTGCTGTCACCAATTTATTACGCTTGCTGATGCTGCCAGAAGAAGTACGCGATATGCTGTCACGCGGCTTGCTGGAAATGGGACACGCACGTACTTTGATCACCCTGCCTGCACAGGCACAACTGGAAACAGCACAAATCATTGTTGCACGCGGATTGTCCGTGCGTGAAACCGAAAATATGGTGCGTCGTCTGCAATCACCTGCTTCGGCAAAATCATCAAAATTTAATGATCCAGATATTCTACATTTACAGGAAACCCTGGCTAAACAATTAAAATTAAAAGTCGCCATACAATGCAATGCAAAAGGCAGAGGAAAACTTGTCATTCATTATCGAAGTCTTGCGGAGCTGGATGGAATATTATCGCAGTTTCAGGATTAAGATTTTTCTTGCGGGTTGTTTATTATCAACAACCCTTCACGCGAATCATTATCATGAAATTTTTGCTTACTCACGTCAGCAAATTGCAGAAATTTTGCAGGAATTAAAAACCAAACGCGCACTTAGTAGTGATGCGCAAATCGCATTCATCGCCAAACATCTGGAAGATATTCCGTATTTGTATCAGCAAGCCATGGGTGAAGGTGACTGGCAAGCTAATTCCTGGATTTACAAACCAGGCGCTTTGCATTTCAAACAAAATCCTGTATATCGCATGGATGGGTTGAATTGTCAGACTTTGGTGCAAGTTGCCATGGCTTTATATGAATCCAGTCATGCGCATTCACTGGATGAATTTGATAAAAATTATTTGCGAATATCTTATGGCGCAGCGGGCAATCCGGATGGTGAAATCGTGCATTTTTATAATCGCAATCACTTTATCGAAGCTGATTTTAATCCTGTCAATCATCGCAATGGCATTTTGAAAGATGTTACGCGTGCAGGCATATTATCTTCTTATGCAAAAAATTTGCATGCTCACATCAATCGTCATGAATGGTTTTTACGCCAGCGTTATCAGAAATTTTATACGCAATTACCGTTGAAACATTTTAATAGTGAAGAAATCGATATCAGTTATTTACCTGCTGATGTGTTTGCTGCACATAAGATTCAGGATGCCATTCCCACTCCAGCAATTGCTGAAGTGGTGCGTGATCCTGATAAATGGCGTTATGCAGGCATGCTGGTGAAAAATATTATTGGGACAGAATTAACGGTTTCACACTTGGGTTTGTTGTATCGCAAGACTTTTAAACATGGTGATGTGATTTATCATAAAGTGGCTTGCGAGTGGTATGATCAGAAAAAAATGTGTGAAAGTGCTGCAATTTATTGCCAGAAAAAAACATGCAAGGAATTGATGTTTACACATGCCAGCACGTCTCAGCATCACGTCGTGAGTATTCCACTGTTTGATTATCTGCGGGATAACCAGATGGAGGATAAATCATTTTTGGGCGTGCATGTGGAGAGGATGTAATCAACATCCACTTCTACTTTTCTTCGACACACAATCTCTCTCATCATTCTCCAGTTCTCGTTTATTATTCTCTCTATGAGCAAATAAACCATTATTGTTGAGTGCATAATAAACAGGTATAAGCGCGGCAAGATAACCATTCGCTTTAGCAAAATCCTCATAAAACCCTTTCACTTTCACCACTTCAGAAATTGTCTTTAATTCATTAGCATTGAAAATTGTAGATATTCCATCTGCACATTGCTTTAGTTTGCAAACAATTGCCTTGTGATTTTCATTATCTGGATCTTTTAATTTTATATCCTCGAACCAGTTGATGAAATTACGACTTAATCTCTTCATATTAAAATGTATGAGTATGGCCATAATCTCTGGATCATGACATACATCAAGTGGCGTCTTACCATTATAAGTAGGCAAAAATGGGCTACCTGACACGCATAATTGATAAACAATATCCTTGTATTTGGATATCACAGCCATATGTAATGCGGTAAAGCCTTGAGGACAACCCTTACTGATAGCTATTCTGGAAGAATTCAGTAACGTTTTCACTACATCAAGATAACCTGCACGACTAGCAAGCATTAATGGAGTCAATCCATCCTTGTTTGGCAAATTGGGATCGAACTTTAATTCATGCAAAAGAAAATGAGTAATGGCATTGCGCCCATATTTACAGGCGATATGTAACAAACTATCACCTTGTAGCGAAGCCAGATTCATTGTTGCTCTCGATGAATACAAAAAATAAAACATATCAAAATTACCTGAAACAATCGCCATCATCACTGGAGTACAGATTACAAATAAATTACAAACAGATAGTTGATTTACATTAGCGCCATTTTCAATAAACGCTCTGGCAGCCGCAAGTGAACCATGTAATACAGCAACATATAATGGAGTCACTCCGGATTCATGATATTGATTCATGTCCCATGAATGTTTTGCTAATATGCGGATAAGATTTGCATAATTAAATCTTGCGGCGGTAAGCAATGCAAGGCCTTGCCGGGTGGGATTATATGACAATACTGTTTCAAGAATATCTGCTCTGCCATTATAAGTTGCTGCATAAACAAGGTTTTTATTTCGGTTTGATTTGCATACAGAATTAACATCAATATTATTTTCAAGAAAATATCTAATAATTTCCGAACAGTTAAAAAATGCTGAACGGAAAATTATTGGATAATTTTCAAAGAACCCATCCAGCTTCGCACCACATTCATGTAGTAATTTGACCAGGTCGAAATCATTAGAAATTATCGCAAGATCCATTAATTTTTCCATTAATTTGCTTGCTTCATCATGATTCAATTTAATGATATTCCTAATATAATCATAATGCCCATCTATATTAACGCACAACTTTAGCAAAAGTGTTTCACCGGCATAATCTTTACGACCTATACTTTGATTTTGGCATCTTCTAATAAGCGCATGCCAATCAATTTTTTTATCAAATTGTAACTGAGGATGAGAATAAACATTCATGGAAAAAGCAACATATTGAATAATGTCTGGATGATTTTTAATTAATTGCTGGCGTTTAAATGCATCTTGTTCGTTCCACAGATCAATCATTAATTTTTGCAAATTAATGAAAGCAATATCTCTGTGTTCCCTTATCAGCTCACCGCATTTATGAAAACTTAACCAGCAAATGATCAATTCGGGCAAATTACTGAAAAAACCCTGATCATGAAAATTAATATCGTAATAGAAAAATTTATTTTCGAGACGTATTAGAAATAGTGTATGTTCATGAATGATAATCTGCATAGGTTGATATTTTGGTATCAAATCATCCCAAACATGCAAAAATTCTTCGTGTGTCAAAATAAAACTGCCTGCTCCCTGTTTTTCTGGTAATGGAATTTTTCCATTCTCCCTTACCAACTCATAAAGTTTAGTGAAACTCATCTGATTGCTATTATCGATGTATAAACTACCATCCTGGTATAAATCAACCTCCTGCATGAAATTTTCAAATTCTGGAATTTCAGGTACGTGTGTCTGCGCAAGGAGATTTTTCTGTTCCAGATCAATAACATTGTATGCAAGAGCAAGCTTGAGTAATCCTGAAAAATGTGGCAATGATTTATCAATTTTGTCAAAGTTCATTTTTCTATGGTTGATTGCATCCTCCAGGCTTCCATTGGCAATAATCCATTCCTGCGTATCCTTTAGTTTTTTAATTTTATATTTGTCTCGCAGCGCTGATGAAAAATCGTGCTGAATAATCTTTTCAAATTTCTCATAAAAATCGTTGATGGATTTTTCTATGTACTCATCCAGTAATGCAGCATTGATATTCTCCTGTGGGTATTTTTCAAAATAATGACCGATCGCCTCATATGTTTTACGTATCAACATCAAGCTTATACCGTTACATTTTCCTGTGATTCTTGTTGATCTGCCATGTATCGATGAGTACGCGTATTGCTGGTCAGTGTATCGCATATGATAATCAAAAAAAGTACTTCGCATGTTGCCTGCCCCGATTAATATTATTTCTTATGTGTTCGCATTACTGGATTATTCGTGTTCTTCTTCACTTGCTGCGTATTAAAAAACAGGTAATTGTTTTTATAAACATGCTGATTGGCAATACGTGAATATTTCTGCAAGCTAATAAATTCCTGATAAATCTGCCCCAGCACGCCTTTTTTTAACTCCATTTCTTCACGCTGGCTAAATGGCAGGATATTTTTATTCATGGCCTTTGATAATTTTACCGCCGCATTATAGCGGGCGGTTTCAAAACGGTTCTCGTAACTGGACAATTGTGTCTTGATGTAATGGTCAAGTCTTCTCTGCAACGAGCTTGTTTCGAGTTGCACGAGCAAATAAATCAACTCTGGTTTGTTGGTAAAGTCGATGGCCTTTAAATTATGGTGGTTTCTGATATTAAAATTCGCACCCAACTCAACCAATGCATGAATCGCACAGAGATTTCCATAGGAAACTGCATACATTAATGGGGTCGAACCATCTTTATCGCAATTATTTATATCATACGAATGCTTTGCCAATAATTTTATAATATGGCCATGATTGTATTGAGCGGCCACCAACATATCTGCTGAAGTAACGCTTGCGCCTCGTAACAGAAATTCTTCAACCAATTCTTCCTTGCCAAGTACACAGGCATGATGGAAATGCTCTTCATTATTCAAAATAGCGCCTTTATCCAGCAACCATTTTGCTATTTCCAGATTACCTGACATGATCGCGCCATTAAGTGGTGTATTACCATTTTTATTCTGTATATTAATATTCCCGCCTGCTGCTACCAGTAATTCCACTATTTCCAGTTGATTGCTTAATGCAGCACGAAACATTGCACTATCACCATTATTATCGTGAGTATCAGGTAACATTTTTTGCTGCAACAATAACTCAACAAACGATGCATCAGCATAAGCACAGGCTTTCCACAGAATATCCTGACCCTGAAGGTCTTTTTGCTGTAAATTTTCTTTTTGTATATCGAGCATTTGTTGCTGCCATTGTTTACTGTCGAATGAAGATGTATCAGGATGAGAATAAATCACGGAGCAGAAACCCAGAACAGGCAATAAGTTATGGAGATTACCTTCAATCATATTGGTATATTGATTTTCTTTTACATTCATAATTGCCTGTTCCAGTTCTTCAATTTTTTTTAGGCTTGCCTGATTTGTTGCTTCATTTTCTTTATCCATACTCATTTGTACACGAAAATGATGTTTTGTCAGATAACATAACATTAGTTCTGGAATAGCAGAAAATTCAGCTTTTTTATTATTAATATCGTAAAAAATAAATTTACTATCAGTACGAAAAAAGAAAGTTGTATGAAATGGAATATTAAATAATATTAGTTTGTATTTTGGAAAGAGATTATCATAATTTTTTAAAAATTGTGATGGTGTCAAATTAAAAGTTGCCTGCGCTTCACGTATCGGCAATGGTACTTCATCATCTGACTTCAACATGGCATAAAATGGTAGCAAATTCTTCTGGTCAGAATAATTTAAATAAAGATATCCATTTTGCAATAATAGTAATTCATCAAGAAATTCTTCAAACTCCCGGGATACTGTATTTTCATTGATTGGAGTAGATGTGAAAGCAGCAATTCGATTAAAAAATGCTTCCACGCTTTTTTCCATAAATTCATCCATGATTTTCATATCAGGATTATTTTGGCCATGCTGCTTGTAATACTTATCGAGTGCTTCATGAAATTGGATGAGCAACATCAAACTTGCGCCATTACAAACACCGCTAAAGGGAGGAAGCTTACGTTGATGAACTTCTGAGAATTTTTTAATTTTATTTAAAATAGCACCATGATCAATCTGCGCATTATGCTGCATTGTGTAGCCTCGTTTTGTATTGTATATATAATATTTTATTGCGCGATTTTAGTTTTATTAATGTACAATGTCAAGTTATTGTTTCTAATAATAATTAATTAAATATCAGTCACTTGCGACGTGTTTTCAGCTAAGCAGCGTTTTCGCCGCTTTTCCTGCTTCTTCACGCACCAGTTTTGGCACGAGATAACCTGGCAAGGCGTTTATCATTTCAGCATGCAAAGTAATCGCCGTTGCATCTGGCAAATCAAAATGCGCCGTGCCTTTTACCTTATCCAGAACATGCAAATAATATGGCAACACACCTGCTGCAAATAATGTTTCACTTAATTCACATAAAATATCTGCGCGATCATTCACACCTTTAAGCAACACTGTTTGATTCAATAAGGTTATTTTTTTCTGTTTTAATTTCAGCAATGCACTTTTCACTGCATCACTCATTTCACGCGGATGATTCATGTGTATAACAATCACTGTCGCAAATGTTAGTTGATTAAGCCATGTGAGGAATTCATCTGTGACGCGCTCTGGTAATACAACCGGAACACGTGTATGCAAACGTAAACGTTTGACATGCGAAATTTGTGCTAATTCATCGGTAAACAAGCGTAATGATTTATCATTCATTAATAATGGATCACCACCACTTAAAATCACTTCACTGATATCATGATTATGTTTGATGTAATCAAACCACACTGACCATCCTTGTTTACCAGGATTATTTTCTTCATAAGGAAAATTGCGACGAAAACAATAGCGACAATGTACAGCGCACGCACTGGTAAGAGTGATCAGCACACGTCCATGATATTTATGCAACAAACCTGGCAACGGATTAACATTCAGTTCCTGCAAAGGATCTGTGGAAAAATCAGCATGTTCATGTAATTCCATATCCAGCGGCAATATTTGTCGTAATAAAGGATCATTAGGATTGCCTTTTTCCATGCGATCAACAAAAGTGCGCGGCACAATCAGCGGAAATTGTTTTGCAGCCAACTTTGCTTTTGGCAACAAAGCGGGTTCAAGTTCCAGTATTTTCAGTAATTCCTGCGGATCCGTAATCAGATTACTTAGTGATTTTTGCCATTCATGTTTTGTGTTCACAGCTTTAAACTCTTGAATATTTGTCGAAAAATAAGCCATATCATTTAAGTTGCTATAATATCCCTTATAGACGTTGATTAGTCAAACAAGAAGGAGTGGCACGTGTTTGATGCTGATCGTCCCATCACAAAATCAAGCCAGGACAGACTTGATAGGTCTGTGTTCGCAAAATATCTTGCTCGTTGTTTATTAGACCATAAAGACCCTGACAGCCTGGTAGTCGGGTTATATGGTGGCTGGGGTGCAGGAAAAACATCGGTGATTAATCTGGTAGTGGAAGAATTAAATTTCGCAGCAACCAATTTACCAGAAGATGAATCACCGATTGTTCTCAATTTCAGTCCATGGAGTTATTCAGGACAACATCAATTGATCTACAGTTTTTTTCGTCGTCTTTCTTCTGTGTTGCGCAACGTACCTAATCTGCCAGAAGGAGATCGCATTATTCATTTGCTGGAATTATATGTTTCCTATTTCACGCAAAAACCAGTGCCAAAATCCTTGCGTGACAAACCATCATTAACAAGTAAATTAATTTCACGTGAAACAGCAGATGATGTCTATGCCTGGGAATCTGGTCGTGATTTAACCCTGATCAAAGCTGAATTAAATGAATTATTACGCAATCAAAAACATAAAATCGTGATCATCATTGATAATATCTCGCGATTGTATGATTACGAAATCAAGGAAATTTTCCAGATTGTGAAATCCATGGGTGATTATATTAATACGATTTATTTGCTGGCATTTGATAAGGAATATGTGGTTGATGCCATCAATGAAATCGATGGACGTGGTGGCGAAGAATTTCTGGAAAAAATCGTGCAATTACCCTTTGATATTCCTCCGATTTTGCAGCAAGACCTCGAAAAGATATTTTCTGATCGTCTCATGGAAATCGTTACGACTGTGCCAGAAGATGCGTGGAACCGTGAATACTGGGCAGATGTTTATTATGCGTCATTAAAATATTTTTTTGAAAATATCCGTGATATCACACGTTATGTGAATACCCTGAATTTTGGCTATTCACGTTTGCGTGATGTCGTTAATCCTGTCGATTTTTTTGCACTCACGGCGCTTGAAGTCTTTGCACCAGATGTTTATTTCGGCATTCGTGATAACAAGGATTTATTTACTGATTTACTGGATAATGTTTATGAACTGGATAAATCACAAATACAAAAAGACAAGCTACGCTGCGAAGAAATTATATCGAGAAGCTTGCGTATTCCGCATGATATCCTGGTGGAATTATTAATAAGATTATTTCCGCGGATACGTAATGTTTATTATCCACAGGAAAAATTCTATCATTCAGAAATTATCGCAAGAAAACTAAAACGCATTTGCAGTCCTGATTTATTTGATGCTTATTTCCGTCTTTCCATGCAATCGGGTCAGATTCCTTATTCGGAATTTGAAACGATATTAGCACTCACCGCTGAACCCACTGGATTCGATCAGGCAATTACGCGTTTGAATCAGGATAATCGCATCGAAAAATTTCTGGATTTGCTGGATGGCAAAGTTTTGCAATCGATACCAGATAAAAATATTCAGCCAATTGTAAATGCATTACTGGATAATGGTGATTTATTTCCGCAAGGTCTTGGCAAGGCATTGAGTCTTGATACCTCCATGCGTATTCATCGTATTATTTCCACTCTTTTACATCGTTTGCGTTCTACACAGGAACGTTTTGAAATACTGCAAGCTGGTATTGCACATGCCAGCAAAAGTTTGTTTATCCTGTGTTATGAATTACAAATGGAAGCAGCTGAACATACGCAAAAATCAGATACCTATTTACCAGAAGAATACAGACATTTGACACCAGAACAATTACATTCACTACAGCAACTGATAGTCAGTCGCATTGAAATATGGGCGAAAAATGGCAGCCTGGAAGATCATCCGAAATTATTGCCAATATTATATTTCTGGCGTGATTATGGTGATGCTGACAAGTGCAGGAATTATGTGCGAGAAATAACGAATACAGATAAAGGATTGGTGTCATTTCTGGTTGCAGTTTTTGATGCACCGATTACAGAGGCGATGACTGAGTATCGCAAAACTGCTGAATGGGAAAAATATCTGGACGATGTGAATGCATTTATTCCTGTTGCCGATTTGCAGGATCATGCGAGGATTTTATTTGAGGATGATCATTTCGAGAAATTGCGCGAAAGAGAACAATTGGCGCTGATGATATTTCTGGATTTGATCAAGGCGCCGACTAAAAAGGTTATACCAAAAACAAGTGTGTGATTGTTGTAAGCCTGTCATTGCGAGCGCTTTTCAGCGAAGCAATCCATTCACACCACACATGGATTGCTTCGCTGAAAAGCGCTCGCAATGACAGGCCCCAACCTAAACAGCAGCTTGTATATTCACCCCAAAAACCAGCGCATTTTTCTCCACAAACACGCACTCATCATCAGCAAACATCTGCCGATATTCCACATTGACAACTTTCTCACCCACACATGCGCGCAACAAATCACCCAGCAAACGCGCATCAATCGTCGGCATATCGATAAAAAACAACTGATCATACGCATCAAACGGCAAGCCATGCTCGCTGATATCATTCCAATCCTGAATGCAATAAATTAAACCATCCACTTCTTCATTCAGTAATAATGCTTTTGCTGATTGAAATGCAGAAGAAGCAGCATTCAGTGGTTGATCATGCAAATAAGCAGTTTTATGTTTCACCATCCCAATATTTTTATGCGGATGTGACTCAGCCAATTGTTGTAAAAACGAATCTTCATCACCCGCACAACACACAACCATAATGGGAATACGACCTTTATTTCGTACAGATTTCAATAATATTTCTGCATAAACATGCGCAGCAGTTATCAATCCCAATTGAGGTTTTGCATTCACCTCAATGATCGCACCGCCATGATCACGCCAGGATTGGCTAATGTCATGTGTAATAAAATCAATACCAGCAATATTCAAACGCAGCATGCGTGCCACAGTTTCCATTAATTGTTTGTTATCCGCATGCACTTGATCAAACACTGCAACAGGCGTGCCGCCAGCTGAAACATTGGGAATGCGATTGACGACCAGCTTTTCGTTCAGCGGTAATATTGCTTGCAGATTCATTCCGCGCTCACGTAAATGTTCCACTGCACTGGAATAAATTTTCGCATGATGTTGCTGCAATAAACTATCAATGGATTGCACGCCATCACCCGTGATGTGCGCGGGAATACGTTCAATCGCCCAAATGAGTTTCGCATTCAGTACAATTAATCGGTAATCCCTGCCGTGAATATGTTTTTCCATTACCACATAATCTGTGAGTGATTTTACTTTTCTGAATGCATTGATCACCTGATTTTCATCAACAAGATTCGGATAAACGCCTTCACCCCGTTCATGATTAAACGGTTTGATGACAACCGGATAACCAATGATATTCGCATGCGCTATCGCTTCAGCTTCATTATTGGCAATCAATTGCATCGCAACAGGAAAACCAGCTCGCGCCAGAAAACTGGAAGTAGTAATTTTATCACTCACTAATTCCATCGCCATCGCTGATGTTTCATCCGTCATCGTGCCTGATAACCAGCGCGCCTGACTTCCATAACCATACTGAATTCCTTTCAGCGAAATACTGCACCAGGGAATATTGTGCTGATTGGCAGCAGAAAGAAAATGTATATTGAGTTCCCGCGAAATCATTTCATTGCGAATGGTATCAATCAATTGCTTTAATTCTGCATGTAAATCTCGTTTGATCTTAACCATTTCTGGTACGGTATGCTGCATGATGAACTGCATAACAAACGACATGATCTGATGAAAAATATGCTCATTTAAGGCTGGCACCCATAAATGAAATATTTTATTTTCATCAGATAAACATTCCAGTTTATAAGATGAAAAATTGGGTATACCGCACAAGTCATTCATGCTAACAAGTAATTTACCTGTCAATGCAATAAAATCTTCTTCTGTTTGAATCGTTGCAAATGAAATACCATGTTCGCCAAAAAAACATTCACAAGCTGTATACAATGAAATGAAATGCTGCACATCAAATTCCACCACATGACATTTTATCAATCCGGATGGTTGTTTAAATCCATTGATATAACCTGGATAAAAATGTGGTCTTTCCAGCAATCCTAAAAAATTCATGCGCCTTCCTTTTTTCTAAATTTGAATGTCGGACATCTCTCACCAAAATCATATGCAGGAATAATCATGGCTTCTTCAATAAACCATGGATGAAAGTTTGCGCGTATCTCATCCAGAGTCGGGAAAGTATAAATGACATTCATATCTTTGTAATTATCAATTGTATTAATCGCTGCATCTGTCCAGTTTAATTTTTGTTTATAAGAAGCTTTATGCGGAAAAAAATGCTGCTGCCAGCATTCCCAAACCTGTTTTACACACACGCCTTGTTGCAGATTTTTATGCAAAGCCATCGCCAGTTTAAATTTGAATGCGTGAAAATTTGTTTCCTGCAAAATCTTATTTTTTATTTCTTCTATTGTTTGACTAATAACTGCACGAGAAAAAAATCGCATGATGAAACAGCCATCTGGTTTCAACACACGTCTGATTTCGCTGGTAATTTGTGCATATTGCTGATGTTGTAGCAAGGTATAACTGCCATCACCGAGAACTATATCAATCGATGCAGACTGCAATGGCAAATGTAGCCAGTCACCAGCGATCGCTTGCGGTTTAACATAGGCAGAAAATTTCGGCATTACCAGATCAATCATGGAATGATTATTTTCGATAGCAAATAAACGTGTCGTGCGCGGCCAGGGAATGTGAATTAATTCTGGTGTCACACCTAATATCACAACAGATAAACCAGCTCGATCGGGCTGCAAATACTCCGTCATCCATGCCATTTTATTTTTGATATCAATGGATGATGGTCGCAAAGGCGCGCCAATTGCCATCCATTTTTTTGCCTGATTATCCCAGAGTGCCATACAGAAATGTCTGATATTTTCCCGCCAGTTTTAGCTGACGGGAAAAAGGTGAGTGCTTACGCGTAGAAATAATATTTGAGACCCAGTGATGCTGATTGTGTTGCAATACGACCAGTCGAGTTTGTATAAACTGGATCAGGTGTTGCTTGCAGGAACGAGGTAAATTCACCACCCAGAAACGCTGTTGAATACACTGTTCCACGAGTGCTGGTACTGGTTTTTCCATAGAACGTATAAATGTAGTCAAACGTAACAGCGAGCGAATCCGTTACCAAATGTTCCAGACCAAAACCCAGTCTTACGCCTGTGACTGATTTATGACGAGCCTGAGATAGTTGCGTGACGTAAGTGGCGACAGATGCAAATGCAGGTGTTTCCAGAGAGGTAAACTGGAAGTACTCTGTCGTACCGAGATTTAATGTATTGAAGACCAAACCGAGTCTTGCATACAGCAATGTATTGGTATCCATCAGATAACCAGGACGCAAATCAATGCCGGCTTCAAAGCGATTTAATCTGGCTGTGACGGAAGTATCAAAATTCGAATAATAACTATCAGTGAAATCGGTGTAGAGAGATTCACTCAGGTTTGCCTGGCGACGTGCCCAGTTACCAAATATTTCCGCACCCCAGTAAAATCTGCTATTGCAATAAAATTCGCCATAACCGAGGAAGATGGAGCCAATACCGCTGTAGCTATAAACGTTGGTATTGCCGATATTGTTTGCGATCGTTTCAGTGCCTGTATTGGCGTAAAAAGGCAGGTAATTCCCCATTGATAATCGTGCATCCGTTTGCACAACACCAGCATTGGCGCCAACATAAAAACCAGTGAATTGGGGAGCTGCGAAAGCAGAACCACTTAGACCAGCGATGAGGAACACAAGTGTTTTTAATTTTGCAGGTGGAACCAGCATATTTATTTTCTCCATAAGGTAATTTCCATGAAAGGCATAGCTTACCGTGGAGAATATGTCACGTCTACACTGTTTACTGACTGATGCAAAAACTTGTTATTCCACCGCTGCTACCACCACCGCCGACAGTTCCGAAACCTGCAATTTTTGCGGGTGTGATATCGATATTATCTGACAATTCATCTGGTTTGGTTGTCAAACCTACTGGTGCAGAATCTGCAGAATCAACACGTGCATAAGGTGTATTGCTATCAAGACATAATTCCTGTTTAACATTTTTGGATTTCACGCAAGGTTGTCCTGATTTATAACCAATAAATAATTGTCCATTCTTTAATTGCACGGTGTAATCCGTACCACGCACACCAATCGTTGCAACTGGTGTATTGACTGCATAATCACTCGGATGATTTTTGGCGATCAATCCAGTCACTGTTCGGAATCCACCTTCAATTAAACCCATCACTGATTTACCCACTGAACCTTTTTTATCTTTGGCTTTCAATGAATAATCATCGACAGAAAATTTACTGCTCGGCTGGAAGGTCATTAATGTGTTATCAGTAAAAACAATTTCTGCCTGAGTTTTATCATCAGTGATTAATACATCGTGCAGATAAATGACGGAAGTTTTTTGCAGCAGTCTTTCTTCCTTGTTTTGCATCACTGCCTTGAATGAATCTCCCTTGATCCAGACAACCCTGCCAACTGGCGTTGGCAACGGCGGATCTGCATAAACACAATCAAACATCATGCAAAGCATCAGACCCAGTAATATTAATTTGAGATATTTGATCATGTTAGCAATCCTCGCCATATTTCCCTGTGAATTCTTATATTATAAATCATATTGATAAATGTTTTACGAAAAAACATTTGCAGATTATTCAATATATTAAATGCGAAGAGCTGTCCGCAATACACCTCTCCCTCATGTTATTATTAACTTATCCCGTTTTGAATTATCAAAAGGACAAGTGCATGAAAAAACGGCTGCCTATTTTAATTGGACTGATTTTTGTTGCACTTGGACTCTGGATTTTAATCACCAGTAACAAAACTGCCAGCGATTTCGTCGAACGTCTGGATAATCTTGGTTATGATTTGCAATTACGCACACGCGTATTAACTGAAAATATCCACCCTACCAGTCCTGTTGCCATTATTGATATTGATGAAAAAAGTTTACGTGCTGAAGGTCATTGGCCGTGGCCAAGAAATAAAATTGCAGATCTCATTTCGCAATTACAAAAACAGGGAGCGATTGTTGTTGCATTTGATATCGTGTTTCCTGAAAAAGAAAATAATATCGCAGAAACCTTAATGCAAAAACTCGCCAAAATAAATTCGCTCGATCCTGCAACTGCATTAACCTTATCAGAAAATAAAGCGCAATTTGATAATGATGCCATTCTCGCTAAAGTTTTATCACAAAATCAATCCGTGCTTGCGATCGCATTTACTCCCCAGGCACAGCAAGACAATATTTTACCGCCGCCGATTCTCACTTTATCTCCTGATATGCAGCAGCAACTGGATATCATCAAAGGTGATGGTTATGTTGGCAGCATTGCTGTTTTACAAAATGCGGCAAAACTTGCAGGCTTTATTAATATTTTTCATGATACCGATGGTATTATTCGTCGCGCGCCTTTAATCATGGAATATAAAGGTGGGATTTACCCTGCACTTTCCCTGCAAGCAGTAATGGCTTATCTTGGTGAAACAATCGCACTCGTTACACCGCAATATGATCAATCACGTGAACTGGAAGGAATTAAATTGGGAAGCCGATTTATTCCAACCGATTCAAAAGGACAAGTATTAATTCCTTTTATCGGTCGCAGTTATACATTTCCTTATTATTCTGCGACAGATGCCTTGCATGACAAATTACCCAAGGATGCGCTGCTCGGAAAAATTTTATTTCTCGGCACATCTGCTTTAGGTTTAGGTGATTTACAACCAACATCCATTCAAAGCCCTTATCCAGGTGTGGAAATCCAGGCAACATTAGTAAATGGCATGCTTGAAGGGAATTTTTCCTACATGCCAGCATGGACACATGGTGCGGAATTTATTATCACATTATTTTTAGGATTATTTGCGGCATTTATTTTCCCCTATCTGGGGCCACGTGTTTTAGGCATTATCATTGTCATTTTACCGATTGCATTATTATTTATAAATAATCTTATCTGGGAACATACTGGTCTTGTCATGTCATTATTAATTCCGGTGATACTCGTTATTTTATTAGCATTCGTTAATATTATTTATGGTTATTTATTTGAATCACGACGCCGTGAACAATTGAAAAAAATGTTTGGTCAGTATGTTCCAGCGAAGCATATTGATGAAATGTTAAAAACTTCGTCTGATTATGCATTGAAAGGTGAAGATCGTAATATGTCGGTATTATTCGCTGACATTCGTGATTTTACGACCATATCAGAAGGATTATCGGCAACTGAACTCGTGCAATTACTGAATGTTTATTTAAATCCCATGACTGAAATTATCTTCAAACATCATGGCACGATTGATAAATATGTTGGTGATATGATTATGGCATTCTGGGGCGCACCACTCAAAGATAAAAATCACGAACGCAATGCGATCGAATGCGCGCTGGAAATGCAGGAGAAATTGTCGAACATGAAAAGTGTTATCGAAGAAAACAAATGGCCTGAGATAAAAGTTGGCATTGGTGTTAATAGTGGCACGATGAGTGTCGGCGATATGGGATCGCGTTATCGCCGTAATTATACGGTGTTGGGTGATGCAGTTAACCTTGGTTCACGAGTGGAAGGTTTAACAAAATATTATGGTGCAAAAATAATTGTTACAGAAACCACGCAACAAAATCAGCCCAAAATAGTATTTCGCAAATTGGATATCGTGCGTGTTAAAGGCAAGAAAAAAGGTGTGGCGATTTATGAAGTGGTTTGCACGCAAGATAAATTAACACCTGAAATGACACAGGAACTGGAAAAATATAATAAGGCGCTCGATGATTATTTCGCTCAACGCTGGGATGAAGCGGGTGTGTTGATGAATGAATTGCATGTGAATTATCCTGAGAAAAAAATATATTCACTTTATCTTGAACGTATCAATGAATTTAAAAATACCCCCCCACCCGCAGATTGGGATGGCGTGTATGTGCATATGAGTAAGTGATGGATTCGTCATTGCGAGCGTTTTTCCGCGAAACAATCCATTGACAGTATGCATGGATTGTTTCGCGGAAAAACGCTCGCAATGACGAACTTTCCAGCTTTAATCAAAATTAACTTTTCTATCCACTCATGTTACTATTCAGCCAAATTTCATTTACAACATGTGCTCAAACATAACACAAACGAGACCAAGTTATGGAAAGTAGAAAAGAAAAAAATTATGACATGTATTTCGATATCTGGAAAAACGCCAAATATCCAACTCACAAAGACAAAGCATTAGCCATGTTCAGAAAATATTGCAGATATGGCAACCTTACATCTACTTCTTTTTTCGAAAACTGCACCGCAGGGTTGCTTAATGTAAATAAAAAATATGCAGAAGAAATCAGCAGGATCATAAAAGAATATGATTCCATTCCTGCAGATTCCATTACACGTAGCATTGAATATCTAATATATAGATTATATACGGTGCTCAAACTGCACAAAACATCCATCAATAAAAATGGTGATTTGCACACTATTCTGGTTATTATCGAGGAACAAACTAACTTTCCTGCGACGTCATATATCTACCTTTATCAACTTGTTAATGGAAATATTAATCACTGTAAAAACTGGTCTGAAGCATTTCGTGAAGAAAAACTCTGCCTCGAGCATGATGTAAAAATCACGAATGAAGTCTGGGATAATATCAAGAATGACAACAACCTGATTGAGATAATTGCACGCAAGGAAAATAGTTTAAACTGCTTTCTGATTGAGAAATTTGATAACAATGATGACTTGCGTACGCTTTATATTGAAGCATTAAAAAACCGGAATTATTCATTAGCACACCGCTCCTTCTGGAAGCTCCATTCAATACAGATTAATTATAAATCCTCGTGCAACAAGAAAAGCTTTGAATTTAATATTGAAAAGCAAATCATGAAATCAAAAAAAGATTTTATTTCATCAGATTTGTTAATAGAATATTTCAACCATTTTCCTGATGAAGAAAAAGCAAACGCCCTTAATTTCTTTTTCAATTTATATTCGATTAAGGAATATATAAACAACTGGGCTAAAATCGAAAATAGAATTTGCAGCGATCTGAATTTTTCAAAATATTTTAAGGATTTTTTCATTTCATTAGCCAAAAATAAATCATGCGATATTCCAACCGGAATGAAGTTCTTTCTTGAAAGAAAGCTTGTCAATATTAATGACAGATCAATGATTATTGACATGCAAAAAGTTTACAGTGAGATAGTAAATAATATTTTGACCTTTACCGTGACATACAGCTGTAACGCGATGGAAATACAACTCAGAATGATCAAGTTACTATTTGATTATTCTCATCCCGCCATGATAGCTCTCAACAAGTTCGTGACCATTGACATACTTGATAAAGCCCATGTAATAGAAAAAAGGGATCGTGAAATGAACTTGTACTCTGCGCTTTGTAAAGCTGATTCTGTATACTATGCATTCTTATCATTGCAAAAACTCGTTTCCCCCCAGCTTCTGGAAATTATTCGAGACATGCAAAATAAATATCGTCAATCATTTACTTTCTTCCTGTGCAGCAAGAATAAAAACTCACCTGTATCTGAGTTAATACCAGACGTTGTGAGCAACGTGGTTAAATTTAGCATGAGATAAGAGTGCGTATCATTTTTAAGCAAAATTAACTTTTTTATCCAGCCATGTTACTATTCAGCCAAATTTCATTCATAACATTGATCAAACACAACACAAACGAGGCTAAGTTATGGAAAGCAGAAAAGAAAAAAATTATGACATGTATTTCGATATCTGGAAAAACGCCAAATATCCAGATCATATAGGTAAAGCATTAGCCATGCTCAGAAAATATTGCAGATATGGCAACCATACATCTGCTTCTTTTTTCGATAACTGCGCCGCAGTAATACTTAATGTAACTAAAACACATGCAGAAAAAATCAGCGGCATTATAAAAGAATATGATTCGATTCCTGCAGATTCCATTACACGCAGCATTGAATATCTACTATATAGATTGTATACAGGGCTCAACCTAAACAATATTACCATCACTACAAATGGTGATTTACATACCATCCTGATTATCATTCAGGAGCAAACCAACATTCTTGCTACAAGTCATTGGTCAAATTGCTATCTTTCCCAATACAGCTGCTTTGTTTCAGGAAATATTACTCACTGTAAAAGCTGGGCTGAAGCATTCCGTGAAGGAAAACTCTTTCTCAAGAATCATGAAAAAATTACGAATGAAGTCTGGGATAATATGAAAGATGACAAAAACCTGATTCAGTTCCTTGCGGCGGAAAAGAAAATTTATTCGAGTTATTTGCTGGTTGATAAATTTGATAACAATGATACTGTGCGCACGCTCTATATTGAAGCATTAAAACACAAGAACTATTCAATAGCACATCGTGCCTTCTGTAAGCTCCATTCAATACGGGTTGATTATGAATCTTTGAATACTGCCAAAAGCTTTGAATCGAGTGTGGAAATGATGATGCATTCACGAGAAAATATTATTTCATCAGATTTATTAATAGAATATTTCAATCATTTTCCTGATGATGAAAAAGCAAATGTGCTTAATTTCTTTTTAAACCTGTATTTCCTTAAAGGTCTGGGGAGCATAACAAATTGGGCACAAATCGAAAATACTATTTGTAGTGATTTGAGCTTTTCAAAACATTTTAAGGATTGTTTCATTTCATCAGCTAAACGCAAATCTCTCGCAGGTATAACCAGAGTTGACTTCATTCTTAAGAGAAATCTTGTCGATATTAATGACAAATCAATGATTGTTAGCATGCAGCAAATTTATAGCGCACTAACAAATAATATGACTCTTACACATGAATCAGCCTTTGAAGCGATTGAAATGCAACTCAGAATGATCAAGTTGCTATTTGATTACTCTCATCTCGGCATGATTGCGCTTAACAAGTTCGTAACCATCGACATGCTTGAAAAAGCCTTGGTGATAGAAAAAAGGCATCACGAAGAGCAACAGAAGCGTCTATTGTATCTTGCCCCCGAACTATTCTCACCCTCGCAAAAACTCGTTTCTTCCCAGCTTCTGGAAATCATGCGGGACGTACAAAAAAAATATCGTCAATCATTTACTTTCTTCCTGGCCGGCAAGGATAAAAGCTCACCCGTGTCTGAGTTGGTCGAAGACGCTGTGAGCCACGTGGTTAAATTTAACTTTTTATAAGAACATTGTTTAGAAGTATAAACAGATTCGATATTGGCATGAAAAAAGTTTGATGCGGTTTGTTTAGGTTGGGCTGAATGAAACAAAACCCAACCCTATTCTTGAACTATTGTATTTATAATCTTTTATCCAGCTTCCTGACACTACTTTGGTTTATCATTAATGATTCCAGCTGCCTAATTGCAATTGCATTTAACCGCTTTACTCGATCAGACTGAGATAATCCCATATTAATAAATTCTGCGTTCATTGCTTCAATGTTCGCTAAAACTAATAATTGTTCTATGCTAGCAAACTCACGCATATTTCCATCTTTATCAGGATTTTTATCACGCCACTGTTTAGCTGTCTGGCCAAATAAAGCGACATTCAATACATCAGCTTCAGTTGCATAGACAAGATTAATTTGTTCAGCGCTTAGAACTGCCGGAATAATATGCGTCTTTATAGCATCTGTATGAATACGGTAATTGAGTTTGGATAAAGTACGATTAAGATTCCATTGTAATGATAGGCGACGATTTTCATCTTCTTTAAGACGCTGAAATTCTTTAATCAAATAAAGTTTGAACTCGGGACTTAACCATGAGCCGAATTCAAATGCAATATCTTTATGAGCATAAGTTCCTCCATATCGACCAGCTCGAGATTGTATTCCTATAGCACAGGTTGATTCCGACCATTTTTTTGGCGTTAATCTAAAACTGTTCAAGCCTGCTTCTTTTCTAAAGGTGTCGAATTCGACACCTTTAAAATCAAGATTATGTATTTGCTCCCAAATTCCGAGAAATTCCAATGTGTTACGATTTCGCATCCAATTATGAATTAAATCTTCTCCTCCAAATTTTCTGGCCATATCAGTTAAGCAAATATAATCTTCCTCCTGACTAGACAGAATACTAATTGTTGCACCTTGTACATTAATTTTTGATTTTTTATCTTTAACCATATCCCAACCTCCGCAAGCAACAACGCTTACCCTACAAACGAAACACCCTTCCTTTCATCACCGTATACATTGGCCAGCCTGTTAGCGTCATGCCCATATACGATGACCAGCCGCATTTACTTGCGGTATTTTCCACTTTTGCTGTATGTGCAAGATCAACCAGCACAACATCATCATGCGCGGGCAATTTAAAAATTTCCTGCGCACGTGATGAAGTCAACGACACAACCTGCGACAAATCCAGTTCTCCCTGATGCACAGCATTCAGTAATAAAGGCAACATAAATTCTATTCCTGGCATGCCAGATGGACATTCGCCATATATTTTATTTTTTTCTTCCAGTGTATGCGGTGCATGATCTGAACCAATTGTGTCAATGATTCCCGCACGAATCGCTGCAAATAATGCTCCACGATGCGCAACATCACGTAATGGCGGATTAACAACTGCTTTGCCATTCAGTGCTGCATAACAACTGGTATCCAGGAACAAATGATGCGGCGTGGTTTCTGCATAAACAGACAAACCTTCGCGTTTTGCGGCAGCAATCAAGGCAATTTCTTCCGCACTGCTAACATGCAAAATATATAAACGTGTGCCATATTGTCTCGATAAATTAATCGCTTTTTCTACCGCACAAGTTGCCACTTCAATATCACGTAATGCTGAATGCACGTGATATTGCATCTCACCCTGATAGGCTGCTTTCTTTGTACGTAACAATTGTTCATCTTCAGCATGAACTGCGACCAGCATATTTTCTTTCGCAGCCAGTGAAAAAACCGCATGCAAACTTTCGTCATCATCCATCACCAGATTGCCAGTACTGCAACCCATAAAAACTTTTATGCCAATCGCATCTTCACGCACACCAGAAATTTCGTGCAAATGTTTTTTATCAGCACCAAAAAATAATTCATAACGTAATGGAATATCCACTTCAGATAATTGTGAATCAATTAATGATTTTTTTTCCTCCAGCAGGGTTTTGGTGAATGTCGGCGGCAAGGTATTCGGCATATCAAACACAGTCGTACAACCACCACGAACCGCCGCTTTTGCACCACAACGCCAATCTTCCTTGTACTCAAGTCCAGGGGTGCGGAAATGCACATGTGGATCAATGACTGCGGGAAGCAATGTCAATCCTTGCGCATTCACTTCTTTTTCATTATCACTTTGCAAAAAAACATCACTAATATTTCCACTAATATCACGCGCATTTTTTATAATAATCATTTTATATTTTCACTCACCTGATTACGATCAAAGGATTTTTCACAATATCGACAGAAAAAATTTACACGATTACCATGTGTTTCAATTTTAAAATAGGTTTCCACTGGTTCGCTCTGCGTGATACAAGCAGGATTCGGACAAGCGAAAACATTCACAATATGCGAAGGTAATGTGGTATTAATCTTTTTTACCACTTCAAAATTATCAATAATATTAATGCTGACCAATGGTGCAAGCACCGTTACTTCATTCGCTTCATCATTGCTGAGCACATGATTTTCAATCTTGATAATATCCTTGTATTGCAAACGTTTGCTTGGCAGATTTAATCCAATCGTCACTTTATGATTCTTTTTCTGCAGATCTAACAAGCGAATTATATGCAAAGCCTGACCAGAATTAATGTGATCAATCACCGTGCCATGCTGAATGGCAGCCACAGAAAGTGTTTTTGTCATGATGCTTTCCTCATTTGTTCAACAACAAGCTTAATAATGCCTGTCGTACATATAAACCATTTGCTGCTTGCTGAAAATAATGGGCGTAAGGTGTTTGATCTACCGCTACATCAATTTCATTCACACGCGGTAATGGATGCAATACTTTCAGATTAGATCGTGCAGCTTTTAACATCGCAGGTGTCAGAATATATTGCTGACGGATTTGCTGATACTCAGCCGCACTAAATCTTTCTTGCTGAATGCGTGAGACATACAAAATATCCACTTTGGGAATCACTTCTTCCATGGTTTGATGAAAGGAAAAACGTACGCCAACTTTTTTTAATGTATCGCAAATTTCTTCTGGCAATGCGAGTGAATCAGGTGCAACGAGAAATAAACGTATATCAAATAACATGCAAGCTTGCGCAAATGAATGAATGGTACGCCCATATTTGAGGTCACCCACGAGTGCGATTGCCAATCCATCAAGACGATTTTGACATTCCTGTATCGTGAATAAATCCAGCAACGCTTGTGTAGGATGTTGATTGGCACCATCACCTGCATTAATGACGGGTTTCGCTGAAACTTCTGCTGCGAGTCTTGCTGCACCTTCTTTTGGATGGCGAATGATAATTAAATCGGCATATTCAGCAACCACACGCATTGTGTCCTGCAAGGTTTCACCTTTGCGTATGGATAAAGCTTCATCACTTGCAAAACCAATGACGTTGCCACCAAGATGATAGACAGCGGATTCAAATGATAAACGCGTACGTGTGGAAGGTTCAAAAAAACAATTGGCGATGACTTTATTTTTTAATAAATCACGTGCTGGATTATTTTTTAATTCCCGCGCCTTATCCAGTATCAAATGTATTTTTTGCAAGGGTAAATCCTGCATGGAAATAATATCGCAACCATGCAAAGTATTTACGCCTATGCAATTTCCTTCAACAGTTGTAGATGAGGCATGTGCCTCTGCATATATTCCTGCCATGATAAAACAGACTCCGGTGGTTTGCCTTTAAAATCGATAATACATTTCAGCATGATGAGTGCTGATTGCAAATTGGTAATCAATGGAATGTGATGATCCACTGCCATGCGTCGTAGTAAAAACCCATCCGTGTTATTTTCCATTGGCTTGCTGTTCGGCAAATTGATAATAAGATCAATCTTGCGTTGCGAAATTAATGTCTGAATATTCGGCTCTTCTTTTTCGCTAGTACGATTTACAAAATAAGAACCGACGCCATTACGTGATAAAAACGCATGTGTGCCACTTGTGCTGTAAAACACCATGCCCAATGCTTCCAGCTTTTTAAGGCAAGGTAATACTTTGGTTTTATGCGCATCAGCAATGGATAATAAAATACTTTTTTGTGGTAATTTTTGTTCGGTCGCAAGCCAGGCACGTAGAAATGCTTCATATAGATTTTCACCGAGACAGGCAACTTCTCCCGTGGATGCCATTTCCACATTCGCAACAGGATTCGATCCTTTCAAACGATGATAAGAAAATTGCGGCGCTTTGACTGCGACATAATCCAGCTCCAGCGTTTCATAAGTCATGGGAATATGTTTGCCAAGCATGACGCGTGTTGCGATGCCAATAAAATTATAACCCGTGACTTTGGAAACAAAGGGAAAGGAACGCGAGGCACGCAAGTTTAATTCAATAACCTGAATAAAATTATTGCGTGCAATAAATTGAATATTGAATGGTCCAGTAATATGCAAGGCTGCAACAATTTCACGCGTAATCTTTTTGGTTTTGCGTATGGTTTCCAGATATAAACGTTGTGGCGGAATCACGAGTGTTGCATCACCGGAATGAATGCCCGCATTTTCCACATGCTCTGTAATAGCTTCAATTACAATACGACCGTTTTCAGCAACACCATCCATCTCCAGTTCTTTTGCATCCTGAATGAATTTGGAAATGACAACCGGATGTTCGGATGAAACAAGTGATGCTTCGCGCAAATATTGATGCAATGATTGTTCGTTATAAGCAACATTCATCGCAGAACCAGAAAGAATATATGAAGGACGAATTAACACGGGATAACCAATTCGCTCTGCAAATTCCTTTGCAGTTTCGAGACTCTCTACGCGTTGCCAATCTGGTTGATCGATATTTAATTTGTTTAATAATGCAGAAAATTTCTCGCGATCTTCAGCCTGATCAATGGCATGCGCTGAAGTTCCCAATAATACATGACCACGTTTCGCCAATGGCAATGCGAGATTATTGGCAATTTGTCCACCAACAGAAACAATCATGCCTGCCGGTTTTTCGAAATCCGCAATATCCTGCACACGTTCGAGTGTTAATTGTTCGAAGTACAAACGATCAGATTCATCATAATCAGTCGAAACTGTTTCCGGATTGGAATTAATCAGAATGGATTTTTTCCCTTGCTCACGTAAAGCACGTGAAGTATTCACTGCACACCAGTCGAATTCAACAGATGAACCAATGGCATAAGGTCCTGATCCCAGCACAATCACAGGGCGTTCTTCCGCAGGTGAAATATCATGTTCACAACCATGATAGGTAAGATATAAATAATTGGTTTGTGCTTCAAATTCGCCAGCGAGTGTATCAATCTGTTTGACGTAGGGAATGATATTTGCTGCGATTCGTTTATTGCGAATATTATCTTCGTGTGTTGTCGTTAATCTGGCGATAGCTTTATCAGAAAATCCATTACGTTTCGCCTGTAATAATAATTTATCAGTTAAGGTTTCTGATTGAATGCGTTGTTCGAGTGTAGCAATCGCATGAATATGTGAAAGGAACCAGGAATTAATTTTGCTTAAGCCAGCTGCCTCTTCAACACTGCCACCCGATAAAAAGAATTGATACAAGGCAAATAAACGTCTGTCCGTGGGAAATTCGATTTCTTTTTGTGGATGTGGAATTTCATGCAAATAATCGGTGAGACAGGATGCACCAATATTTAACATGCCCACTGCTTTTTGCAAACTCTCAGGAAAGGAACGGCCAATTGCCATCACTTCGCCAACACTTTTCATTTCTGTACCAATGGTACGTTCCGCCATTTTTAATTTTTGCGTATCCCAGCGCGGAATTTTAACAACGATATAATCCAGTGCAGGTTCAAAGTAAGCGCAGGTTTTTTGTGTCACGCTATTTTTTATTTCATGTAATAAATATCCTAATCCTAACTTCGCTGCGACAAATGCAAGTGGATATCCGGTTGCCTTCGAGGCTAATGCACTGGAACGTGACAAACGTGCATTCATTTCAATCACGCGGTAATCGCCATTTTCTGGATTGATGGCAAATTGAATATTGCATTCACCAATAATGTTGAAATGATTGGCAATCGCAATAGACATATTGCGTAATTGCTGATGTTCACGATTCGTGAGAGTTTGTGCAGGAGCAACGACTATACTTTCACCTGTATGCACACCCATCGGATCGAGATTTTCCATATTGCAAATCGTGAGTGCATTGCCAGCTTTATCACGTACAATTTCGTATTCGTATTCTTTCCATCCAAGCAAATATTCTTCGATTAATACTTGTGGAACAGTTGCAAAACATTCCTTGGTACGTTTGATTAATTCATGCTGATTTTCTATTTTACCTGAACCTAATCCGCCTAATGAAAATCCTGAACGCATCATGACGGGATAACCAATTTGTTCTGCTGCTGATATGGCTTCTTCTACGGTGTTTGCGGAAATACTGCGTGGAGAATGTATGCCGATGCTATCCAGTGCCTGTTTAAATAAATCACGGTCTTCTGTCTGACGAATCGATGCGACAGAAGTTCCTAATACTTTCACCTGATGTTTTTGCAATACACCTTGTTTTTCCAGTGCAAGTCCAAGGTTCAATGCAGTTTGCCCACCAAATCCCAGTAAAATGGCATCAGGTTTTTCCCGTTCAATAATTTGCGTGATGACTTCAATGTTTAATGGTTGCAGATAAAGAATATCTGCCATGTGTGAATCGGTTTGTACTGTTGCGATATTGGGATTGGCAAGAATGACTTTGATGCCTTCTTCCCTGAGCGCCTTGATCGCTTGCGAACCGGAATAATCAAATTCACCTGCCTGACCAATACGCAGGCCGCCAGAACCCAACAACAACACTTTCTTGTCGTCAATTGCCATGAATACCTCTTGGTAGATTGGTTTTGGGGTGATTCGCTTTTTGTGTCGTGTGCGTGTGCTTCTATTTATTTTTTTTGCAATGGCTCGTCGGCCTCCGGCCTCCTGCGCTTTATTTGCAAAAAAAATAAATAGAAGCACACGCACACGACACAAAAAGCGAATCAATTAATCAAATCAAAAAACTTCTGAAACAACCACTGTGTATCTTCAGGGCCTGGTGCTGCTTCTGGATGAAACTGCACGGAAAAAAATGGCAATGATTCATGTTCTATACCAGCCACGCTATGATCATTCAAATTTCTGAATGTCACGCGCCAATCAGCAGGCAGACTGGTTTCATCAATCGCAAATCCATGATTCTGTGAAGTCAGATAACAACGATTGGTTTTGACATATAAACAAGGTTGATTATGTGAACGATGTCCAAATGGTAATTTGTAAGTGGTTGCATTCGCTGCGAGTGCCATTAATTGTGTACCAAGACAAATACCAAAAATAGGTTTTTGCATCATCATGGCTTTTTGTATGATGGCAATTGTCTGGTGACAACGCAGCGGATCGCCTGGGCCATTGGAAATAAAAACTGCATCAAATGGCTCATTTGTAAAATCATAATCGAATGGAACACGCTTGATACGCGCAGGAAACTGCGACAATGAACGCAGAATATTTTCTTTCATGCCGCAATCAATCGCGATAATAATTTTTTCACCTGCGCCATACCAGATGGGTTCGGTGATGGAAACTTGTTCAACCCAATTGATCTCATCAAATGATTCAAATGTATTGCATACCGAATCCTGTGGAGCAATCGCACCTGCTATCACGCCTTTATTGCGTAACACTTTTGTCAGCGCGCGTGTATCAACACCCGTGAGATAAGGAATATTTTCTTGCTCGAGCCATTCACGCAAGGAATATTTTGCGGAAGGATTGGAATAAAAAGGTGATAGTTCAGAAAAGATCACGCCACGTACATGAATCTTTTTCGATTCAAACGTATCAGAATCCGTAACGCCATAATTACCAATGAGTGGATAAGTGAAAACCAGAATCTGGCCAGAGTAGGAAGGATCAGTGAGTGATTCCACATAACCAGTCATTCCTGTATTAAAAACGACTTCGCCAAATGAAATTTGATTTTGTTGGGCAGGGGCTTCACCGTAGAAAACCTCTCCCGATTGCAAGACTAACTGTGCAGATAGGCTCATCGTTTAGTTGTCTGTCTTCGTTCGTTGCGTAGTTGTACCATTTTTTGAAAACATCGACAACTTACCATTTACAATTTTTTTCATATCCAGTATTTTCACCCCGTCACTATGGAGAACCCTATGCAGAAAACCTCTCTCATTACTTCCCTGTATCAGACCGGCTGTATTCAACTTGGCGAATTTCTTTTAAAGAATGGTAGCACCTCATCTGTCTATATTAATTTGCGCAAAATTATTTCTTATCCCGATGTGTTACGTGCAGTTGCAAGCGCCATGTGGGAAAAAATGCACGGTCAACCATTCGAATTACTCTGTGGTGTACCTTATACTGCCTTGCCTATCGCTACTTGTTTTTCGCTGCAACAAAATATTCCCATGATCATGCGTCGCAAGGAAAAAAAAGAATATGGCATGAAGCAATCCATTGAGGGTGAATTCGAAGCTGGTCAAATTTGTCTCGTGATCGAAGACATTATTACTTCCGGCAGCAGCATCCTTGAAACTGCCAGGGATTTACAACAGGCTGGTTTGCAAATTCATGATGTCATTGCTCTCATCGATAGACAGGAAGGTGGCAAACAAAATCTATCGCAACATTTTCGTACACATACTCTATTGACCCTGACAGAAATTTTACAGACGCTGCTGACATCACACCTGCTGGATACTAAGGAACAAAAACTGATCGAAACATTTCTCGCGGAGAAAGTGGCAGTATGATCGTTTCTTCTCATTCATATTCAGAACGTGCGCATTATTGTCTTTCCCCGATGGCCCAAAACATTTTCCAGTTAATGGAAGATAAACAAACCAATCTGGGTTTGACCGCAGACATTACTCATGCGGATCAATTACTGGAAATCGCTGATTTACTGGGTCCTGAATTATGCTTATTAAAAACGCATATCGATATTCTCGAAGATTTTACGCCGGATCTTCCGCAACAATTACGCAAGCTGGCATTGAAACATCGTTTTATATTGTTCGAAGATAGAAAATTTGCCGATATTGGCAATACCGTCAAGCTGCAATATGAAGGTGGCATATATCGTATCGCTGACTGGGCAGATGTGGTCAATGCACATACACTGCCAGGTCCCGGCGTCATTCAGGGGCTTGCCGAAGCCGGACGGAAAAAAAATCGCGGTTTGATTTTGCTGGCGGAAATGAGTAGTAAAGGCAATTTGATGAATGCGGAATATACCCAGCAAACCCTGCAGCTGGCGGAACAATTCGCTGATTTTGTCATTGGTTTTATCACCCAGCATGCTGTATCAACCGATCCACACTGGCTCAACTTCACACCTGCGGTGAAGCTGGATGAAAGTAACGACAAGTTCGGCCAGCAATATGTCACGCCGCAAACGGCTGTTCTCGAAAACGGCAGCGACATCATTATCGCCGGACGTGGCATTCTCCAATCCGATAATATTCTATCCACCGCACGACTTTATCGCGAAGCTGGCTGGGAGAGTTATTTGAGACGCTGCGAGAGGTAGTGTAGAATAGCCCGCAATAAATAGGCACTTTCATATTAACTGTTTGATTTTTAAGTATTTTATATCCATTATCCACACTTCCGCTTTAGGAGACTCATTTCATGGCAACAGCACAGAATACAATGACGCAATCCAATCACATCAACCTATCTGCTGATGAATTAATTGAATTTGCCTTGAGCCGTGGAGAAGGTGAGCTTGCTGCAAATAAAGCATTAACGGTGAAAACAGGTGCAAGAACCGGTCGATCCCCAAAAGATCGTTTCATCGTCAAAGATGCTGCTACTGAATCACAAGTCGACTGGAACCAGATCAATCAAGCCATCAGCACTGAAAAGTTCGATGCGCTGTGGCAGAAAGCTGAAGCACATCTGAAAGCAAAAGATGCCTGTTTCACTTCGTATTATCGTGTTGGCGAACATACAACATTAGGCATCCCTGTCAAAGTAGTGACTGAACTCGCCTGGCATAATTTATTCGTCATGAATTTATTTATTCGCCATGACAAACCAGAAGTAACAAATGCAGCAAATCAATGGACGATCATGAATGTACCTTCTTTCAAATGCGATCCAGCTCGTGATGGTGTTAATAGTGATGCTGCTGTCATTCTCAATTTCACTGAACGCAAAATTCTGATTTGCGGTACGTATTATGCGGGTGAAATGAAAAAATCCATGTTTTCTGTACTCAATTTTATTTTGCCGCAACATGATATTTTACCGATGCATTGTGCAGCCAACGCCGGGAAAGATGGTGACACTGCATTATTCTTTGGTTTATCGGGAACAGGTAAAACCACATTATCCGCAGATCCAGAACGTTTTCTGATTGGTGATGATGAACATGGCTGGGGCGAAGACGGCATCTTTAATTTTGAAGGTGGCTGTTATGCAAAATGTATTGATCTCTCGCAAGAACGTGAGCCTTTAATCTGGAATGCGATACGTTATGGTTCTGTACTGGAAAATGTGACGCTGGATGCACAAACCAAAGTGCCTGATTATAACGATTGCAGTGTGACGCAAAATACGCGTGCTGCCTATCCACGTGATTTCATTCCCTCACGTGTCGAAAATAATCGCGGTAAACAACCTGAATCAGTTTTATTTTTAACTTGTGATTTATTTGGTGTATTGCCACCGGTTGCACGTTTAACACCAGAACAAGCTGCTTATTATTTCTTGAGTGGCTATACCGCATTAGTGGGCAGCACGGAAGTCGGACAAGGTACCGGTATCAAATCCACATTCAGCAGATGTTTTGGTGCGCCATTCTTTCCACGTCCACCAAAAGTATATGCAGAATTATTGATGAAGCGCTTACGTGATTCTGGTGCGCAAGTGTATCTGGTCAACACGGGCTGGACAGGTGGTGCGCATGGTGAAGGCGGTCAGCGTTTTTCCATTCCTGTCACACGTTCGATTGTGACTGCGATTGTGAATGGTGATATTAAAAATGCGGAATATGAAACATTGCCGGGATTTAATCTGGATATTCCCAAAGCAGTGAAAGGTGTGGATAGCAAATACCTTAATCCAGCAAAAAACTGGCAAGACAGATCAGCACATGATGCCAGTGCGAAAAAACTGATCGCGCTGTTTGTCGAGAATTTCAAACAATTCGATGTAAGTGATGCGATCAAGGCAGCCGGTCCAGTGGGGTAGTAATGATCGAATGTGTAGGTTGGGTTACGCTGAAAAACGCACGACTAGCCTACACATTATTTATTGTGCATCTGCCAGCACTTCTGACACCCAGGAATTGAGACTTTTTCCATGTGCTTCAGCTAACATGGCAACTTTTGCATGCAATTCCGGAGATAATCGCAACATCACATTTCCAGAATAAGGTTTTTGTGGGGGTCTTTTTAACTTTTTGCAAGTTGCAAGATAATCATCAACAGCTTCTTCAAAAGCTACATGTAACTCCTGCACAGAACTCGCATGAAAACCAACAACATCATTAATGCCAGCTATATGACCTACAAAACAATCATCTTCGTCACTGTATTCAATACGTGCTATATACCCCTTATAACTCATTTTATTCATGGTAATACCCCTGCTTTTTGCAAAAATTCTCTCGCATCATGAACCTGGTATTGTTTTGCCTCTTTTTGAGGGTGTGGTCGATGAAATGTACCAATTACGTCATTAAGCTCAAATCTAACTCTAGAACCAGCACCTTCAATCATTGTTGCACCTAAAGCAATGAACAGTGATTCAATACGTCGCCATTCTAGCTGCTTAGGTATAGGTCTACGAAAAATACTCTCCAATGTCTTTTGATGAGATTTATTCATTTTACGCTCTTTTAGTGTTGATATCAAATTTTGATATCATACATAAAAAACATTAATAATCAAATAAATAAGATAATATTTCAATCATTGTTTTGAGGGGTTTTGAGCATTAGCCAACAAGAAAAAACACGAGCCACTTGATTCATAGTTTGTCAGAAACAGGATTTTTGCTGGAGAAGTTGAAGCAGGTTTTCGCTTATTATATCACATTCACTTTTTCATGCCTGGGATAAGCTGTTTACATAACTTGGTCTCGGGGAGCTCCACAAAATGATAATTAAAATATTCAAAAATATTTTATTTGCGTTATTTTTTGTCTCATTAAGCTTTAATACAACTTTCGCCCAAGGACAGAAAGTTCCAGTAAGAGGAATTTATGTCACGCAATACATGTTTGAAAATACTGCCTTTCTTAATCATCTCATCGCTGGCGCCAAACGTGCCGGTATTAATACCTTTGTTGTGGATATGGAAAAACCCAGCAAGCGCTTACGCGATAATCTGGAATTACTGAAGCAAAATAACATTCGCTATGTCGCACGTATCATCATGTTTCCAGGCGGTGGCACAGCTGCACAAATAGAAAATCCTGCTGTATGGCAGAAAAAATATACCCTGGTCAAACAGGCAGTGGATTGGGGCGCAAAAGAAATTCAGCTCGATTACATTCGTTACAACACAAAACAAAAAGGATCGCCTAACAATGCAAAAAATGTAATGAAAATTATTTCCTGGTACAAAAACAAATTATCGGGGCAAGGCATTCCATTACAAGTGGATGTTTTTGGCATCGCGAGTTTTGGTGAGTCAAAATATATAGGCCAGAACATACAATTATTCTCACAAAACGTTGATGCCATTTGCCCCATGGTTTATCCATCGCACTATGTTCCATTTGCTGAGCATTTCAAAAAACCTTATGACACGGTTTATGTTTCGCTAAAACACATCAAAGGACAATTCGGCAAGGAAATGCCAATGAAAATTTATCCGTATATTGAATTGTCGAATTATCACTATCCGATGAATCGCGGCCAGAAACTGGCTTATATCAAAGCGCAAATCAAGGCTGCGCATGATGCTGGCGCTGATGGCTGGTATGCATGGAGCCCACATAATCGTTATGACAATTTGTTTAGCGTGTTGTCGGGTGAGAAGAACGTAGATTGATTGTTATAATGCCCAAAACTCCGGAGACAACATGACAGTTCCAACGATTGCAATTATCGGTGCAGGCAACATGGGCAGTTGCCTGATTCACGGCTTAATCCAGAATGGTCATCCCGCAAATAAAATCTCAGCAAGCGATTCCACTGAAGAAAAATTATCAGGACTAGCCAGTATCGGCATTCAAACCACAACTGATAATTTGCAGGCAATCAATCATGCTGATGTCATTATCTTCGCTATCAAACCGCAATCCTTTCATGCTATCGCCAGGGAATTAGCTGCTTATATCCAGCAACATAAACCACTTATCCTCTCCATCGCTGCTGGTATTCGTGAATCCAGTATTCAAACCTGGTTAAATGGCGATATCCCTATCGTACGCGCGATGCCAAATACGCCAGCATTAATTGGTTGTGGGGCAACTGCGCTTTATGCAAATCGTCACGTCAGTGAAGAACAGCATGATGAAGCAGAATCCATATTACGTTCGGTTGGCATTGTTATCTGGCTGGAAGATGAAAATCAGATGGATGCAGTCACTGCACTTTCTGGTAGCGGCCCTGCTTATTTCTTTCTGATGATGGAGGCCTTGCAGCAATCAGCGGAGAAATTAGGATTAACACAGGAAACAGCACGTTTGCTGACATTACAGACAGCATTAGGTGCCGCACGCATGGCAATAGAAAGTGGTAAACCGCTGGAAGAATTGCGACAGAATGTGACATCGAAAGGTGGCACCACAGAAAAAGCCGTTTCCGTGCTGGAAGATAATCAATTACGCGCGATCTATCACAAGGCACTTACTGCTGCCAAGGAACGCTCGGAAGAATTGGCTGAAATGATGGAAAAATTGTAGGTCAGTACGCATAATTTTTGTGAAGTTCGTTATGGCGAGGTACTTTGTGTGTATTTGCAATGGCTCGTCGGCCTCCGGCCTCCTGCGCTTTATTTGCAAATACACACAAAGCACCTCGCCATAACGAACTTCACAAAAATTATGCGTCAATGCCACACGGGTACACATCTCCATAAAACCCTGGTATATTGAAACCCTCATTCTTCAGCAGTAAGGATAATGTGAATGTCTGGCGCGACTCTTGATGCAATCCTCTTCCTGGTCAGTTGTATTTTTGATTTCTACATCATGGTATTAGTCATTCGACTCGTATTAGCTTATGTCAATGCTGATTACAATCATCCACTGACTCAATTCGTCATCAAACTCACCAGCGCCGTTGTCAAACCATTAAAAAAATTCCTGCCTGATATTCGTGGTATCGAAACCGCTACTATCGTACTCATTTTTATCGTGACCATGTTCAAATGTCTGATATTAAATTTATTAAGCTTCGGCATACCTAATTTACTCGGCGTATTTATTTATTCCATCGGCGATGTCTTGCGATTATTCCTGCTAACCATTTCCATTGCTCTTCTGATACAAGCCCTGCTTTCTTTTATACAACCCGCTTCTCCGGCATATGGCATTTTATCGCGCGCAACTGCACCCTTGCTTCGTCCCTTGCAGCGATTCATTCCACCTATTTCCGGCGTTGATATCACACCGATTGTTGCCATCGTTATTTTGCAATTATTATTCATCCTGATTGCAAGACCGATTATGTCATATGGTCTTGCTGTCGCCGTTGGTTCATAAAATGAAAGTGGTGTTAGCCAGTTCCAATCAGGGAAAGATAAAGGAATTTAGGCAATTACTGGATAAATTACATATCGAAATCATTCCGCAATCTGAATTGAATGTCAGTGATGCTGATGAAACAGGTTTATCATTTGTGGAAAATGCCATAATCAAGGCACGTCATGCTGCGCAAATAACTGGATTACCCGCGATTGCTGATGATTCTGGTTTATCAGTGAATGCCTTGCAAGGTGCGCCAGGAATTTATTCTGCGCGTTATGCAGGTAAAAATGCGCAATCTACTGACAATATAAAAAAATTATTGGCTGCATTGCATGATGTACCTGATGAAAAACGTGATGCCAGTTTTCATTGCGTGCTGGTTTTCATCGCACATGCAGATGATCCGACACCATTAATTGCGCATGGTAAATGGCAAGGAAAAATATTACATACGCCGATGGGTGATGCCGGTTTTGGTTATGATCCTATTTTCTATTCTCCAGCAGAAAAAAAATCTGCTGCTGAATTAGCACCTGATATCAAAAATAAAATTAGTCATCGTGGTCAGGCAATGCAAACATTATTAAAATTACTGGCAGAAAAAACATGAAGGCACTTTCCGTAAACAAATTAACAAAAATTTATTCCAATGGAATTGCCGCATTAAAAGGCATAGATCTTGAAGTTGCAGAAGGCGATTTTTTTGCATTACTCGGACAAAATGGTGCTGGCAAATCGACAACCATTGGTATTATTTGTTCGCTCGTGAATAAAACATCAGGAAAGGTTTCCATTTTTGGACACGATATTGACAAGCAATTAACGCTGGCAAAATCACTCATTGGCGCCGTCCCACAGGAAATGAATTTCAGTTTATTTGATAAAGTAGCGAACATATTAATTAATCAGGCTGGTTATTATGGCATTCCCAAAAAAATTGCTATCACGCGCATGGAAAAATATTTACATGCAATGGGCATTTGGGAAATGCACAATCAACCAGCATTTAAATTATCCGGCGGCATGAAGCGACGCTTGATGATTGCACGCGCGCTGATGAATGAGCCACGATTATTAATTCTCGATGAACCCACAGCAGGTGTGGATATTGAATTACGTCATGGTTTATGGCGTTTGTTAACCGAACTCAATCAGCAAGGCACAAGCATTATTCTCACCACGCATTATCTTGAAGAAGCTGAGCAATTATGCAAGAACGTCGCCATCATTGATCATGGCGATATCATTGAACATGCCAGCATGAAATCACTGATCAATCGTCTTGATGCACAAATCATGGTGTTTGATCTGGATAAACCCTTATCATCCGTGCCAGAAATTAATGGATATAAAACATCACTGATAGACAAGCATACACTTGAGATAGAAATTTCACGTAGTCAGTCATTGAATGAATTATTTAATTTATTGAGCCAGCAAGGCATCAACGTATCCAGCATGCAGCATAAAACTAATCGTCTGGAAAAATTATTTATCAATCTCGTAACAAAAAACAGGAAAAATTCATGAATCTCCATTTGCAAATTGCGCGCATTTCACTGTTTACATTATTGACGCGTGAAGTGCAGCGTTTCATGCGTATCTGGACACAAACCTTGTTACCACCCGCTATTACCATGGGTTTATATTTTCTTATCTTTGGCAAATTTATTGGATCGCAGATTCGGCAGATTGAAGGTTATAGTTATATTCAATACATCGTACCAGGACTTGTCATGATGTCGATCATGACCAATGCTTATTCCAATACCTCTTCATCTTTTTTTCTCACTAAATTTAACAAAAGTATTGAAGAAATGCTGGTATCACCCATGCCGAATCTTATTATTTTATTGGGATTTTCTCTGGGCGGCATGATACGCGGTGTGTTGATTGGAATGATTGTGATGCTGATTTCATTATTGTTTACCAGTGTAACGCTGCAACATTTATGGATCGTGATCAGCATGGCGATTCTTTCCGCAATGGTCTTTTCACTCGGTGGTTTGATTAATGCGATTTATGCCAAACGTTTTGATGATATTTCATTTATCCCGACTTTTTTGCTTACACCATTAACTTATCTCGGTGGTGTGTTTTTTTCGATTCAGCAACTCTCGCCAGGTTGGCGCAAAGTCGCAGCATTTAATCCAATACTCGCGATGGTCGATACATTTCGATATGGTGTATTGGGCATATCGGATTTGAGTATCACGTGGGGATTTACGCTGGTGAGTTTGATGTTTATCGTGCTGTTTGTGTGGGGATGGTGGTTGCTGCAGAAAGGTGTGGGAGTAAAGGTGTAGCTTGCATACACTACTTTCTGATGCGAAACTCTGTTAATAATTTTTCTGACAAAGGACACATATGTTAAAACAAATGATAGCGTTGATTGGTCTCAGTGCAGGTATTGTTCTTTCCATGTCTTATGCACAACAAGGCGTGCAGTTGCTGATGAATGCGCATTCCTACGTTACACATTTACTCATGCAATTATTTTCCGAAGGTCAAGCCGGCAATCTCGCGCGTGGATTACTTGCCTTGATCAGCATTCCCTTTTTAATTGCACTGGTGCCAACGCTGATTTACTGGATGTTAAGACGCAGCTTTTTTCCCTATTTCATGGAAATCGTCTGGGCAGTGTGGTTAGTGCAAGTCGGTGCGTTAGTCATTAGCGGAGGTTGATTAACCTCCGCAGATCATGATTATTTCCGTAAAGATAAAGTGACGTCTACTATTTCCTTACATGTATCCATTGTCAAATTACGTAGCTCAATTGTATCTGAGTAGTGTTTGGCTTTGAAAAACATGAATACATTTTCAGATGTTTGTTTTAATTCTTTAAATCTGCTTATTGTTTCTTTAAGGTCATCGTAAATATTTTCTTTTTTATTCTCATGTGTCTGTAATATTTCTTGCAGATAAAACATAATATCGTTACCCCTGCCATCTTTTCTGAAAATTTCTGCAATATTACAGTGATAATAAACGTATATAAGAAATTCTTCGAGCGCATATTGTTCTTCGTGTAATTTGTCAGGATCATATTTAGAAAGATATTTTTTGAGATAACCCTGAAGTGGTGTAATAAAATATCCTAAATTAGATTCTAATTTATTATATCGAATGCAATTATCTTTCTCATCCATATACCAGTTAGTTTTCATTAGATCGAGATTAACGTGAGGTTTATAAATCAGATACTGTGCCATTTGAGCGATTTCGGGCAGATTCGACCATTCAATTAGCTTGAAAAAAACGCGATTAAAATCGACGGGAAAATGACAAAGATATTTCTGTTCAATTATAGAAGAATTGTCATGATTCACCCATAGTATCTTCGAGGATGCCATACACAGTTCCTTGTAAAAAGCAGTAGCAGGAGATTCATAAAACTTATCAAAGAAATGGGGTTCTGTTTTATTCATTTCTTTTTTGTAATTTAAAATAAGATGATCAAGTAATGCGTTTTGAAGATAGCCATGTTCAATTACTTGCAGTAAAAAAAATTCATGGAAAAAGAAAAAATCAGAACCACAGGTATACCAGCCTCGTTTACGTGTTTTTTCATTAATTTTTTTCAATAAAACGAATGCTTCCTTGTAATTTTTCTTATCCAGTTCTTCAGAGAAATTTCTGAATATGATTTTCTTATCATCATCCAGCTCATTGATTTCTTTCTGGAAAACAACATCTATTTCATTACTTAGCATCTTTTACTCCTCATTAAATTATTAATAACTGATTTTTATCACCCGCATTTTACTACACAACCTTCATCGCCTTGCCAATTTCCCCAACAAGTTCAATAGGCAAGCGATATTCTGAACGGGAATTTGCCAGAAAAAATGCGAAAAGTTTTCTTTTTAAATCAAATTTATCACTGAATTTAGCAATAGTTTGTTTGACATTATCCTGCTCATCCCATTTACAAAATTTTTCGAAATAATGAAATATATTATTTCCCTTTTCATCCAATCGAAAAATACTGTCGTAGCTACAGGCGAGAAACAATTCAATAAATTCCATATTTTTTTTGTAGTTGGGTAAACATTTAATCAATACGCCCTGAAATGGGCTGATTGCTATACCTTTATCATTTTTGTAAAAAAGACCCTTCTGATCCTCTAATTTAATTGCATCATACCTCCATGAAATATTCCGCAAATCCAGTTTTTTATTTTTTAATAAATAAGCAGCAGCATTAAAATTATCATTTTGCACACTACAGAAAAAAAGATAATTGAAGTCTGGATTGAAACATTCAACGAACTTTCTATCCAGAATTTTCCAGTTATCGATAAGATTATTCTTATTACACATACTGATATAAAGCTGGTTTATCACAGAACGAATCTCAGTATCATTTCGATATTTAAGATGTATATGATTTAAAATGCTAATCAACATCTGCGCTTTTAATTGCTTTCCCTCCAACAAAGAGGAAAAAAGATTAGACAATAATACATTCAGTTTTTCCAAACCAGATGAGTTATCGTATGAAACAAAAGTTAGCTCATGCAGATTATTCAATAGATAAAACAGCTTCATGGCAATGTTATATCCATTTTTGAATAACGCCAGTTTGAAACACAACATCAATTCATCATTAACATTTATTTTCATATCATTTAAACCATTCAGCGCATCACCTTCTTCGATGTGCGCCTCAATCAAATCTGTCAGCGTAATGACGCCGGTTTGATAGTCCTTGATTTTTTGTTGAAGTATTTCGTCTCTGAGCATAAATGTCTTACTCTATTTACGGATTGATAATTTCGGTTGCAATTCAAGTCCTTCCAGCGCAATTAAATTCTTTCCAATTTCAGCGCAGACCTCAATAGGAATATAGCCAGGCAAAATCTCATCCTTGCCACGGAAGAATGAATATAATTTTGATCTGACGCATCGCATTTTTCTTTTTTCATATAAATTAATTGCAGAAGAAAGATCCGCGTCAAGATCATTTTTTTTATTATGATGTTTTTTTACTTCTTTAAGGTAACGTAAAATATCATTTCCTCTGCCATCCTTACGAAAAATTAACTCATCGCTATAGGAAGCAAAAGCATTCAGATATTCTGCGAATATTTTCTGTTTAGACGTTACCTCATATAAAAACCTCATATATATAACAACACTTGCCTGCAATGGAGTGATGGTAAAAGTTGCATCGTCTGTCCTGGTATACGAAAAATTGCCGTTATTATTCATATACCAATCAAGCTCGAGATCCAGCTTTTTACCAGTAATAATATGAATACTTGATTTATATTTTTCGCTAATGTTGAATTGATTAAATATCGAGTAAAATATGTAATTAAAATCCATTTTAAAATTATCATCAAATTTATCCTGATTATATTTCCAATTATTATCTATCATCCAATTGTTACAAATAAGAAAATATAATTGATTAGGATTAGTTACTTCATCCCTGTAATGCATTAACAAATGATCTATCAACCGATCCTGAATATGAGGATCAGAAATAAATAATTCGAAAAAAATATCGTAAAAAATTTTAAATTCTGTCTCGTCAGGATCATCACCCCAAAACACATGCGGATTCTGTGAATTAAATTTGGAAGCTATGTAGCGTGCCATATAATATTCTTTTTTATTCAATGCAGCGTCGAATAATCTTAGCATTCCTGCTCTATTATTATCTTCAAATTGAAATTGATTTATAAAATTACCAAATAAACCAGCATTAATACAATATCGAATATAATGTTCATGATCTATTAATTTATAACCATATAAATCATGAATTAACTTATTTTTATGCGATTGATTCATAAAGTACCTGTTACCCTCAATGCAATCAATCCAATTACTGTATTTCATTGCGTTGCTTATATTTATATTGATTTCCTTATCCAGAAGCTTATCTACAATAAAATCCATCTTATCTTTCAAAAGTTCAAATGTGGAAGTTTTTGCATAATTGAGCCTCATCAGGCTATTCAGAAAAAATTTCGTCTTCACATGTTCCTTACTTACGAGATTTAACACTTGATAAATAAGCAATTCAGGTGTGCATAATAATGAATTTTCGTGTTTCGCAATAAATCCGTTGCTACCATCATATAATTCCAAAACAGAACTAATTTCATTGGAACAATTCATATATTCAATTATCGGAAAAATATCATTAAGCTTAGAAAACTCTCGCAAGGTGTTTATAGTTTTTTCAAATTTATTTCCCTGACTTTCCCTGTACAGTAATTCAGGGATCGATGGCAATTTATGTGGATCAATACCTGTTTTATTACAGATAATATCGCGCATAACATTAAAATCACTGATATCGCTTATATTCTTATTTTCTGGTAGTTGCAGAAGAAGAAATTCAACACTGTAAGCAATTGAGTATGGATATAATTTGTAAAGTTCCTTATATTTTTTCAATATCGTTTTGATCTCATGCTTATAGGTTCTATCAAAAGCAAATGAATCCCCATATCCACAATATTCCTCCAGACACAGAACCGCATTCTGAAAGTTCGTTTTTAACGGATTCCAAAGGGATTCGTATCGATCACGTATGATTTCATCTCTTAGCATTTTTTACCTCGTTTGAGTTAGTTTATAAATAGTTTTCATTTTAATCTGTTTTATTTTCCATTCGATACTTTCGGTTGCCATTCAATTCCTTCCGATTCCAGTGCTATATCTGCCATAGTCCTAATGATTTCTGTCGGCATATTCCATGGCACCGTTGAGCCTGAATCAGACCTGCCAAAGAGAAAGAAGATGAATTTTGATTTGATATGTTCGATTTTTTTTGCTTCGACCAAGGTGATTGCTTCGGCAAGGGAAGGTATAAGTTCTATTTTCTTTTCATTATGAATATCAATAACTTTTCTGAGATAAAAAAGAATATCCCTACCCTTACCATCTTTGCGAAAGATTTCATCATAATTACATGATGAAACAATGGTCTTGAGAAATCTTTCTAGATCAAGCTGAAATACAGAACCAATACACTTTTCAACATAATGTATGATATATCCCTGCACTGGTGTAACAAAAAAATCGTATGGCTTTTTAGTGGAATATGCAATATTACAAAAACCATTCCATTGCCAGTTTATATTTATTAAATCCAATTTTTTATCTTCAATTAAATGAATAACATTATTAGTATATCTACGTATCACACTCTCAAAAAATTCGAAATTTGAATCCACCGTGAAATTATCCAAGTATCTTTTTTTCAGGGCTTCCTCATTTTTATTAGTTATAAAAAAATTATCCAGATAAAATTTGGTAGTAAATTTAATATTTTCTTTTATTTCTTTTTTATAATTCGAAATAAGATGATCCAGCAATGTGCTTTGAATATATTTTTCTTCATACCAAAATGAATCCAGACATAGTTTCTTAAAAATCTGAAAATCTGATAATTTGCTGGAAGGATATATCTCCTCAACGCTAAGATCATTGATTTTATTCTTTAAATGCCTTGCAATTACATATGATTTATTATCAATAGCCAGATTGAATAATACTTCCAGATGACTTTCATCATAATTTTCAATTGCGTCTATCGTATCATTCTGTTTGTTTACATTAATACAATGTTTAATAAAATCAAAACTTGTTATCCAGCCAGCATCATAAGCAGACTTTATCATCTGCTCTTTTTCCGACTCATAAAAAAGAATGTTATTGATAAGATCAATCCAGTTGTTAAAAATAAGCAGATTATTCATCGTTTTTAATATTGATACTATTTTTTCTCCGAACTTCACATCTATACCATTTTCCTTAAATAAACATTCCAGCATATATTTCGTATTAATAGCATGGTCAGGCACAGCCTGATCAACCTGATACAGTAAATATTCTGTCGTGCAAACCAGTGATTGTCTGTGTTTGGCAAGATGACCGTTTGCACCATCATATTGCTGGATTATATTTTGTATGCGATCGGTATATTTTTCATTTTGTGTAATTTCTATATTGGGATGAATCAGGCAGCATTCACGCAATGAATTCAAGATTTTTTCAAACTTGTCGCCATTGCATTTTTTCATAATCAAATTAAATGTTCCTGCTGGATTTTTTTTATATTCACATCCTGTTTTGTCGAAAACAACTTCCAGTATCGCAGCAAATTCGCCACGCTTTTGTTTATGTGTTTGTGGAACAGGAATCAATTCCAGCAAGTGCAGGAAAACAAATTCCACGCAGAAGACGATGGACTTGGGTGATGTTTTAGCGTATCCCGTGTAGATATCAACAATTTTCTTGACCTGATTAGCATAACTCCTACTGAATGTATAGGATTTGCCATAACCGCAATATTCACATAGCAAAAACATTAAATTTGCAAAATTTGATTTTTCAAGGTTCCAGAGTTTTGCATATGTCATGTAATTTGGATTTTTTTCTATTTCCCAGCTTTGCATTTTTCAATCCTCACTTGTGTTAGTTTATATAGCTTTATTTTCCATTGGATACTTTCGGTTGCCATTCAATTCTTTCTGATTCCACTGCTGCATCTGCCATGATCCTAATGATTTCTGTCGGCATATCCCATGGTACCGTTGAACCTGCATCAGACCTGCCGAAGAGAAAGAAGATGAATTTTGATTTGATATATCGGATTTTTTTTGCTTCAAACAGGGAAATTGCCTTAGCAAGGGGAGGGATAAGTTTTATATTATTTTTATTATGAGCGACAATAACTTTATTGAGATAATAGAAAATATTCCTGCCTTTACCATCGTTACGAAAGATTTCCTCATAAGTACATGAAGAAGCGACAGTGGTTAGAAAATTCAGCAATTCAGTCTGGAATGTCTGATTTTTAATGCGACACCTTTTTTCAATATAATTTATGATGTATCCCTGTATCGGTGTAATAGAAAAATAGGATGGATCTTCGTTAGAATAATAAAGAACATCTGTATTACCTTGCCATTTCCAGTTTATATTTATTAAATCCAGTTTTTTATTTGTAATAAGATAAGCAATTTTATCACTATCACCCCGTATCAAATTAGTAAAAAAAGTTAAATTAAAATCTACCTTAAAATTATCGAGGTACTTATTTTCCAATGTCTTCAGACTATCATATGGCATACAAACCTTCGGATAAAATTCTGAGGCACATTCGATGTCCGCATTCATTTCTTCTTTATAATGCAAAATTAAATGATCCAGCAATTTGATTAAAATATTCGTATCCTGGTCAAAAGAATCCATATACAATTTTTTAAATATTTGAAAATCAGAATACCCATCGGCAATATGGATATCGTAAATACTTGATGAATCCATACTCCTCATCAGGTATTTTGCAATTACATAGGATTTATTATCAATTGCTAATTTAAATAGTCTTTCTTTATCTGAATAGAACAATGAAGAGATTGCATTTTTTAATTCATCCCAATGCGGTTCATTGGCATCAATACAATACCTAATAAATTGATTGCTTGTTATCTCGCCAGCATTGTAAGCCGCTTTGATCGTCTGATTTTTTTCTGCTGCAAAACTTTGCATTTTTAAAACCTCGTTTAAGTTATTTTATAAACAATTTTCATAATTCCACGAGCATCGTCATTGCGAGGCGTTTTTCAGCCGAAGCAATCCATTCACATTATGGATGGATTGCTTCGGCTGAAAAACGCCTCGCAATGACGACATTCCTCACTCATCATGACCGCTTGCACTCTGAAATGCGCGCAATTGAAATCGCGGCATGATTGCATACACGTGCTCGATAATATCTGCCTGTATGCCTTCGTATTTGCTGGAATCGGTTTCGTTCGTGAAAAAATATAATTCCAGCGGTAAACCGTTTGCCGTTCCCTGCAATTGACGCACGAGGATTTTTAATCCTTTATGCACGCCATCATGCTTTTGTAAATATTGCTGCAAGTATTGACGGAACCAGCCAATATTCGTCAAATCCTTTTGCTGCAAATCCTTGCCGGAAAATAAATCATGAAATTGCGCAAATAAATCAGCATCACACATTTTAATACTATTAATATCAACACTAATGCTGCGCTTGACACGTCGACCACCAGCATCGTGCATACCACGCCAGTTTTTTAAACCAGAAGTCAGTAATGAATAACTCGGAATCGTCACGATTGTTTTATCAAAATTCTGTACTTTTACCGTGCTCAATGAAATTTCCATCACTTCTCCATCTGCACCAAAGTTTGGCATTTCAATCCAGTCGCCAATTCTGACCATGTCATATGCTGCAAGTTGAATGCTTGCCATGAATCCCATGACTACATCTTTGAATATCAATGCTAAAAATGCAGTGGTTGCACCAACACCAGTGAAGAAATATATCGGTGGCTTGTCAAAGAAAATCGATGCGGCAAATATAATGCAGATCCCAAAGATAATAATTTTTATTAATTGCAAATAACTTTTAATAGGTTTGAGACGCGCAATCGGATATTGATTATAACGATCATCAATACAATTCAGGATTGCAGAAAAGATTAGCGCGACATTAAAAATAATATAAATTTCTGATAACGACAGCACCAGTTGCGCAAGAAATAATTTGAAATGCGGATGATCAATATCAAATAGATAACTGAAATAACATAGCACTACAGCAGGTATCAGATAGGCAAGCAAATGCGGAATTTTATTATCAATAATAATTTTGCCAAGACCAGTGCGTTTAGTACCGAGGATTTTTTCAATCAGGACGATGAAGATATGTTTGGCAACATAATGATTGAAAGCAACAATCAAGCTCGCTCCGGCAAGCACAATGCCTACCATAATCATTAAGGCAAAATAACCACCTGTACTTGTCAGATATAACTCCATGGGTGAGTCTCGCTTATGTTAAGTGTATGGAATATATAATAATTAGTTATTTATTGTGTAATTGAACAAGTATTTTACATTGTTTGGGGTATTTTACAAGGGAGATGGTGATAAATTGATCACATCCAATACGCTGTCTTCACCATTACTTTCGAAGTTATCGCCATCATTTTCCTCATGAAATCCGGCAAAACTTTCGCTCCGAGCGCGATTGCTTCATCGCGATGCTTTGCTTCATCGGTTTCCATGCGCTGTAGAATCGTATAACTTCGCGCGTCATTCGCTGGCAAATTCTGCAAATGATTTTTCAAATGCGCGACGACCTGAGATTCTGTTTCTGCTACAAATCCAAGACTCCATTTATCACCAATCATGCCTGCCGCCATGCCGATACAAAAAGAACCGGCATACCAGAGTGGATTGAGATAACTTACATGACTGCCTAATTCATCCAGTCTTTGTTTGCACCACGCAAGATGATCACCTTCTTCAATCGCTGCCTGATGCATTTTTTCCTGCACTTCCCTTGAACGCGAAACCACTCCTTGTCCGTGATAAAGTGCTTGCGCACAAATTTCACCTGCATGATTAATACGCATTAATCCTGCTGAATGTTTACGTTGCGTAGCGGTTAATGCTTGTTCATCAACAGATTTTCCAGGATACGAAAGTCCACTGGTTTTTGGATTATCCATCAGCGTGCGTACCGCCTGATCCAATCCAAGGCAAAGTTTGTCCAGAAAAGTGTAATGTCTCATTGTGATTCCCGATGCGTTTGCGCTCACTATAGTATAAAATCCCTCGCCATGCCTAATACCTATCAATCAGAACTGATAAAAAAACACGCGCGATTACCTGCAAGAATCATGCGCATGATGACACCACACGGTGAAGTCACTACTCCTGCCTTCATGCCAGTTGGTACTCGTGCAATGCTGAATTACCTGACACCAGCTGATTTGTTGCAATCAGAAAGTGAAATCATTCTCGGTGGCAATACGTATCACATGTTATGCACGCCCGGCATGGAAATCATTCAATCAATTGGCGGCATGCATAAATTCATGGGATGGAATAAAGCCATGTTGACTGATAGTGGCGGATTTCAGGTATTAAGCTTATCGAAAAAAGGCTCCATATGTATTATCGATGAAGAAGGTGCGCATTTTAAACATCCGATTACAGGAAAAATTTTGCATCTCAATTCACAAACTTCCATCGATGCACAAAAAATTATTGGCGCAGATATCATCATGGCATTTGATCAATGCACACCAGAAACTGGCGGACGTGAAGCAGCTCTTGCTGCACTCGATCGCACACATCGCTGGCTGGTGACATCGTGTGAAGCGCATGCAAAAAATTCCAATTCTGCTTATGGTTTTAAACAAGCATTATTCGGCATTATTCAAGGCGGAAGTTTTCGTGACTTGCGTGAACAGAGTACCGAATTTATTTTGCAACAACCACTGGATGGCATTGCCATTGGCGGTGAAGTCATTGGTTTTGATATGCAAAAAACCGCGGAAATCATCGACTGGATTCGTCCGATGTTGCCAGAAAATAAAATTCGCTACACGATGGGGGTAGGACTGAATCCTCAGGATTTGCTGGATGTGGTGGCAAAGGGAATTGATATTTTTGATTGCGTTGCACCAACACGCAATGCACGCCATGGCACATTATATTGCGGTGAATGGGTAGATGATAATGACTGGCTCGCGTTTAAAGGCGAAAAACGCATTCTTATTAAAAAAAGTATTTATGCGCGTGATGAAAATCCCATCATGCACAATTGCGATTGCTATACATGCAGGAATTTTTCCCGAGCGTATTTGCATTATTTATTCAAGGAAGGATTAATCGCGTATTTTCATTTGTCGAGCATACATAATATTCATGTCATGCAAACGACATGCAGGAAAATGCGAGAGAAGATGGGTGGGTGATGAATTTTTTTCTTAAGCTGCTTCCAGGTGCACCACTTTTTTTATTCCAGATTTTCTTAACATATCATTCAGGAAAACCTCCACAAATGCTTCATATGGATAACCCAATGCACGAGCTATTTTAACAGCCATCTCCAGACTAACATTAGCCTTATCTTTTTCCACCGCGTGAATAAATTGACGAGACACTCGCATGCGTTTCGCCAGTTCGGTCTGTGATATTTCGTCACATTCCCGAATATCTTTAACAAACTCTCCAAAAGAAGAATCCAGAACTTCTTTGAGCGCTTCTCTCGCAGATATAGTCTTTTTAGTAGTCATGCGGTGTCACCTCTTCGATAAGTACAAATTCAATTTTATTAATAATAATACGATAAATTGCTCTCCATTGTTTGTTAAGACGTATGGAACGCTGACCTTTTCTCTCACCTTTCAATGGCTCGTCATGATATCCAGGTATTTTTCTTACTTCATTTAGTCCTCGTTCTTCCACAGCTGCAACCCAAGTGAATAATTTTTTTCGTATGGCTAAAGGAACTTTATGTAAATTTTTCTTAACGCTATCAGCAATATCTATTCTTTTGATCACACAAACCTCAACTTTTATTTTTATAATACAATAAGATTTCTTACATTGTCAATACAACTTATTGACAAATTTCATCCCAACAAGATGACACTTTCTTACAAATTTGCTAGCATAATTTCATTTTCAAGGATGACATCATGCAAATACCTTTCTCAGATAGCGCCATCATCACTGACCTCGAAATGTTTTTTCGCATCACATTCGCTTGCGTGCTGGGTTGCGTGATCGGCTGGGAAAGAGAAAGACATCGCAATATCGTCTCTGCTGGCATTAGAACCTACGGCGCAATTTGCATGGGCGCATGCGCATTCGGCATCATCGGTTTGTATATTGCACAGGACGATCCTTCGCGCGTCGCTGCGCAAGTGGTAACAGGTATTGGTTTTTTAGGCGGCGGAATTATTTTTCGCCAGGGTGATTATGTGACAGGTCTGACTACTGCTGCGACATTGTGGGCAACCGCAGCAGTGGGATTGTGCGTTTCAGTTGGCATGTATCTGACTGCAGTGCTGACTTCCATTCTTATTTTTTTATTGCTGTATCTCCCACGCATTAGATGGTGGAAGAAAATATCTTCGAAGATAAAAGAAGAAAAGGCGTGAGTTGAGATTGTCTATACATGACTTCCAATCGAGTGACGCAAAAAAGCCTTCCCCTTTCGGGGGAAGGCTTTCTTGCGTTACTCCATTGAAAATCACGCGACGAAACCCAGCCTACACAGCTTCCTTCACCAACGTTTGCAACTCGCCGGATTCAAACATTTCCGCCATGATATCGCTGCCGCCGATAAATTCGCCTTTCACATACAATTGCGGAATCGTTGGCCAGTTGGAATAAACTTTGATGCCATTACGAATTTCTTCATCCTGCAATACATCCACCGCAGCAAATTCTGCTCCACAGGATTTTAAAATATTTACCGCACGCGCGGAAAAACCACACATGGGTAATTGCGCATTGCCTTTCATGTACAACACAATATTGTTATCACTAATCTGCTGCTTAATTTTATCTTGAATATTCATTTTCATTTCCTCACATCAAACCTAATTGTAATTTCGCTTCATCACTCATCATGTCGCGGCTCCACGGCGGATCAAAAACCAGATCCACTTTGACTTCCTGCACACCGTGAATCTGTCGCGTTTTTTCTTCCACTTCACCTACTAACACAGGCCCCATGCCACATGCAGGTGCAGTTAATGTCATGGTGATTTCCACACGATAATCTTTCATGCCCAACGGCAATACATGACACGCATAGATCAAACCCAAATCGACAATATTCACTGGAATTTCTGGATCGAAACACGTTCTCAATTGTATCTGCACTTTCTCTTCGACTGATCCTTGCATCGCATTAATGTCTGGTTGTTCGAGAATTACCAAACCAAGCGCGTCGCCATCCTTGCCTGCGATGCGTACCAGATTACCATTCACATAAACGGTATAGGAATTTCCCAATGCCTGCGTGACAAAAACATGTGTGCCAGGTTGCAGCATCACTTTGGTTCCAGATGGAATCAACGCAGCTTCCACTTCTCTTTTGACTTCAACTGAAGTTTCACGAAACATTTATTGCCTCACTCAACATGAAAACTTTCACCACAACCACAACGGCTGGATTCATTGGGATTAATAAATAATAAACGCTTTTGTCGCAAACCGGATTTTTCTTCTTCTACATAATCAATTTGTATACCTTGCAAAAGATGCAACCACGCTGGATCAAGATAAATTTTCACACCATTATTTTCATGCAGGATATCCGTGCTATTTGCTTGCGTGATAATTTGTGGCGCATACGAATAACCAGAACAACCGGTTTTTTTTATCGATAAACGTAAAGCGGCGCCACTTTCCTGGGCAATCATCTTGCAAATATAATCATTCGCTGCATCGGTTACAGTTATCATCTTCACTCCGTGCTCACTGGTTGCTGATCATCAGCCAAGGCGGCTTTTAAGGTATGCCAAGCGAGTGTTGCACATTTCACACGAATGGGAAATTCTGCCACGCCTGCAAATACAGCTAATTTACCGAGATTTTCTGCAGGTTCTACGCCTGTTGTAACAAGCCCGTGAAATAATGCAAACAATTGCTCAACGTCTGCAACAGATTTTCCCTTGATGGTTTCTGTCATTAATGATGCTGATGCAACGGAAATCGCACAACCAGAACCTTCAAACTGCACATCACATATCACACCATTTTCTTCATGCAAATAAATCGTCAGCTTGTCGCCACATAATGGATTATGACCTGACTTGCAATGATTGGCAGTTGTAAGCGCGCCAAAATTGCGTGGACGCTTGCCATGATCAACAATAATTTCCTGATACAATTCACGTAATGCCATTATTGAAATAACCTCTTCGCCAATTGCAATGCATCGATTAATTTATCAATATCTGCTGCATGATTATAAATACCGAATGAAACACGCACGGTTGCAGGCACTTTGAATCTTTCCATTAACGGCATCGCACAATGATGACCGGCACGCACTGCAATGCCTTCATGATCCAGTACCGTACCAATATCATGCGGATGAATATCATCCATCACAAAAGAAATCACACCGACTTTGGGTTTTGCTTCACCAATGATACGCAAACCTTTTATCTGCAACAGCGCAGGTGTGGCATAAGCCAGTAATTCCTGTTCATGTGCATACACATGCTGCATGCCAATGTTTTGCATATATTGAATGGCTGCCTGTAAACCAATTGCACCAGCAATATTCGGTGTACCAGCTTCAAATTTCTGCGCGCCTTTGGCAAATGTAATATGATCGAATGCTACTGTTTCAATCATGTCACCACCACCTTGCCAGGGTGACATGTTATCCAGCAAACTTTTTTTCGCATATAACACACCAATGCCAGTCGGGCCATATAATTTATGACTGGAGAAAACATAAAAATCACAATCCAGTTCCTGCACATCAACCGGCATATGTGGTACAGCTTGCGCACCATCCAGTAACACTGGAACGTTATTGGCATGTGCAATGGCAATCATTTCCTTTACCGGATTGATCGTGCCCAGCACATTGGATACATGTGTGAGTGCAACTAATTTCGTACGCGAAGAAAATAATTTTTGATAAACTTCACGATCGAGATTGCCTGCATCATCCACGGGAATAATTTTTAATTCGATACCAATCTGTTGTTTCAGCAAATACCAGGGAACAATATTCGAATGATGTTCCATTTCGCTGATTATCACTTCATCGCCCGCTTGCCATTGATCACGACCAAATGTTTGTGCGATAAGATTAATGCCTTCCGTTGTGCCGCTAGTAAAAATAATTTCATCTGGATGTCCGGCATGAATAAATTGCTGTGCAGTCTTGCGTGCATCATCATACAAACGTGTCGCACGTTCACTCAATTCATAAATACCACGATGAATATTGGCATAATCCTGCAAATAAAAATTCGATAAAGTCTGTGTGACATGTTTTGGTTTTTGCGCGGATGCTGCGCTATCAAGATACACGACTGGTTTACCGCGATTGGTGGTTTGCAGAACAGGAAAATCATGACGTAAATGATCGAGATTCATAACACCTCCTGCATGCGCATACGAATGCCGGCATGTGTCACGCGCTGCATGATTTCATCAGCAAATGCCTGTAATAAAATTTCGATCGCATCCTGTTCTGCGATACCACGCGAACGCAGATAAAAAAGTGCATCACGGTTTATTTGTCCCGTGGTTGCACCATGTTTACATTTGACATTATCGGCATAAATCTCGAGTTCTGGTTTGGAATAAACTTCGGCTTGTTTATCAACCAATAAATTATGATTACCCTGATATGCCTGAATATGTTGCGCATCTTTTTCTACATGCAAACGCCCATTGAAAATAGCACGCGCCTGATTCGCAACAATACCTTTATACAACATATTACTCTGGCTATGCGCAGCTGCATGACGAATATCAATATGATTATCAATCGTCTGGTTTTTATCACGCAAATGATAATAACCACTGGTATGACACTCCGCACTGGTATCACGTAAATGTACGACCACATCATCGCGTGCAAATTGCGCGCCGGCAGAAATATTCACATGCGAAAAACGACTGTTTTTTTCCTGGCTGATAAAATGACAAGCCATATGTGTCGCGCTTTTTGCTTCCTGTTGCAATTTATAATGTGTCACTATCGCAGCTTCATCGAGATGAATGGTATTCACTGTATTCATCAGGTAATTCTGGCTTGCACCGAAATATTCTTCGAATAAAGTTATTTCTGTATTCTTGCCTGTCAAAATTAAATTATGTGGATAAGCAACAATATTTTCTTCGTTCAACATGATGGATAACAAATGAATAGGTCTATGCAATTTGCAATCATCTGCCACTTGCAAAAATAAACCATCTGTAAACATGTCAGCATTCAAACTTGCAAAAGGATATTTATGATTATCTATCGCGGTAAATTTTTCGCGTAAATCATCTCCCTGTTTCTGTAAAGCTTCCTGCAGGCTACAAGCTATTATTCCCGCTGGCAGTTTAAATAAGTCAGATAATTCCGGCATGAAATATCCATTTATCATCACCAGAAAAATTCCATCACCAGAACGTAAACTATGCTGATGTAATGCTTCAGTGATCTCACGTGCATCGATTTTTTGCGCGAGCGAATAATGTTTATCCGCAAGGAAACTGACATCATCATATTTCCAGTATTCATTTTTGCGGGATGGCATGCCATGCTGCACAAATGCGCGCCAATGCTGCGCGTCTGTTTCGCTCAGACAATCTTTTGCTGCGGAGACATCAGCTTTCATGATTGCGCCTCATTTTCCAGCCAGCCATAACCTTTGCTTTCCAGTTCGTGAGCGAGTGTCTTATCACCTGATTTTAAAATCCTGCCATTCGCCATGACATGCACTACATCCGGCTGAATATAATCGAGCAAGCGCTGATAATGGGTGACAATCAGAATCATGCGCGATTTATTACGCAAATTATTCACACAGCGACTCACCATTTGCAGTGCATCAATATCGAGACCCGAATCGGTTTCATCCAGCAAAATAAATTCAGGTTCCAGCATCATCATTTGCAATATTTCATTTCGCTTTTTTTCACCACCCGAAAAACCTTCATTGACTGCACGCTGCAGAAAAGCTTCATCTAATCCTACTTCACGGATTTTACTTTTTACCTGCATTAAAAAATCAGCAGCATCAAGTGGCGGCAAATTTTTTCGCTTGCGTAATTCATTGAGTGCCGTGCGCAGGAAATACATGTTGTTAACACCAGGAATTTCCGTTGGATACTGAAATGCTAGAAACACACCGCGCGCTGCACGTTCTTCTGGTGCAAGCGATAATAAATCTTCATTATTTAATGTCACACTGCCTGCGACATATTCATAACCTTCGCGACCAGCAAGAATATTGGCAAGTGTGCTTTTGCCAGAACCATTGGGCCCCATGATGGCATGCACTTCACCTGGCTGCATGCATAAATTCACACCACGCAAAATGGTTTTGCTTTGCTGTTTTTCATCCTGCAAGGATATTTGTAAATTATTAATATTAAGCATTAGCCAACACTCCCCTCTAAACTGACTTCCAGCAATTTTTGTGCTTCGACTGCAAATTCCATTGGTAATTCGCGGAAGACTTGTTTGCAAAAACCATTCACGATCATGTTGATGGCATCTTCTGTTTTTAATCCACGTTGTCGACAATAAAATAATTGGTCTTCACCAATCTTTGATGTCGATGCTTCATGTTCTACTTGCGCAGAAGGATTTTTGACTTCGATATATGGAAACGTATGTGCGCCGCAAGTGGCAGAAAGCAACAGCGAATCGCATTGTGTATAATTACGCGCATTTTCTGCAGTCGGTAACATGCGTACTAATCCGCGATAAGTATTTTGTCCACTTCCAGCAGAAATACCTTTGGAAATAATCGTGCTGCTGGTATTTTTTCCGATGTGTATCATCTTCGTGCCAGTATCTGCCTGCTGATAATGATTGGTAAGTGCAACAGAATAAAATTCACCGACAGAATGATCGCCTTGTAAAATCACGCTGGGATATTTCCAGGTTATCGCAGAACCCGTTTCAATTTGTGTCCAGGAAATTTTCGAATGCTTGCCACGACATGCGCCACGTTTGGTGACGAAATTATAAATTCCACCACGACCTTCTTCATCACCAGGATACCAGTTTTGCACCGTCGAATATTTTATTTGTGCATGATCAAGTGCAACCAGTTCAACGACTGCTGCGTGTAATTGATTTTCATCACGCATGGGTGCAGTACAACCTTCCAGATAACTCACATAACTATTTTCTTCAGCGATAATTAATGTTCGTTCAAATTGACCGCTCTTTGCCGTATTGATACGGAAATACGTGGATAATTCCATCGGACAACGCACACCTTTGGGAATAAACACAAATGATCCATCACTAAAAACTGCGGAATTTAATGCAGCAAAAAAATTATCGCGATAAGGAACAACGGTTCCCAGATATTTTTCTACCAGTTCGGGATGCTGTTGTACCGCTTCAGAAAACGGACAAAAAATTACGCCTGCTTCTGCCAATTTGCTTTTGAATGTGGTCGCAACAGAAATACTGTCAAATACAGCATCGACTGCAACACCTGCCAAACGTCCTTGCTCATGCAGGGGAATGCCGAGTTTTTTATAGGTTTCCAGTAATTTGGGATCGACTTCATCCAGACTTTTGGGAGCATTTTCTGCAGATTTGGGCGCGGAATAATAAATAATGTCCTGATAATCAATCGGTGGAAAATGCACGTGTGCCCAGGCAGGCGGCGTCAAAGTCAGCCAGTGTTTATACGCGTTTAAGCGCCATTCGAGCATGAAAGCTGGTTCATTTTTTCGGGCAGAAATCTGACGAATGACATCTTCATTCAAGCCTGGCGGCATGGAATCAGATTCAATCTGCGTGACAAATCCGTAAGGATATTGCTGATTTACCACTTCATTGATGAGTTTGTTTGCCATCGAAAACCCCACGTTATCAGCATTTTCTGTTATATCTTTTTGATAAATAACGACCTTGAATTAAGGCGAATCGAAAACGCAAAGGTCAGCATAGTAGCATGGTTAGAGCAGTTTTGGACAGCTTTGCGATCCTTCAAACTATAGAAATAACACTATTTTTTAAATAAGTCAGAATGGGTACCTGTTCGAATAAAGGTGATGCTATTTTCTTTAATGTTCTCTTTTATAAGATATATCAGTAACCAGTCAGGTTCGATATGACACTCCCTGCAATCCCCATACTCGCCTTTTAATGGATGATCTACGTGTTTTCTTGCGAGTGGTTTTTGATTAATCAAGTCAGAGATAATGTCATATAATTTTTTGATATCCTTTTTACGTTTTTTTAATAATTTCACATCCTTTTTAAAACTATTTTTATAGCCTGGAATTAGCATTATTTTTCCAATTTTTTAATTAAGTCTTCTGCATTTTTGCAAACAGTAACACCTTTACCTTTTCTTGCTTCTTTAATTGCACGAGCAGTTTTTGCATTTGGGATTTTTAATTCCAAAGGCCACTCCTGTTCTCGGGCTATGCGGCTGTATAACATGGTAATAGCTTGTGTTGGCGTAATACCCAGTTGATTTAAAACATTTTCTGCTACTGCTTTTAATCCAGGCTCTACACGAGCACGAATAAATGCTGCTTTATTCATAAGATTACCTCCGTAATAAAATAAATTGTACCCCATATGGGACACAAAATCCATGGCCTGATCGCACATTTTTTTACTTATGCTTATTTTTCAAATCCGTGAAAGAAACATCATCGAATAAATCTTCTCTTTTTTGTTGGACTGGCTGTTTTCTAGTTTTCATAAAATCTTTTGAAAATATATTTACGCTGTTGAGAAATTCTTCTAATGGCGGATTATCAGAATAATCAATATCTGCGTCTGTCATTTTATCCAGTCTCTTCAAGTCGCTTGAAATAGATTTCTTTTCGTATTTTTTTTACTACGTATATAGTTAGCGGCTTCTCCCGTACTTTTAATGATGTCATTAGCTATTGCGTTGTTTGGTCATAAGAAAATCACAGACTATACACTTCTATACAAAATACGCTAGTATGGCGAAAATTTAAAACTGATACGCGCGCCATGCCAGCAACTACACTTTACATACGACAACTTGAGCTTTCACTGCATATCGGATGGAGTGATAAAGAACGCAGCAAAAAACGCAGCGTTTTACTCGATCTCGATATTCATTTTCAAACACCACCTGCTGCGTGTGAAACAGATGAACTGGCTGATACGGTTTGTTATGCAAGATTATCTGCAATCATTCAGGAAAAAATTGCTGCGAAATCTTATAAGCTGATCGAACATTTATGTGCGGATATTTATTCCTGCATTAAAAAAAATCTGCCGGACAAGGCCAGATTAATTGTGCGCATTATAAAATATCCAAAAATTGCTGGTTTGAAAAACGGTGTGTGTTTTGCATATGGAGATGATCATTCATGATCATCCTGGGTCTTGGTTCCAATGTCGGTGACCGATTGCAAAATCTGCGTAATGCTTATCAACGTTTGCAACAATTATCAGATCTAACTATTCAGCAAGTTTCGCCTGTTTATACCTCCGATGCCTTACTTCCAGAAAATGCGCCACAAAATTGGAACATGCCGTATTTCAATCTTGCCTTGCGTTGTGAAACGACACTCGAACCACTTGCATTACTCGATCAGATAAAAAATATTGAATGGACACTGGGACGTAAACCAGAAATCAGGCATTGGGGACCACGTGTTATTGATATCGATATTCTCGCGTGGGATGAAAATATTATTCACAATGAACGCTTAAACATACCGCATGCTAATTTGCAGGAAAGACCATTTGCATTATGGCCACTTGCAGATGTTGCTCCGTTATGGAAATTTCCTTTGCAAGGTAAAAATCACGGTAAAACTGCTGCACAAATGGTTGAGCCTTGGCGCTCACGTTTTACAGGTGAAGCACCTTTTCATACACGACAAATTTTACAACGCATTGATACATCGCAATTCGTTGGCATTATTAATGTGACGCCCGATTCTTATTCAGATGGTGGTTTGTATTTGCAGGCTGATGCTGCTGTCAAACAAATGTTACATCTCGTTGCAAGCGGTGCGGAAATTATTGATATTGGTGCAGAATCAACTTCGCCACAAGCAAAGGCAATCACACCACATGAAGAATGGTTGCGACTTGAACCGGTATTATCTGCTGTGCAATCAGCAAAACATTCTGGTTTGTTAATTCCCAAAATCTGCGTTGATACGCGTCATGCGAGTGTTGCAAAAAATGCAATTGCGATGGGTGTCGACTGGCTTAATGATGTTTCAGGACTGGATGATGCAGACATGCGCGAGATTGTACGTGCTGCAAAAACAGATTGCGTGATCATGCATCATTTGCAATTACCAGAGGATCGTAATCATGTGTTACCGCGTGATCAGGATCCGGTGAAATTTGTTTATGCGTGGGCTGAAAAAAGAATTGCTGAGCTGGAAAAAGATGGTATTGCGCGTGAGCGGCTGATTTTCGATCCAGGAATTGGGTTTGGAAAAATGGCGGAACAATCCTTGCTGATAATAAAAAATATTTCCGTGTTTCATGAATTAGGCGTGCGATTGTTTGTCGGACATTCACGTAAAACTTTTATGTCGTTATTTACCGCGCTGCCTTTTGTTGAGCGTGATGCTGAAACCATGGCGATGACGATTTTCCTCGCACAACAAAAAGTTGATTATATCCGCGTGCATAATGTGGAAATCTGCGCACGCGGAATGAAGGTGGCGAAGGTGATATAAAGCGGTGTCAAGCGTAACCACACTGCATAATAAATTGACAGCATGAATGTCTGTCAATTTATTATGCAGTGTGGTTACGCTTGACACCGTTACAAATAAGCTTCCAATTTCAACCTTGGCGCAATTAATTCAACAATTTTATGTCTGCCATGTCCTGGATTTACTTCTTCATATGTTTTCACAAAGCCAAATTTTTCCAGCTCATTAACATCACGAGAAACCGAGGCTCTATTGCGCTTGGTTATTTTAGCAATGTTAGTAATAGTATCTGGATGCTTTCGAATACTATTAATTAATTTTATTTTAGCTGCGCTAAGAAAATGGAGCATTTCTAATGGATTAATGAATGTCAAAGTGGCGGCTCGCTTGTTAATAGACTCACCCCTGTCAGCAGCTTGCATTACACTTTTGACATTAGAAAAAAAATCTTCGACAGAGCCTATTTTTACAGTAACTACTTTTAATTTTGATTTGTTAGCTAATTTATTTTTTGTGTTTTTCATGTAAAGCTCTCCATTCAGATTCAAATCGTTCAGCAACTTCTTCATAAGAGCTAAAATCAATATTTTCTTCCTTGCCCATATAATGACGATGATGATAGCCATGACAATTATCAAAACCAAGTACTCGACCATTATCAATACTACAAATATTCAGATTAATGTAAGACATACTATATCTTGCTATTTTTCCTTTCTTGTCAGTGCTGAGTGTATAGCGCAAAATGCCATTTCCCTGTCTGGCTGGAAAAGTGATCGTGTCATCAATAACTTTTATATATTTTGTGTTTTTTTCACGTTTGACCATAAAATTATACCAGATATAGCATGAAATGTGATAACTGCAAAACTATACTGGAATAAATTAAAAATTCAAGGACATAACATTACCTACTGTATAAAACGAGCCGAAAATAATTATTCTATCTCCCGTGCGTGCTGCTTTTTTTGCTTCATGATAGGCAAGTAGCAAATCACTTAAATAAAAAATTCCCGTGCTAATTCCAGCTTCCAAAAATGCTGCCTGCAATTGTTCGACAGAAGCTGCGCGTTCATTGACAAGCGGTGCGACGTACCACACATCAATCTGATCACGAATTTTTTTGATGCTGCCAATAATGTCCTTGTCTTTCAGCATGGAAAAAACTGCAATGGTTTTTCCTTCGCAATTCATCGTCAATAATTTTGCAGATAAAAATTCCATTGCAGCAGGATTATGCGCAACATCATAAATTTCTGTGATATCGCCGCTAATAATTTGTATGCGTCCTGGTAAGTTTATATTTTGCAATCCTTGTGAAATCGCAGATGCTGCAACTGGCAAACGTGATTGCAACAGGAAAATCACTTGCAAAACATTCGCCATATTCTGAACTGCAAGCGCATTACACGGTAAATGTTCAAGTCGAATATGCGAATTGCTGAATACCCATTCGTGGGAATTTTCTTCATGAAAAAAATCTTTTCCACGCTGATAAAATGGAGCACTTAATTGATCAGCAGCAAATACAATCGATGCAGGTGGAATATCATCACCACACACCACAGGCTTACCAGATCGAAAAACACCCGCTTTTTCTGCACCTATTTTTTCTCGTGTGTCTCCCAGCCATTCCACATGATCAATACCAATGGAGGTGATGACTGCAATATCTGCATCCAGTATATTCACTGCATCCAGACGGCCGCCTAATCCTACTTCCATGATGTATACATCCAGGGATTGTTGCTTGAATAAAACCAGCGCTGCCAAGGTCGCAAATTCAAATGCTGTGAGTGCAATACCTTGTCGTGCTGCATCAACTATCGCAAAGGCCGCACATAGTTGCTCATCAGTCGCCATTTGCCCATCGATACGAATTTCTTCATTGAATTGCCACAAATAGGGAGAAGTGAAAGCTCCTGTCCGATAATTCGCCGCACGATAGATCGCCTCAAGTCCTGCAACCGTTGAACCCTTGCCATTGGTGCCTCCGACTGTAATCACAGGACAACCAGGTGTGAGTACATCCAGGGTTTCAGCGACTTTTCGTACTCGCGTAAGCCCTAATTCGATCTGTCGTGAGTGAACCGAGCCGATATAAGACAACCAGTCTGATAATGTGGATAACTTCATGTATAAGCCTCATTAAACTCTGTGTATAAGCTTGTGATAATTAGGTGCTTGAAAAATTGTTTCAATTTATCCCCGTTGAGCCATTTTTTATACGGGAGTTTTCCACAGGTTATTTTTCTTGTAACTTGTTGATTAATAAAATCATAGAGAAGTAATCCACAAAAAATGCCTTGCTATATAACTAAAAAAATCTTTTAAAAAATAAAAAGATATATATTTATGAAGAAGAGGAATCATGCCGAAAAAAAACCCGCGAGGCAATCGCGGGTTCTGATGGAAAGAATAAAAAGACTAAAGCTTCATGCCAATCTCATGCGGCAATCCATCGCGTTCTTTTTCAATAAAAGAAATGGCTTGCCAATCAATGAGCGTATCTTCGTTTTGAGTCAAATGCTGAATCTGGGAAACGGTACCGGGCAAAGTGGCTTCATATTCAGCTGTATGTTCTTCGAGAGGAGTATGCGCTTCCATCAGCAAACGATTTTTTTGCCAGGCAACTTTTACAGGTGAATTGATAATCATCACTGGTATACCAGGTTCGATAGTGGGAAAGAAATCCTTGATGTCCGATTCAAACATGCGCACACAGCCAAAGCTTGCCCGTTTGCCGATACTTTCCGGGAATATGGTGCTGTGGATAAGGAAAGTGGGAATGCTCATGTAGATCGCGTATGGGCCTAATGGGTTATCAGGACCTGGTGGCATGACCTGTGGCAACACGACACCCTGAGTGAGATTGAATTCACGGATGTCAGGTGTAGGTACCCAGGCAGGGTTTTCAGTCTTTTTGGTGATGGTGGCAGTTGCTAATGGCAGCGTCTTGCCAATTCGTCCTATGCCTATTGGATACGTCGCGACTTTTCCTGTGCCTGGCACGTAATAATACATGCGCATTTCCGGCAAATTAACGACGATACCTTCCCGCGCACCGTCTGGCAGCAAATGCTGTGTCGGCAGTTTGATATTTTCACCACGTGACAGCGATTTGGCAGCATTCAATTGCGGATTGGCTTTTTCGAGTGCGTTAAAGCCAATGTCATAACGTTCCTGAATGGCGCTGATGGAATCGGAAGAAGTGGATTGACGATACTGAATTTGACCAATCAATGCCTCATTCGCTGGTGGTACACGAAAAGTGGCAGCGCTTGCGACTGTAGAAATGCATATCAGTAATGTGGATAGCATTTGTCCTCGGGTTATTTTCATGGGAAATCCTTAAATGAGGTTGTGAGGCGGGTAGTTTACTGAGGTGAGGTGAATGTGTCATCTTGCAGTATACTTGCACTAAAACTATTAAATAATGTAAGTATACTTTAACTAAATTGGTTATTTAGTTAAAGTACGGTTGAATTTGATATCAATATTAAAATTAAGGTATTGACCATGAAGATATCGCAAGATGAGTTAATAGCTGTATTAGCTAAATTTAATCCATGGTGGAGAAAAGAACCCATTCCTGATCTGCCAACTTGGCGCCGGGCGGCATTTCATGAGCTTTTTACATGGGTATTTGCTCCGCCAGCACCACGTGCAGTTTTATTATCCGGCGCAAGACAAATAGGAAAAACAACCCTGCTGTTACAAGTCATTAATAAATTATTATCTGATGGTATCCAGCCTGCAAATATTCTCTATGCCACATTTGATCATCCCATTATCAAATTAGTTGGCATCGATGCTGTGCTTGAGGCATGGCGTGCCAGAGAACCCAAAGCAGGAGGAATAGAATACTTATTTCTCGATGAAGCCCAATTTATTCGGGACTGGGGAACCTGGGTCAAACATCAAGTCGATTTTAATAAAAATCGTAGAATTATATTCACAGGCTCAGCTATGCCTCTCATTCAGGAAAATCAGGAATCCGGTGTTGGACGCTGGCATACCATTCGACTGACAACGCTCTCATTTTATGAATATTTACAGTTAAAAAAACTTCAGTTACCACCTTTGCCTAAATTAAATTCGCTGAATGATTTATTTAAATGGTCTGATCATGAATTTTATCAAGTCATGGAAATGGCTGATTCATATGTTGGACATTTTCATGAATATCTTGTTAGAGGCGGTTTTCCGCAAACCGCATTAGTTGAAAGTATTAATCAGGCACAACGATTATTACGTGATGACATTATCGATAAAGTTTTAAAGCGAGACATGACTGCACTCTTTGGAGTACGCCGCATACTTGAACTTGAGCAAACCTTTTTATATTTATGCCTACATGATGGCGGCATACTGGATATGCCTGATTTATGCGGAAATTTATCTGTTAAACGTCCAACAGCGCAACATTTTATTGATCTTCTCGAAGCAACACATCTTATTTATCGTCTACAACCATTTGGTTATGGCAAGGATATTCTAAGAGGTAAATTTAAAATATATATGGCAGATGCTGCAATCGCTCCCGCTGTTTTATTAAAGGGAAAAAGCACATTAGATGATCCAGCATCACTTGGAGTTGCAACAGAGACAGCTGTCTTTAAACATCTTTATGCACATCTTTATCCAAAAAATATTCGTTTTACCTATTGGCGAAGTAGTAAAGAATTTGAAGTTGATCTGATAGCAGAGATGGGAGATCAGATAGTTCCATTTGAAGTGAAATACAGATCACAACATACAGGTGCGAGAAATCTCAAAGGCCTTCTGGAGCTTTGTCAAAAAAAATCTCTTTCGCGCGCTTATGTTATTACCAAATCATTAAATGATTTCGGTTTATGGAATCCATCAAGTATTCACACAACCAATATTATGCGCATTCCAGCCCCGCTGCTTTGTTACTGGATGGGTCAAGCTGAGTTAAATCAGGATATGAGCTAATTCATAAGCGGATATTTTGGTTTCACACCAGTCAAATTCGGGGAGAGAATCCGAATTTGACTGGTGTGAAAGTGTAACCTTGATTTTTAACCATCACGCTCGTAAAAACGACGAGTTTGATAACCACCTTCCTGGATAATAGGCAAATATCACCGATCGATTTTTGATGGCATTGATAATCGGTTTGGCTAATGCAGATGAAACGGCAGGACATCCCCAGCTGCGACCAATTCCACGACTGGCGCGCGAACTGGAACCACTGGCATACGCTGCACCATGCACCACAATCGCACGGGAATAAGCAGAATCATTCACACCACGTTCCAGACCATGCAATCGCAAGGAATAACCATTCTTGCCAAAATAAGTCGTACCCGTCATGAATACACCAACGCTGGATTTCAAGCTGCCAGGATGATTGGAGAAAGAGGTGGAATTAACACCACCACTGTTTTTGCCATGCGAAACCCAGGTGTTAAATAAAACCCGATGACGCTGCATATCAAATACCCACAAACGTTTTTGCGTGGATGCTTTGGAATAATCAATGACTGACAAAACTTCCTTGCCAGCATAACCCGTGCGACGCGCTTTCTTGTAAGCGGTCAAGGCAAGTCGCAAAACTTTGTCGTCAATATTTCTGGCCTGGGATTTTAATAAACGGAATTCATTATCTACCCAATCCTGCTTCGCTAATTTTGCACTCGCAATGCGAGTCATGCGTAAAGGATGCGGTTTGATATCAGGTAACTGAATGTTGGCATTCGTGCGGGTGGTTGAACCCAGCCATTTGGTAAACGGCCAACTGAAACCTAATACACCAAAAAGCGCCGCAATAAATAAAATATGTTTTATTTTCATGTAGTTATGTTCTCTTGTTGTTTAAAGTTAGTCTTAAGCGTTTGATTATTCAGGATATCCCTAAGGCGAGCTTTTGAACAATATTTGAACTGGGACGTTATTTTTAATTATTTTGGCAGCATAGTCAACCCTGAATAACCTTAAATTAGATTAAATATATGTAATATTGAGAATAATGTGTTATTGTTGCGCAACTAAAAAACCGGACGAGGATAATTAATAGTGCGCAGCCATGATCTTTTTCATATGGAATATTCCATTGCAGATGCAGGTTCTTCGCTGCATTTCTCTTTTCCTCCTAAATTGGCAGATGCTAATTATGAACGCATGCAGAACTGGGGAATACCGATTGAGCGGCATGAAAATCGCGTGACATTGTTGCCAGCGGTGGGAGCAGTTAGTGCAGGTGTGTGGCAAGCCGATTTTGATACGACTTGGGTGAAGTTTTACAATGAGGATGAAGCGAAAGATTTTGGAGATTTTTTTCAATCCGCGCGAGGTAATAAAAGTAAGATTCCAATTAAGGGATATGATGAACATCTCAATCATTATTTTCCTGAAGCAGGTTTGATTCACGTCAATCATTCTTTGGATAAAAGAGAAAGAATCACGCAGGAAATTTATAAATATACTTATCAATTACTGATTCTTCACCATGTATTAATTGAAGGAACAGGAGTTTTACCGTTTGAACTAATAAAAATTATTATGCAATTATCATTGAGTGCAAACCGTAATATTGATTACATGTTGCATTTGCTCAGTCTTGATAAAGATTATTCACTGTTTCCGCAAACTCACTTCAGCAAAGATAAAAATCCGTGCAAAAAAATAAATTTGAAGATCGAAAGAGATCACAAGTTTTTTTATCTGATATTTGATAATTCGATCGAAGCAAAAAATATATATAAAGAAATTCAAAATCCGCATCTGCCATTCTTTTTTAACCAGATTGTGGTTAAAAAGAAGCAGAAATTTATGAAAAAATGGAAAATACGCGAACACTATAATTTTGATTATGAGAAGACGATGAAACGACCAGGAGAAATCAGAATCTATTTCGACAAAGCTGTCACCATGGATGATTTTCTCGATAACATTCAGATCGCTTCTTTTGATCCAGTTATAAAATTTATTGAACAGGGAAATGTAGTTTCCGAAAATGATCCTTATTTTTCCCATCATATTTCCCTGAAACAGAGTTTCTTTAAACTAAGAGCTTGTCAAATAATCTGGACTTTGCCAACACTGCAATATCAATTAAAATACAAAACGATTCAGGTTCTGAATAAACTGACTGATGAAGATCATAAACATGAAATGACGAATTTCAATTTTGTGGAATTCTCATTTATTCATCCTGATGCCGATAACAAGATACATAATCCTGAAATTGAGATCGCACCCGTCGCTGACATTGTGCTGAAACATCGTAAAAAATCCCAGCCTTTACTCCTCGTGCCAGTTAATAATTTCAATACTAATCTTAAGCATTACGAAGATATTTTAAAAAACTACACCGTATTCTGTATCGGTCCTATTAAACTGAAAAATGGATTATTGCCAGACTTTGGTGGTTTGTTTGTCGCGACGAACGCGAGCATGGTTATTGATAACAAAATTGAAAATATCGATATCGCATTTGTTGCTGTTCCGAGACCTATCATTAACTTATGCGACAGAAAATATTATCTTGAACAATTAACGCAAACTATCATGCTTGCATTTTATTTCGCGAGTTTTCAGAAAAACACCATTATTTTTGACAAACAACACTGGTATGCGGATAAAGAAGATTTGTCAGCCATATTCACGCAGGTGCAAAATCAATTTAAAAATGTTCCATTAATTTTCGCCATGCAGGAGAACGATCCACCATTTCAACAACCTGAATTTAATGAGCAAGTCGATGTGATTATAAAAAACAGCATAAACCAGGATGAAAAACTTGATCTGCACAAGGTCAGTAATAATTTGATTAAGCGTTGTGTCGTCGATGAATTAGCTCTGGAAAAAATAAAAAAGGAAATTATAAAAATTACCGATTATCTTGAGAAAGGCTGGCGTACGTTGTTCAGCAAGGCTACTGATGATAACGATTCAGCGTTATGGAAAATGATGGTCAATAATAAAAAATTATGCCTTGGTAAATTATATGAATGTTTCAAAGAAGGACTTTATCTCGGTATCGATCCCACACTCATTATCCCAGCATGGAAACAATTAACTTTATCCGGCATGAATGGTCAAACCGTGGATGATGTATTGCATACAAATCGTGACGGACAATGGGTTACAAATACTAAAACACTGGACATGATAAATGAACTTGAAAATTTTATACGGGATGAATTCCGGGCAAATGTGGAAAAGAACCATGAGAAAGGATATAGTTTGCGAATTTAATCACGATTGAGGTTGAGATGAAACCATCCAGTAAAATTCGTGTAGCAGTTTTATATGGCGGTCGATCTGCTGAACATGAAGTATCATTGCAATCTGCTTCCAATGTCATCAAACATCTGGATCCTTCTCGTTATGAAGTGATTCCGATCGGTATAGACAAGCAAGGCAAGTGGTTTTTGGGCAAGGATGTTTTTGCCAATAGCCTCGAACAAAATGTTGTTTCGCATTTACCAGGCGATGGCCATGCGTGGTTTGCACCGGAATGGATTGGCAATCCGGCTGATGGCAAGCATATCAATGAAATCATGACATATACGGCTGGTGCGCATTTCGATGTGGTTTTTCCAGTGGTACATGGCACGTTGTGTGAAGATGGTACGTTGCAGGGTTTACTGGAAATTGCAGGCTTGCCATTTGTGGGCTGTGCCGTTTTATCATCAGCGATTGGCATGGATAAAGATGTCGCCAAACGTCTTGCGCTCTCAGGTGGTATTCGTGTTGCACCTTATCTTGTTATCAAACGCAATCGCTGGCAGCACAATCGCGAGCATTATGCCAAACAGATTGCTGAACATCTTTCTTATCCCGTGTTTGTCAAACCATCGAATGCTGGTTCCAGTATTGGTATCAGCAAAGTAAAAAATGCGAGTGAACTGGAAGCTGCTGTGGATGATGCTTTGCGTTTTGATACCAAAATATTAGTGGAAAAAGGATTGAATGTAATCGAACTCGAAGTGGCGGTGCTGGAATCGCTGGAAGAAAATACGGATCCGATCGTGAGTGTGGTTGGTGAAATTCGCCCATCGCATGAATTTTATTCTTATGATGCGAAATATGTTGATGAAAATGGCGCGCAAGCATTCATTCCTGCGCCAGTCAGTGATGCAATTTGTGAAGAAGCACGTCGCATGGCGAAAAAATTATTTGAAACACTGGAATGCGAAGGCATGGCACGCGTGGATTTATTTTTGAATAAGGATGATAACCAGATTTATTTTAATGAAATTAATACGCTCCCCGGTTTTACCAAAATCAGTATGTATCCAAAATTAATGGAAGCATCAGGAATGTCTTATTCGGATTTGCTCACGCATCTGATTCAGCTAGCAATAAAAAGACATCAGCTTAAGAGTCAGTTGATACGTAGTTGTATATAATAGGAAAATAATTTAATGAAATTAGTTATTGATACTTCGGTTATAATAGCTGTTTTAGCAAATGAACCCATTAAAAAGAAATTAATAAAGCTTACGAAAGGGGCTGAATTACTAGCTCCAAAATCTGTGCACTGGGAAATTGGAAATGCTTTTTCTGCCATGCTTAAAAGAAAAAGAATAGAAGTGTCGAAGGTGATAAAAGCAATACAACTTTATGATTCAATACCTATTGAATATCTTGACGTTGAATTGGAAGAATCATTATTAATAGCAGATAAATTAAATATATATGCTTATGATGCTTATTTAATTGCATGCTCTCTAAAAAATCATTGTTCATTGATCTCATTAGATAATGGTTTAATACAGGCAGCAAAAAATTTTGGCATTAATATAGTGGAGATTGAATGATGACTATGACATACAGTTATGAAAAAGCAAAAAAAAGCTTTGATCTTGTCTTTAAAAAAGCAACCATTGATGGCAAGGTTGCTATTCGTAAAGATAATGATCTTTATATTTTAATGCCAGCATCTAAAAATACTTCTCCTCTGGACATAGAAGGAGTTGACATGGGTATTTCATCAAAAGATATCATTCAATTTATTCATGAAAGCAGAAAGCTTTAAATAAACTCACTTCCCAATTATAAAAAAAGCTGCGGGAATACATGGCAGATTTGTGTTGATGAAGCATACATTCTTTATCTTATTATTTTTTTGCACCCCGGTTTTTTCCCAGCCACTCACCCTATCATTACCCGAAGCTATTTTGCTTGCGGTGCGACAACATCCGAATGTGCAATCATCACAATTAAGTTACCTCGCACAGAAATTCAGTTTGCAAGTTCAGCAATGGCAATTTGCACCGCAATATTCCTTGCAGGCATCTGCTAATTACAATAACAGCATCACCAATGGACAATTGTATGAAGGAACACATAATTATAATGTGCAACCTGCTGCTTCCTGGCTAAGTCCTATTGGCACACAGACAACACTGACATTCAGTAATTCGCAAACCAGTAATTATAATCCCGGTTTATCGCTCGATATCATGCAACCACTGGTGCGTGGTTTTGGTTCAGCAGTGGTCGAAGCTGCATTGAATAATGCAAAAGACTCACTCATTATTTCACGTCTGTCGACAGAAGGTGTGTTACGTCAAACCGTTACCAATGTAATCAATGCTTATCTTGCAGTTGTTGCTGCTGAAAAAAATGTGCTTATCGATAAACAAGCTTTGCAGCGCGCAGAATTATCGGTGAAACAAACGCGATTATTTATTCAGGCTGGCCACAAGGCTGGTAATGAGCTGGTAACAGTTCAGGCAGATGCAGCGAGTGCGAAAACAACACTGGAAAATGATAGCAATAATTTATTGCAGGCGCGTTATGCCTTGTTGGCTGCGATTGGAATTGATCCCAATACGCCGGTCACGTTTACTTCGCTCGATCTTGCTGCGCTGATGCAAAAATATCATTTGCCAACACTTGCAGAAACCAAACAATGGATATTGCAAAATGATATTCAATATCAGATTGATCAGATTACCTTGCATGGACAAACGCAACGTAATTCATTAATCGCCAATGATAATTCACGCTGGCAATTAAATTTTACTGGCAATATTTCTACGGGTCATGCGACGGGTGGTGGCGATAATTCTGGTTTGGCGAGCTTGATCAATGGTATTAACCAGCAAAAAAGTGCGAGCTTGAATTTGATTATACCCATCGATGATCAGGCAGCAAAACAAGCTGTGCAATCAGCAAAAATCGCACTCAAACAAGCGGAATTGGCATTGATGCAGCAAAAATGGAATAAACAAACAACAGCGATTAATGGCTGGAATTCGGTGCAAAGCGCTGAGCGTGCCCTGCATTTTGCAGAAGCTGCGGAGAAATTGCAGTTTAAAACCTGGCAACTGAGTTATCAGAAATATTTGCATGGATTGATTGATTCTCTGCAATTACAATCAGCGCAATTTAGTCTGGTGCGTGCTCAGCAGGCATCGCTGAATGCACGTATCAATTATTTGCGTGCGTTAGTGACTCTCGATCAATTGATTGGCAATACATTGAAAACCTGGAATGTGCGAGTGAGATTATCATGAAAAAATTCCAATGCGTCATATTGATATTCATTCTCATGATATCTGCCTGTTCGCCTCAGGATAAAAAACAGGCGACTATCGAAACCGTACAAAAAAATACGCTGACGAATAGCCTGTATTATTCCGGCATGATACAACCGCAGAAAATGATTGCAGTCGTGAGTCCTGCTGATGGGCTCATCGTTAATATGCCGACGCAATATGGGGAACAGGTTAAAGCGGGGCAATTATTGTTTCAGATTTCTTCGCCAAAATTTCTAACGGATTATAAAAATGCCCTGATGCAATTCATCAAGGCGAAAAATGAATTTGATCATGCGAAAACATTATTGAATGAAGCAACGTTTCTGCATAAAAATCAGTTGATTTCAGATGATGATTTTAATACAAAAAAATCCAGTTATTATGCTTCACGACTGGGTCTGATGCAGGCAAAAGATGCGCTGGAAATTCATTTGCAGCAATTGCAAATCAGGGATAAAAATCTTTTTAATCTAAACATTGTCGATATGGACAAGATTAGTGAGGCCATGAATTTTCGGCTGCATGCAGAACATCTGCAAGTGATCGCACCAGCGGATGGAATGGTATTGGCAGCTAATAAAAATGAAAATGAATATAAAAAATGGAATGAAGGTGATGCCATTAAACAAGGCGATGTGCTCGCTTTGATAGGTGATATGCAAGGAATCAGCGTGCAAATCAAGGTGAATGAATTGATCGTTAATCAGTTAAAACCGGGACAGAAAGTAAAAATTTCCGGTCTTGCTTTTCCAGCAGAAAGATTGAATGGCGAAATTATCCATATCGATAAACAAGGCGAATATAGCAATGGCATGCCTGTATTCAATGTGCAAGTACGCACAATGATGATGACAGCTGCGCAACAAAATCAGATTCATGCAGGCATGAGTGCGAAAGTGGAAATCAATCTCGCGGCTACGTCGCAAATCATGATTCCGATTAAAGCTGTGCATGAAAAACACGGCAAAGCTTATGTGAATGTTGTAAATCGTTTATCGGGTCAGCATGAGCAAATCGTGATTCAAACCGGTAAAACGAGTATGAATGAGATCGCGGTTTTATCTGGATTAAGCGTTGGAGATAAAATTGTCGTTCCTCATTCAGCTTGAAAATATCAGCAAGATATATCAGCGCGGCGAAACGCAGTTTCATGCACTTTCAAATATTCATTTGCAAATCAAAGCGGGTGAAATGACGGCGATTGTTGGTGCATCGGGTTCGGGGAAATCGACACTGATGAATATCATGGGATTGCTGGATCGTGCGAGTGCGGGTGAATATTATTTTGCAGGACAGAATGTTGCAAATTTATCTGATAATCAATGGGCGCAATTGCGTAATCGGCAGATCGGTTTTGTTTTTCAATTATTTTATTTATTGCCGCGTGCAACCGCTTTGCAAAATACCTTATTGCCACTGTTTTATCGTGGGCTACCGCGTAATCAGGCTGTTGAACAAGCAAAATCCATGCTTGAACGTGTGGGTGTTGCACATTTGGCCGCGCATTATCCGCATCAATTATCGGGCGGACAACAACAACGTGTAGCGATTGCACGTGCGCTGGTTGGTAAACCGCAATTGATTTTGGCAGATGAACCAACCGGAGCGCTGGATTCTGTGACGAGTCAGGAAGTCATGAATGTATTTCGTGAATTGTGTCATGAGAAAGGTGTGACGGTGGTGATTATCACGCATGATGCAGCCATTAGTGCTGCTTGTCAGCGTGTCGTGACAATAAAAGATGGCAAAATTTTTTGATAAACGGTACTTTGCTGGGAAATATGGCTGGATCGAAGTTATTATTATTGATGTTAAAGCGGACTGTCATCCTGAGCACAGCTTTTGCTTTTGTGCGAAGGATCTCATGAAAAAAGCACACGGAATTCATTGAGAGATCCTTCGCACAAAAGCAAAAGCTGTGCTCAGGATGACAGTCCGCTTTAACATCAATAATAATAACTTCGACCCCACGCAGTTCATTGAATATTTAAGGAGAAACATATGCGCAAGGAATCTTCGTATCGTTGGGATGATCCATTTTTTCTCGATGAACAATTATCTGAAGAAGAACGTTTGATACGTGATTCTGTACGCACGTTTGCGGATGAAAAATTATTACCGCGCGTCATTAAAGATTTTAATCATGGACATGCGGATGCAGAATTGATGCGCCAAATGGGTGCAGCCGGCATTTTAGGCGCAACCATTAAAGGCTATGGATGTGCTGGCATCAATTATGTTTCCTACGGATTAATCATGCGTGAACTGGAACGTATCGATTCTGGTTATCGTTCCTGCGCCAGTGTGCAATCCAGTTTAAGCATGTATGCGATTTATGCGTATGGTAATGAAGCGCAAAAACAAAAATATCTGCCGAAAATGGCGAAGGGAGAATTAATCGGTTGCTTTGGATTAACAGAACCCAATCATGGTTCTGATCCTGCGGATATGGATACACATGTCAAAGCTGCAAACGGTGGTTTTATGCTGAAAGGTGCGAAAATGTGGATTACCAATTCGCCAATCGCCGATGTTTTTATTGTCTGGGCGAAAAATGAAAAAGGTCGCATTCGTGGTTATATTCTGGAAAAAGGCATGCAGGGATTAACTGCACCAGAGATGCATGGCAAATTAAGTTTGCGTACTTCCATTACCGGCGAAATTATTATGGATGATGTATTTGTCCCTGCAGAAAATGAATTACCCGATGCAGATGGTTTGTCAGCGCCACTCGGATGTCTGGATAATGCACGTTATGGTATTGCATGGGGTGCATTGGGCGCGGCGGAATTTTGCTGGCATGCTGCTCGGCAATATGCACTGGATCGCGAGCAGTTTGATCATCCGCTTGCAGCAAATCAGTTAATTCAATTTAAATTGGCGAATATGCAAACCAGTATCACCTTGGGATTACAAGGTTGTTTGCGTCTGGGAAGATTAAAAGATGAAGGTCGCGCAGAAACACCAATGATTTCCATGATGAAACGCTTTTCCACTTTGGCAGCGCTGGATATTGCGCGTGAGTCGCGTGATATCCATGGTGGCAATGGCATCATGGAAGAATTTCATGTGATGCGACATATGCTCAATCTGGAAACCGTGAAAACCTATGAAGGAACAGCTGATATTCATGCACTCATTTTAGGCCGCGCTCAAACAGGAATTCAGGCATTTAAAGCGCTGGGGAATGTGCAAGGATAAAATTTATTGCTTTTGTATATACAAAAGCTATAATGTCAAATAAAGGATAAAAACATGGCCTTGAATTTGAATATTAGTGAAGCAATTATTAAAAAGCTCTCACAAAAACATGATGTTACTAGAGAAGAAGTAGAAGAATGTTTTTATAATCGTATAAAGGGTTTGCTGGAAGATGTAAGGGAGCAACACAAGACCAATCCTCCAACGATGTGGTTTATTGCCGAAACAAATGAAGGACGATTACTGAAAGTGGTTTTTATTGAGGTAGCACGAAAAGGAATATATGAAATTAAAACTGCTTATGAACCCAATAAAGATGAGGTGAAAATTTATGAAAAATACGCGTAAGGCTAATAAGGATAAAGCCTGGGATAATCGTGAACTAGGTGCATCAGAAAAACACGTACGTAAAGCTTCGTCTGGTCGGGAAAAAGCATTGGATGAACGTTTGGGATTACAAACGATCTCAATTCGCTTACAGAAAGGCTTGATTGACAATCTCAAAAAATTGGCTGAAGAAGATGGCATAGGGTATCAGCCTTATGTAAGGCAATTATTAATGCGTCATGTGCGTCAGACCGATCATGAAAGAAGAGCAAAAGCGAAACAGGAAAAAAATATTTTCATTGGCTGATTATCCAGCTATTTCCTGGTTCATGGCGCAATAAGTTTTTAACTCTATTTCTACAAAACAGCTGCGTGTAGCAATCAGATGAGCCGATTAGGCCAATTAATCGGCTCAAATTTAGGTTGTTTTTGAGCCGATTAATTGGCCTAATCGGCTCATCATAAATTGATATAGTCCTTTTGGAGTTAACCCATGCAGCGTAATGAAAAAAGTATTTTCCATGAATCCAACAAGATTGAGATCAATGAGAATAGCGGGTGTCTCTCTCTTCTTTACTGGGGTGATGAAAACAAACCTCGTGTGAAACTTATTCTGGAAACTTTGCAAAGTAGCGGAGATTTCCAACCGCAACTAAAACATGTTTTCACGGAAGCGTATCTGGAACGTGTCAACATGGATGATAAAACACATGTGCACGTCAAATTTCAGAAATATGAAAATGATGGGGATTTGCTGCAGTTTAAAATGAGCTTGTGTCTTTTGATAAAGAATAAAGTACAAATTTGTTCTGGCATCCCGGATCACTGGCAAATTGAAAATTTCATGAGTCAGATTAAACAATATAATAATTTTGATACAAATTTAGAAACGGATAATGTGATATCTATCAATGATCTTGATTGGGCAAATGATATTTTTAAGAAAACAGATGTGAAGCAGTCTGTTTCTGTCGCATTAACCAGGATATCCTTTCCTGAAATTAAACAAATAGAAGAAATTAAAACCATTTCAGCGGAAAAAGAAATTAAGGCAGAGATAAAACAGGAAACTGTCGATTTGGCTTTATCTCAAATGGTGGTGGATATGGAGAATATGTGTATTAATTACAAGAAAGATAAGAACTTCTTTCGTCCGTACAATACTAATGCTGGTCTCGCTGATAAATTTATTAAAGTGCTCAATGATTTGAAAGCCGTTGCTGCCAGAATGTATAGTGATAATTATTTTGATACGATTAAATGTCTGAGTATCTCGTTGCATCAAATATTAAAAAAGATAGACAGTGATAAATTCAAAAGACATCTTGAAGCTTTTTATGAGAATCACCCTGAAATAACATCTGATTCACTGTCGCTATTAGCCATTAATTACTACGATCAAATTGAATATGTTAAAGAATATTTGGGAGCAAAAGAAATTGTTCGTTACGATCGGGAGTTATCTCCCATGCAGCCGTTTATGGATAGGTATTCAGTATTAACCAATAAACCTGTCTCGCAACCGGTGCAGGAGGATTTGTATGAAGAATACAAGGATTATGTGATGGTTAACAAATGGTGATTTTACTTATAAGGTCATATTTCTGAGGGCTGCCTTCAGGAATAACCCCTTATTTCTGAAGGCAGCCCTCAGAAATACAGGGTTAACGTTCAATTACTTTGATTTAGCGCTTCACCTTCTAGTCTTACTAGATTTGCGAGATGAAACTTAAACAAACTCATAAAGACAGCACCTGTTTTAGTTTTTCTAGAGCAATTTTGTGCTTGGCTTGATCCATTTTTTCTATATTCATTAATTTCCATTTCAGACCAGGTAAATTTTCAATTCCAGGTATAGGCATTAAATCCCAATCCGGCATGCCGCTTTTTAGCGAAAGTAAAAACAATCGTTCATTATTTGTGAAGCTTTTCAATAATTGAGAAATCAAATCTAATCTTACTTGCATAAGATCTTCATATAAAACCGTATGTTTTGTCATTCCGACAAAATCTTCTTCATAAGCTTGGCGCAGTTCTTGTAGTGCAGGATGTGGATTTAATAACTCATGAATTGGTCTGGGACTGCTAGCAAGATAAATAATAAAAGCTTGTCTTAATTTGTCAGTGATACCTTCATTTTCAAATAATAATTTAACATCAAACAAATCTCTCGGGTGTTGCCGTGCTAATGCGGCACAAATTTTTCCACCATATAAATCCTCAAAAGATAAAATGGGCACATTACTGATAGACATATGATGATAGACATATGAAATGTTTCTTCTATTTTTCTTGTTATATTTTTATGTTCAATTGCATACACCGAACCTCTTAATATTTCGTTGGGTTCGATTTTAATCATTGCATTATTGTAGTGAATATATAATTTATTTAATCGTGAATCTTGTACTGTGCGTTTTTCCTGAATAACCATGCTGGAATTGCTATTCAGAAGGGAAGTTTTGATTCGAATTAAACTCGCTTCTATTTGTTTTAGTGTTATTTCCCGGGATTCAATGGGGAGATAAGTTAAATCAATATCTACGGATAATCTCGGCATATCACGTATGAAAAAATTAATCGCTGTGCCACCTTTCAACGCAAAACAACTTTCCTTTGCCACATACGGTAAAACTCTTAATAATAATTCTACTTGCTGATAATAATATTGCTCACGGTTGGTTATCATCTTCATTCTCATCTGAATTTACAACGGGCAGCAATAATCCATATTTTTTGAAAAGTTTTCCACCTTTTTTTATCACACGATTTCCTGAACCAAAATCGATTTTGGACAAATCAAGATTTTTTACCCACTCATGATTTTGCATCTCGGCAACGTTCATAAATAATCGCTTAACTTTGATTGAAGTACATTTCTCAAGTAATTCCTGAATTAACACAGGACGCAATGTTTGCAATAATTCCATTAGCAATACACCATGCTCAAATGATTGTTGGGCGGGAACTAAATCGAAATATTCAAATATTGCTCGCTCACGTGAAGAAATCAGGATTTTGTATTCACCCATATTTTGTTCTATTAAACCTAACCGCCAATCACCATCAAACAAATGGCGATTAACTATTTTAAGTGAATGTTTTGTTGTAAATGATTGTTTGAACCATGCCGGAATATTTTTTTGATCGTTATTTTTGAATAACCAGACAGGATGGTTTTGATTCATCGGAATGAAATGAGCAGATCCTTGCAACTCCAGTGCGGTAAGCGCGGCTACATTTATTTGCATATTTGCTTCAGCTTGCAAAGCGTATAGCGCACCTTCCCAGCTCACTTTATCCCCTGACAAAATGTATGCACCAGAGCCAATGCGTTCCAGCCATCCGCTTTTACAATAACGTTCTGCCAACTGCCGATAGATGCCTTGTTTCTCAAGCCAGGATTGGATCGCAACCGTCCCACGAGGCCAATATTTTATTAGCTGATTTATTTTTTGCATAATATGACAACTCCTGGTTTTCATATTATATAAAAATTAAATTAAAAACCATCTTTGATTTAATTATATTGTTTTTTGACAACTTATAGTTGTCATATATAAGATTATATAAATTACTCATTCACCGTTATCCCATCTATAATCAGAATATTAAATTAATAATTTTTCGGGAGTGGTAATCATGCAGCATATTGATAGAAATGAAAAAAGTATTTTTAGCCAACCGGAAAAAGACATCGATATTAATGTTGATATTTGGTGTCTCACTCGCGTTTTATGGGCTGAAAAATCTAAAAATCCTCAAGTAAGAATGATTATGGAAGGTATCGACAAAGAAGATCCTTTTAATGAAGATGAAAAAGGTAAACATATTTTTTACGAGTTTTATATTGATCATCAAAATAATGCTGTCAAAATTCAGAAATTTGAAACTCCACAGGAAATTCTGGAATTACAAATTCGCCTCGAAAAATATTTAAAAAACAATCCGGTTTCTTCCACTCTTCATTTGAATCGTTTTCAGGTTGACAAACTTTTGGAAAAAGCCAAGGGGCAATTTAATTTTAATTATGCAAACGCAAAATCAACAAATACAACAAATAACAGTCTTCATTATGACTATGAGGATGACGATAAATTTAAACCCTCAAATGACAAGGAGTGGTGGGAACGTAAATTGATGCGGGAAGAAATGCAGCTGGATAAATTTCTCATCATGCAATCCTCGCCAATTCCAAACACAGTGATTGATGGAATTAAAAAAATTCGTTCACCTCATGAAGAAAAAACAAAGGATCAAAAAATTGAAATAAAATTTAAAAGTCCTGCGGAAAAAATAATGGATGATCTTGAGGAGATGTGTAAAAACTACAAGAGGGATTACTGGATGAAACCGAATGATCACGAACATATTGCAGATAAATTTATTCAAGTCATGAGAGATTTAAAAAAGGGATCCGCAAACATGGATGAGAAATATCAGCTGGATACCATGAAGTGCGCGATTATTGCATTGCAGGAACCACTGGATGATCTGAAAAGTAAAAATTTTAATAAATGGCTGAAACAGGTCTATGAGAAACATCCGGATTTAAAACCATCAGCAAATTCAAAATTAAAAGAAGACTATGGAAAGGAAATTGAATACATACGTTCTTATTTAATTTCAGGTACTTCATCGAGTCGTTATGCAATTGATGAATTGAAGCCAATGAAGGATAAATATCTTTCTATTAATGAGGGTGTAGGGATTAAGGAAGAAAAAACGGATTTATCGAGGTTTATTTCAAAACCGAAGAAGTAAAACTACTCTTCCAGCGCGGTTCGGAGTGTCACAGCAATAGTGAAAGGCAATATCGTGAGCGCGAAAGTGCACAAACCGGCTAAGAATGCGAGCGAACCGCTGATCGATAATCCTGCTTCCTGCTGCATGACTAAACTCATCGCGAAAATTAATACTGGCGTGATCAGCGGAAATAATAATAATCCCAGCAATACACCTTGTTGTCGCAAACCGAGCGTTAAGGCGACGCACAAACTTCCCAGCAAAGTTAGAATAGGTGTGCCGAGTAATAAACTAATACACAACGATAAAACGCACGTAAAAGAAAGATGAAACCAGATGCCTAATAGCGGTGTTAATAAAATTAACGGCAATTGTGTCAATAACCATTCCGCGCTTAATTTTATAAATATAATTAACGCGAGTGGAATTTGGCTCAATAAACATTGTTGCAAATGTCCTTCTTCAAGATCAGTAAAATAAACATTTTCTATCGATAATAAACTCGCTAGTAATGCTGCAATCCATATGCCACCAGGAATAATTTTTTTTAATAAAAGAGGATCAGGTGTAATCGCCAGTGGAAATAAACTCATGACAATAAAAAAAAATCCTAATGGATATAACCATTCGTGCGAGCGGCGTAAACGCAAACGTAATTCAGAAAGAAAAATAAATTTGAGCGCGCTTAACATGCTGACAATCTCAGGTTTTTTATTATCTGATCTGGGAGATGAATGGCATGATGCGAACTGATGATAGCCATGCCACCTTGCTGTAAATGCATTTGTAATTGCGATAAAAAATAAATTTGTGTATCAGCATCGAGTGCTGTGAGTGGTTCATCGAGTATCCATAATTTTCGCGGCAACAGGAAAATTTTTGCGAGCGCCAGACGACGTTTTTGTCCGGCAGAAATATTTTTTGCGTATTCATGCTGCAAGGGTGCAAGTTGCAAGGCATGTAGAATATTTTCAAATCCAGCATAGGTTGTTAATGAAAGATGCGCGGCTAATTGTAAATTTTCCTGAAGTGTCAGATGCAATTTCAAACCATTGTCATGACCAAGATAATGCAAGTCATGCTGATATTGTTCACGAACGGAGGCAATATTCTCGCCATTCCAGGTAATGTTGCCGCGAGCAGGTGTCGCAAGTCCTGTCAGTAAACGCAATAAACTCGATTTTCCCGCACCATTCGCACCTTGTACCAGCAGCAATTCCTTTGGATATAAAACAAAATTAAGGTCAGTAAACAATGTCGAATGCTGACGTGTACAGCTGAGTGCAGAAGCTTGTAGACAAGGATTGGCGTTCATTTTCCCTCAATCAAACATATAACGAATACCGAGACCAATATCATTGGAGCCGGTGTTACCTGCGTGATACACACCAAACATCCCAGAACGGTGATGCAGGCGTAACACGAGTTGTAAACGCGGATGATCAGGCAGCGCAAAAGTGGCTTCCAGCATGAGGTAATTCAATAAACGTTTGGTGTCGGCGCTGGATTTACGTTCGAGCGAAGGAATGGAGGTGTCGTAGGAAATACCTTCACCAATCGCAAACGATGTATTGACGTAATGATTCCACGGGAAATTCGCCCAGCGACCTTCGACGTAAGGATTAAATTCGTAAATCGTATGTTCATTGCTGCCATTGCGTACCGTGAAGTTGGCAGATACCTGCACGACGCCGACTAATGGATAAACCAGACGACGCAGCCAATTGCAGCGATCGAGTGTACGCGTATATTCAATCGACTGGATATGCTCAGGCCAGCGATGGAAATCACCTACAAACATGGAGCCGAGTGCATCAGATGTGGTGATGCCGTAGTAATAAAGCGCTGAATTTGGGTAGCGATCGTATAAGTATTCGCCTTCTGGACAGGTGGGATACGCTTGCACGGTGAAGGGCAAGACCGCGAGAAGGAATAAGAATTTTTTGAGCATGAGTGAAACTCCTCTTGTTTCTTGTTTATAGCCGGAGCAGTTGGGTTGAGCTGGAGAGCTGTCATCCTGCAACGGAGAGCTGTCATCCTGAGCGCGGCTCTTGCTTTTGCGCGAAGGATCTCGTGAAGAAAGCACATGACTCACCACGAGATCCTTCGCGCAAAAGCAAGAGCCGCGCTCAGGATGACAGCTCTCCGTTGCAGGATGACAGCTCTCCAGCTCAACCCAACTACTCCGGCTGCTAAGGCTGGGTATCTTACCTGACCCTTATACAGACGCAAGCACGCTAAAGAACACGCGTGGGCGTTTGCCTTTGCCGATCAATTCTTCGGCAGCAATTTGCTTGGTCAACACTTGTGTCCACATGACATTGCCGCTGATGTATTTGGTGAAGGAAAAACGCGCACCAAAACCAGTTGAAGTACCACTCAGGGTCAATGGTGTACCGCCGACATATTCATAATTCCACATCTTGCCAGCATCGTAGAAAGCATAAAATTGTATGCTTTGTAACTTGAGTTTCGGCATGGAATAGTCATAACGCAATTCCACACTCGCCGCCATGCCGCGATCACCAATGATTTCTGCGATGTCATAACCACGTCCAAGCACGGAACCACCAAAGGTGAATTGCTCTGCTGCCAGTAATGGCATGAATGCCCATTGTCCCTGGAAGATACCGTAAGCCGACCAGTTGCCCTTGATGGCTTGTACACGACTTAAGGTGGCTGCAAATTTGGTATAGCGGCCGCGACCACCTGGACGTGAGGTTTGTGCGGTGAGGATGTTGGTATCAGAAGTGTATCCCCAGATCGGTAACCCTTGTCTGAAATCAGCGCTGATATAGTTGGAACCATACCATTGGTCGGCAAATGTATAAGTCAGACCAAAATCCAGACTGCGCAAATGGTCGGTATATAGCTTGAAGGTAAAGGTATCCACGTTACTGTCGAGATAGTTAAAACCAGTGCGCAAGGTCAAACTCTTGCTGCGTTCGCGAATGACGGGAAAGTACATCATGGTGTAATAGTTGCTGTTTAAACCATTGATATCCGTTGGTTGCAGCACGAATAGTGGATGTGTTTGTACACGCGTACTACCCCATGTCCAGCGCACACCTTCAACATTGACAGGGAAGGTATAGTTCGCATCTTCATAGGTTAATTCAGCACCTTTTGGAGTTTTCGAAACGGTAATTTGTCCGCTATCGCCTGACATCAGGAAGGAATTGGCGGTCAAATTTGCCGTTAATTGCTGTGGACCGAGATAAAGCGTGCCGTAGTTGTCATAGGAAAAATAAGCAGAAAATGGTTTGTTTTCGGTGACCAGGGACAAGTCCGCTGCACCGACATTTTTCTTGGCAGGTGCCAGCACTGCTCTCACCTGTGTGCCTGGAATTTCATTAGCGAGATACATGTATTTTTCCAGACGATCAACTTTTAACGGACGACACTCAATCATCTTGCAGCCAAATTGCTGCACCATGCGTTTAGCACCTTTGGGATTGCCGGTAACTTCGACATGGCCGATATAACCTTCAATCACTTCAATGGTGACGACACCACCTTTAACATGCTGTGGCGGCAAGATCGCACGTGACAGGATATAGCCATTGTTTCGGTAGTAATTAGTAATCTCCTGCACGATTTCAAACAGGCGCGCGATGGTAATGGTGTGGTGCAAGTCTTTTTCGTAAATAAACTTTAATTGTTCTTCGCTATAAACATGTTCACCGGTCAGTTTGACGCCGTTTAACTGGAATTTGATTTTCTGCGCCTCTGGCGGTAAACCTTTGGCTGCTTCCTGTTTTTTTTGCTGCAAGGGAGGCAATACTTCAGTGGTTTGTTTGGGTTGTTGCGAGGAAATGGCTTTGCCGACTTGTGATGGTTGCACTGAACCTGGCAAGGATGGAACAAATGCCTGCGCCATGATACTGCCAGAAACGGTCATTAAACTGGTGAGTGCAACAAGCTGAAAAGACAATCCATTTTTCATCAAAACCATCCCTTTTTTTCGATTCGGATAAAGATAACACGGCTTTCAGTGGTTTTCAGCATGGATTTTCATGATGGGTGGGGGACGGCTGGGGTCGCATCTCGCTTTCCGCCTATTGTGCAGGCGTTGTTCGTCCGGTTAGGTTTTTCGCAAATAAAGCGCAGGAGGCCGGAGGCCGACGAGCCATTGCGAAAAACCTAACCGGACGAACAACGCCTGCACAATAGGCGGAAAGCGAGATGCGACCCCAGCCGTCACCCCAACCCACAGCGAATATCCCAAACAAACAATCCCTAACCCTACCTTAAATCCTTAAGCTTCTCTTAAGTATTTGATTATTGGAAAGACCCACTAAATGAGAATGATTCGCAATCCCTGAAGGCACAAAAACTTTTGCTGTCAAATGGATAAATTCGATTAAATTCAAAGAGATAAAATTTATTTTAAGGGTATAGACAACGCAATAATATGAACTATGCTTAAACATGTAAGTCCAAAATTAAACCAAATAAACGAGGGTATGGGTTCATGTTAAACAACAAAAAAGGATCACTATTAGGCTTTCTACTCTCCTTTTTACTGGCGTCGGCCTCGATCGCTAACCCTGTTATCGGCAACATATCCTCAGGCAATGTTTCCATTCAGCAAACTCCAAATACCACCACCATCAATCAAACCTCACAGAAAGCAATCCTGAACTGGCAGAGCTTTAATATTGGCTCGCAAGAAGCCACCCATTTCAACCAGCCAGCTGGTGGTATCGCCTTAAACCGTATTAGTCCTACGCAAGGCGCTTCGCAAATATATGGTGTCCTGACCGCAACCGGTCAAATCATTCTGGTTAACCCAGCCGGTATTTATTTCGGGCCTGGGGCTTATGTCAATGTCGGCAGTCTGATCGCGACGACTTCGGATATCTCGGATAAAAACTTCCTCAATGGTAATTATATTTTTGATCAACCATCTAGCTTTCCGAATGCACATATCATTAATGCCGGTACGATCATCGCTGCACAAAATGGCTTGATCGCACTAGTCGGTCCCAATGTCACTAACTCCGGCATGATCAAGGCGGAAATGGGTAAAGTCGTGCTGGCCTCAGGCGATACGTTTACGGTCGACCTCTCAGGTGATGGCATGATCAACTTCGCCATGGGTACCACGCCTACCAAACATTCAGGCAGTGTCACGAATACTGGCAGTGTGATTGCCGATGGTGGTTCGATTATGGTGACGGCACAACAGGCATCTGGTGTGCTGGATAATACGATTAATCTGCAAGGCGTTCTTCAGGCTAGATCAATTTCCAAGAGTAGCACCGGTGAAATCTTTATTTCCGGTGATCCTAATTCCAGCGTCGTAAGTATAGATGGCAAACTCGATGTCTCGGGTGTGACCGGCGGCAAAATCAATATTACTGGCAAGGATATCTGGCTTAGCGCAGCGACAAACATTAATGCCAACGGTGCATTTGGCGGTGGTGATATTAATATCGGCGGCAATGAACATGGTCAGGGTCCACTGCCAAACGCTAATGCTGTGGTGGTGGATGGTGCAACCATTACAGCCAATGCTACCAAACAGGGTAATGGCGGTAACGTCGTTGTCTGGTCAGATAACTATACAAATGTAAACGGTGAGATTTCTGTCGAAGGTGGCATCAATGGTGGTAATGGCGGATTCGTGGAAACGTCCAGCCACAATGTGCTCGATGTCGGTAATCTCGCAGTCAATACTACAGCTGCAAAAGGCACGATGGGTTCCTGGTTACTTGACCCATGGAATGTCACGATTTCAACCTCAGCTACATCAGGCGGTACGTTTAATGGCAGTAATCCCAATGTCTTCACACCAACGACCACAGCCAATATTTTAAATACGACGATTAACTCCGACCTTGCAACCGCTAATGTCACCATCACCACCTCTGGTTCTGGTACCGATGCCGGTAACATCACGGTCAGCGCGCCTATCACCTGGGCGACCACCAATACGCTGTCATTACAGGCAACGAATAATATCGCCATCAATGCTGCTATCAGTGGCACGAGTGGCACACTCAGTTTATCGGCAGTAAATGCTGCACAAAGCGTCACGTTTGGATCGTCAGGTTCAGCTAATGTCGCCAACCTCAATTTGACGCAAGGTCAAATGTTTATTAATAACGGTTCCGCATTAGGCAGCAGCACATTGAGTTTGAGTAATGGCACGACACTCGCTTTAAGCGGCAATATCACACTTCCGAATAATATTAATTTCGCAACGGGCTCAACGCTTTCAGAAAATAATGCGTTTACTACAGATACCTTGAGCGGCAACCTTGCACTCACTGGCACTGTTGCCATGAATGTATCGAACGCCAATAGCGACTTCCTGAGCTTGAATGGTACGGTTAGCGGCACAGGTGTCACGATCAACAAAGGTGGCGCCGGTTCATTACTGTTAACACACGCCAATACCTTTACGGGTACAACGAACGTCAATGCCGGTTCCTTAGTCGTCTCCAGTAACAGTGGTTTGGGTAATAGTGCAGCGACAGCAACAATTGCAAGCGGTGCATCGTTTGCGATGAGTGGTACGAACATCACTGTGCCAAATGCGATTAACTTCAATAGCGGTGCGACACTGCTTGAAAGCAACAGCAATGCCAACAATACCTTGAGTGGCAATGTCGTTTTGAATAGCAATAACGTCGCAAGCGGTACGGACACGATCAATGTTTCCAACGCAACGAATGATACGCTCACCTTGTCTGGTGTGGTTTCCAGTGGTGCCAATGGTGTTGCCCTGACGAAATCCGGTCCTGGCACACTCGTCTTATCCAATACGAATACTTATACCGGTAGCACAGCCATTACTGCTGGTATCGCAGAAGCCAAAAATAGCCATGCTTTTGGTGCATCGGCTGCCACAGTTAGCGTCACCAGTGGCGCTCAACTCGAATTGGCTGGTACGGCTGCATTAACCATCCCACAAAATCTGACAATCGCAGGTACGGGCATCAGCAGTACAGGTGCGATTTATGATGCCGTGGTAAATGGTACGAATCTCTTGAGTGATACCTTGAGTGGCACGGTAACCATGGGTGCGGCTAGCACGATTGGTGTCAATAGTTCATTCACGACCCTGAATGCGACCAATAATCTGACCGGCGCATTTGCATTAACCAAAGCTGGCAGTGGTACGTTAAACCTCTCCGGCACGAATACGCAAAGCGGTAATACAGTGAGCGCTGGTTCACTCTTTGCATCGAGTGCAGCTGCTCTCGGTAATATTGCATCGACTACCACGGTTGCATCTGGTGCGACATTGAATATCAATAATGTCGCTCTGAATGCCAACCCGATTTCAGTCAGTGGCACAGGCGTTGGCGGTAATGGCGCAATTACCAGCACAGGAACGGCTTCTGCTGGTGGTGCGATTACCACAACCGGTGCAACGACTATCGCCAATACTGATACCGGCACATTGACATTAAGCGGTGCCATTTCAGGTGCAAATCCAATTACCAAAGCAGGTAACGGTACGGTTATCCTCTCTGGTGGTAACTCTTACAGCGGTTTGACTGTTAACGCCGGTACCTTGCAAGCAGCCAATGCCACGGCATTAGGTGCTGTTGCTGGCGCATTAAGTGTGGCATCAGGTGCAACACTCAATATCAATAACGTCGCCATTGGTGCGAACGCCTTAAGCCTCGCTGGTTCATTAACGAGTACTGGCACAGCCTCTTATGCCGGTGCGATTGCCTTAAATCCATCATCAACGATCAGCATCGGTAATACCGATAGCGGCACCTTCACCTTGAGTGGTGTGGTCAGTGGAACGGGCAGTTCATTAAGCAAGACAGGCGCAGGTACATTAGTTCTCAGCAATACGGGCAATAGTTACAGCGCCAATACCAATATCACCAACGGTACGTTGAAACTCGGTGCATCTGGTGTGATTGCAGATACCAGTGATGTCGTCGTCTCCAGTGGCGCAACGTTTAATCTGAATAACCTTGCAGAAACGATTGGTTCCATCGCCGGTGCGGGTAATGTGACGCTCGGTTCTGCTTCATTAACCACCGCAGACAATACAACCAGTACCTTCAGCGGCAATATGAGTGGTACCGGTGGATTTACCAAAGGTGGTACAGGTTCACTCACCTTCTCAGGCAGTAACACTTATACCGGCGCAACACTCATCAGTGGCGGTACTTTAAATCTCGGTAGTGCAGGCGCACTCGGTAATGCTTCCAACTTTACTTCTGGTGTCACCGTTAACAGCGGTTCGTCTCTGACTTTGACAGGCGTCACACTGACTCCAGCTGCAATTGCTTTAACCTTGAATGGCGCAGGCGTTGGTAGCGCTGGCGCATTGCAATCGATTGGTCCTACCGCTTCGACATGGAATGGCAACATCACCCTCGGTTCGAATACGACAATCGGCACGAATATCGCAGCAGCCGTTTTAAATTTGAATGGCACAGTCAATGGCGCATTCGCCCTCACACTCGGTTCGGGTAACAATGGTCGCATTGCCTTTGATGGCACGGTTGGTAATAGTGCAGCTTTGGCAAGCATTACAGCAGCAGATAAAGTGACTTTCGGAACCACCTCAGTCACGACAACTGGCGCACAAGCTTATAACAATACACTCGCTTCCACTTTCCTCGGTTCCAATGTCACGTTAAATACCACGAACAGCAATGTCAGCTTTGCTGGCGGTCTTGATAACCTGACAGCGACTGCGAATGGTTTGACGGTTAACAGCGGTTCCGGCGCAATTTCAGTCGGTGGCAACGTAGGCAGCGGTGCAAATGGTGCAATCGGTGCGATGGCATTGAATAGCACAGGCACAACGACATTAGGCACAACTAATTCCAATACGATTGCAGCCTCCAGCCTCTCAACCAATGCTGGCGGCACAACTACCATTAACGATGGCACGATCACGACTTCCGGCGCACAAAGCTTTGGTGATGCAGTCACACTTGGCGGTGCAACTAGCCTCACCTCCACAGCCAATGACATCACCATGGCTTCCACCCTGAATGGTGGTGGCTTTGGATTGACCGTCAACAATGCTGGCACGGGCAGTATCATCTCTGGCATCGTCAGCAACCTTTCTGGATTTACCAAGAACGGCAGCGGTACCTTCACACTCGCTGGCGTCAATACCTTTACCGGTGCAACCACCATCAATGCCGGTACTCTCGCCATCTCGGCAGATTCTGGTTTAGGTGCAGCACCTGGTAGCGCAACACCAGGCTCACTCACCATCAATGGCGGCACACTGGAAAGTTCTGCAGGATTTACACTGAACAGCAATCGCGGCATCGCTCTCGGTGCTAGCGGCGGCACCTTCCAGACCGATACCGGCACGCTGACATATAACGGCATCATCGCAGGCACGGGCGCTCTCACCAAAACTGGCACAGGTACCTTGCAACTGGCTGGCGTCAATACATATACCGGTGTCACCAATTTGAATGCTGGTAACTTGAGCATCGCCTCAGATTCCTCATTAGGCACAGCACCAGGAACAGCTACACCAGGCAGCCTGAACTTTAATGGCGGTACGCTCGAAGCGACCGCTGGCTTTACGCTCAATAGCAATCGTGGCATCGCACTCAACACCAATGGCACGATCCAGACAGATGCTGGCACGGTTAACTACGGTGGCATCATCGCAGGCACAGGTAATCTCACCAAGAGTGGTGCAGGAACGTTAAGCCTCTCTGGCACGAATACGTATGGCGGCACGACGACTATCACCAACGGCACATTGACAGTCGCATCCAGTGGCGCATTAGGTGGCGCATCGGGCGGTAATATCTTCATCACCCCAAGTGCGGCCAATACCGCAGTCCTCGATTTATCTTCGATCAGCAGTCTCGCAAATACCAATGGCTCGATTAACTTCGATAGCAGTGCAGCAGGTAGTACCGCGCAATTGAATAGCAATGGTGCGCTTACGGTGAATAATGCCGTTGCCTTGACCGGTACGAATGATGTCTTCAATGTTGCTTCCAACACCTTGCAATTAGGTGGTGGTGTAACAGGCGCTGGCGGCATTACCAAGAGCGGCGCAGGTGTCCTGCAATTGAATGGCACCAGCAATACCTATAACGGCGCAACGACTATCAATGCTGGCACCTTGCAAGCCGGTGCTGCTAATTCCCTTTCATCCGGTAGTGCTGTGACATTAGCCAATACCGCAGGTGCAATCCTCAATCTCAATAACTTCAGCAACAGTATTGCCTCACTCGCCGGTGGCGGTACGACGGGCGGTAACGTGACATTAGGCACAGGCACCTTGACAGTAGCGAATAGCAGCGGCAATTCCACGAATTATCTCGGCACCATCAGTGGCACAGGTGGCTTGACGGTTAACCTGACCAACAGTGGCGTGCAGGAACTTTCTGGTACGAATACTTATACCGGTGCAACCAGCATTACTAACGGTACACTCGAAGCGGGTGCTGCAAATGCCTTCGCACCCAATAGCGCAGTGACATTGGCTAATACCGCAGGCGCAACACTCAATCTCAATGGCTTTGCAAACAGTGTAGGTTCACTCGCTGGTGGTGGTACAACTGGCGGTAATGTTGCACTGGGTGCTGGAACACTCACACTTGCCAATAGCAACCCTGGCTCATCCACCTTCTACTCAGGTGTCATCAGTGGCACAGGCGGTTTGACTGTTAACCTCACTGGCACAGGCAGTCCAATACAGTACTTAAATGGCAGCAATACCTACACGGGTGCTACCACAATTAATGCCGGTACACTCTCAGCTGTTAACAGTGGCGCACTTGGCCCAAGTTCTGGCGGCAATATCTTCATCACACCCACTGCATCCAATACGGCAATTCTGGACTTAAGTTTCATCTCCAGTCTGACGAATACCACGGGTTCGATTAACTTGAATAGCACGGCATCAGGCAGCACAGCAGAAGTGAATTCTTCCATCCTGACGCTCAATAATCCTGTGGTTTTAACCAGTACAAATAACGTCTTTAATGTCGCGACCAACACCACACAGTTAGGCGGTGCCATCACAGGTGCAGGTGGTCTGACTAAATCCGGTGCCGGTATCCTGCAATTAAATGGCACCAGCAATACCTATAGCGGCGCAACCACCATCAATGCCGGTATCTTCCAGGCTGGTGCTGCGAATGCCTTCTCATCAGCAAGTGCTGTGACATTGGCTAATGTCGCTGGTGCAAACCTTAATCTGGCTGGCTTTGCCAACACCATCTCCTCACTCGCTGGTGGTGGCACAACGGGTGGTACGGTCACGCTAGGCGCTGGCACGTTGACAGTAGCGAATAGCAGCGGCAATACCACGGATTATCTGGGTACGATGAGCGGCGTCGGTGGTTTCACGGTTAACCTGACCAATGGTGGCGTGCAACAATTATCGGGCAGCAATACTTATGGCGGCACCACGACTATCAACAACGGCAAGTTACAGGCAGAAGCTGCAAATACCTTCTCAGCTAGCAGCGCAGTCAGCTTTGCCAATGCTTCGGGTGCAATACTCGATCTCAATAACTTCAACAACAGCGTAGGATCACTTGCTAACGGTGGTTCAACTGGCGGTAACGTAACATTAGGCACGGGCACACTGACACTTGCCAATACTTCCGGTGCAACGACAAATTATTCCGGTTCCATCAGTGGTACTGGTGGTTTGACGGTTAACCTGACCAATAGCGGCGTACAAAAACTTTCTGGTACGAATAGCTACACCGGTGCAACGACGATCAATAACGGTACCTTGCAGGCCGGTGCTGCAAATGCCTTTGCAACCAATAGCGCAGTCACACTCGCCAATGTTTCAGGCGCAACACTGGATCTGAATGGCTTTGCTAATAGCGTAGGCTCACTGGCTGGTGGCGGTACGACTGGTGGTAACGTGACCCTCGGCGCTGGTACGTTGACGGTAGCAAATAGCAGCGGCAATACCACGGATTATCTCGGCACCATCAGCGGCACAGGTGGTTTGACGGTTAATTTGACGAATAGCGGCATACAACAACTTTCCGGTACCAATACTTACACCGGTACCACCACGATCAATAACGGTACCTTGCAGGCAGAAGCAGCGAATGTCTTTGCAGCAAATAGTGCAGTGACATTTGCCAATACGGCAGGTGCAACACTGGATCTGAATGGCTTTGCAAACAGCGTAGGTTCACTCGCAAATGGTGGTACGACTGGCGGTAACGTGACGCTGGGTACCGGCACATTGACGGTCGCCAACAGCAGCGGCAATACCACGAATTATCTCGGCAGCATCAGTGGCACAGGTGGTTTGACAGTTAACCTGACCAACAGTGGCGTGCAGGAACTCTCTGGTACGAATAGCTATACAGGCGCTACCAATATCAACAACGGTAGCCTCGAAGCGGGAGCAGCGAACGCCTTCGCAACCAATAGCGCAGTGACACTCGCTAACGTTTCAGGCGCAACCTTGAATCTCAATAACTTTGCAAACAGTATTGGATCACTGGCTGGTGGCGGAACGACTGGTGGTAACGTTTCACTTGGTTCCGGCACACTCACCATCGCCAATAATACCAACAGCTCAACTTCCTATGCTGGCGTGATCAGCGGTACCGGTGGCTTGACCGTTAATCTCACGGGAACCAGCAATCCAAAACAAACTTTGACAGGCACGAATACCTACTCGGGCGGCACGACCATTAACGCTGGCACACTCGCAGCGGGAGTCAGTGGCGCACTCGGCAGCGGTACGATCTCTATCACTCCATCTGCATCGAACAATGCCATCCTCGATCTCACCGCACTCACCAGTCTCGGTGATACCAATACCATCAGCATGAATAGCAGCGCAGCAGGCAGCACCGCACAAGTGAATACCAGTGCGGCCATCACGCTGTCCAATGCCATTGGATTAACGGGCACGAATGATGTCTTCAATGTCGCAGCAAATACCACGCAATTAGGTGGCGCAATTACTGGCGCTGGCGGCATTAGCAAGAGCGGCACAGGTACCTTGCAAATCAATGGCACCAGCAATACCTATAGCGGCACGACCAATATCAATGCTGGTACCGTACAAGCGGGTGCAGCCAATGCCTTGTCATCCGCTAGCGCCATTAACTTCGCCAATGTTTCCGGTGCCATCCTCAATCTCAATAACTTTGCGAACAGCGTCGCCTCACTTGCTGGTGGTGGTACAACTGGCGGTAACGTAACACTCGGTTCCGGCACATTGACAGTCGCAAATAGCAGCGGCAATACCACGAATTATCTCGGCAGTATCAGTGGCACAGGTGGATTAACAGTTAACCTGACAAATAGCGGCACACAGAAACTTTCTGGTACCAATAGCTATACCGGTGTGACCAACATCAACAACGGTACCTTGCAGGCGGGTGCTGCGAGCGCTTTCTCATCAGCCAGTGGCGTCAATTTTGCCAATACGGCTGGTGCAACTCTCGATCTTAATAACTTCAATAACTCAGTTGCCTATATCGCAGGTGGTGGTACGACTGGGGGCAATGTCACACTTGGATCAGGAAATTTGACTCTTGCCTCTAGCGCCCCTGTTGCCAGTCAGAATTATTCCGGTGTCATTAGCGGAACGGGCGGAGTCACCGTCAATCTGACCAATGCAACCAATGCCACACAAATCTTCTCAGGTACGAATACTTACACGGGTAACACAGTGATCGATGCAGGTACCCTCGCCGCTCATGCCAGCGGTGCACTCGGTAGTGGCCTGATACAGATCACACCAAGTGCTTCCAGCACGGCAAACCTCGATTTATCCAACGTGGGTAGTCTGACCAATACCAATGCACTGAGCTTTAACAGCAGTGCTGCAGGTAGTACGGCTGAATTAACCACGAATACGACCATTACCCTGCCAAATAACATTAGCCTGACTGGCACTAACAATGTGTTTAATGTCGCAGCTAACTTCACGCATCTGAGCGGAGCGGTAACAGGCACAGGTAGTCTGACCAAGAGCGGTAGCAGCAGCTGGCTGTACTTTGATGGCACCAATAATACTTATTCCGGTACGACGACCATTAATGCCGGTAGTATCAGGGCTGGCGCAAATAATAGTCTCTCACCGGATAGTAACTTCGTTCTCAATAATACCAGCACGCCAATTCTCGACCTGAATAACTTCAATAACACTATCCTGTCACTTTCTGGTGGCAGCCCAACTGGCGAAGTCACCTTGGGTACGGGTACGTTGACCATCGCCAATAGCAGCGGTAATACCTTCAACTACGGCGGTATCATCAGAGACACCGGTGGCTTGATCATTAATCTGACCAATGGCGGCATACAACAATTGGCTGGTAGCAATACTTACACGGGTGCAACGACCATCAACAACGGTACCTTGCAGGCAGAAGCAGCGAATGTTTTCGCACCCAATAGCGCAGTGACACTGGCTAACACGGCAGGTGCAACACTGGATCTGAATGGCTTCAACAATAGCGTGGGATCACTCGCTGGTGGCGGTACGACTGGCGGTAATGTGACACTGGGTGCTGGTACACTCACCATCGCCAATAGCAACAATACTTCGACTTCTTATGCTGGCCTCATCAGTGGCACTGGTGGTTTGACGGTTAACCTCACTGGAACCGGCAATCCAACGCAAACCCTGACAAACACGAATACTTATTCAGGCGGCACGACCATTAATGCGGGCACACTTGCAGCCGGTGTCAGTGGCGCAATCGGCAGCGGTAGCATCTTCATCACACCATCTGCATCCAATAATGCGATCCTCGATCTGACTGCACTCAGCAGCCTTGGTGATACCAACACGATCAACATGAATAGCAGCGCATCAGGCAGCACCGCACAAGTGAATACCAGTGCGGCCATCACGCTGTCCAATGCGGTTGCCCTGACTGGCACGAATGATGTCTTCAATGTCGCAGCTAACACCACGCAATTAGGTGGCGCAATCACAGGCGCTGGCGGCATTACCAAGAACGGCACGGGAATCCTCAAGATCAATGGCACCAGCAATACTTATGGCGGCACGACGAATATCAACGCAGGTACAGTGCAAGCCGGCGCAGCCAATGCATTGTCATCCAGCAGCGGCATTAACTTCGCTAATGCTTCTGGCGCAATCCTCGATCTTAATAACTTCAACAACAGCGTTGCCTCACTCGCTGGTGGTGGTGCGAATGGCGGTAATGTGACACTGGGTTCTGGCACCTTAACCGTTGCCAATAACGTCAACGCAACCAATAACTATGCCGGCAGCATCAGTGGCTCAGGTGGTTTAACAGTTAACCTGACCAACAGTGGCATACAGAAACTCTCTGGTTCCAATAGCTATACGGGTGCAACCAACGTCAATAACGGTACCTTGCAGGCAGGCGCAGTCAATGCCTTCGCTTCAAACAGCACGGTCACTTTGGCTAATGTCGCAGGCGCAACACTCGATCTGAATGGCTTTAACAACAGCGTCGGCGCACTCGCTGGTGGCGGCACGACAGGTGGTAACGTCACACTCGGCGCAGGTAATCTGACGATCGCAAGCTCCAGCGCTGGTATCAACCCAAGCTTCGCTGGTGTCATCAGTGGCACGGGTGGCTTGACGGTTAATCTGACTGGCGCAGGCTCATCACAAACTCTCGCTAATGCCAACACTTACACGGGTAACACGACTATCGATGCTGGCACCTTGACGGCTGGTGTAGCCGGTGCATTAGGCACCAGTTCTGGCGGCAATATCTTCATCACACCAACCGCTAGCCAGACAGCTGTACTCGATTTATCAGGCATCAGCAGCTTGACCAATACCAACGGTTCCATCACCTTCGACAGCTCAGCTCTGACATCAACCGCTCAGTTGAATACGAGTAACAACATCACGCTGCCGAACAATGTCATCTTAAATGCTGGCTCTAACAACAACATCAATGTCGCAGCCAACACCACACAATTAGGCGGTGTCGTATCCGGTGCGGGTGAACTCAACAAGAATGGCGCCGGTGTTCTGCAATTAAATGGCACCAGCAATACGTATTCCGGCGAAACTAATGTGAATAACGGTATATTGCAGGCTGGCGCTGTCAATGCCTTATCAGCCGCTAGCGGTATCAATCTCGCTAATGCAACCGGTGTCGCACTCAATCTCAATGGCTTTAACAACACCATCAACTACCTCATCGGTGGTGGCAGCAATGGTGGTAATACCACACTCGGCGCTGGCAATCTGACACTTTCTGATTCTCAAAGCGGTTTAGCACTTAGCTATGCTGGTGTTATCAGTGGCAGTGGTGGTTTAACACTGAATTACACTGGCGGCGGCACACCTTCTGAATTCCTCTCTGGTACCAATACTTACACCGGCACTACCACGATTGATGCGGGTACTCTGGTTGCCACAAACGCTAATGCACTGGGTGGAGCAAGTGGCGGTGCAATCATGATTACACCAACGACGGGTAATCAATCTATCCTCGATATACAGGCGCTCAGCAGTCTGACCAACCCGAATACGATTACTCTGGATAGCTCAGGTGGTAGCTTCGCTGAATTACTGACATCAAGCGCTATCACACTGCCAAACAACATTGCATTGAATGGCACAGTCAACAATATCAACGTTCAGGCTAATCTCACGCAATTAACCGGCAATCTGACAGGAACGGGTAGCTTGCAGAAAGGTGGTACCGGCGCTCTCGAATTAAGTGGTACGGGTAATACCTACAGTGGCGGAACCGATATTCAGGCAGGCGCATTTGAAGCTGGTGCTAACAATGCCTTCTCACCCAATAGCTATGTCGTACTGGAAGACGCTCCAACTACCGTCCTGAACCTCAACAACTTCAATAACACGATCAATGGTCTGGATGGTGGCGGTGCAACTGATGGAAATGTATTACTCGGCACCGGCACCTTAACCATCGCCAACAACCTCAATGTTGTAGATGCTTACTCGGGTGTGATTAGCGGCACCGGTGGTGTCAACATCGATATTACAGGCGGCGGTACACAACAATTCTCTGGTGCCAACACTTATAGCGGCACGACCAACATCCAGGCTGGTACCTTGCAGGCTGGCGCTGCCAACTCCTTCTCACCGAATAGCGCAGTCGTCATGGGCAGCACCGGTACTCTCGATCTCAATAACTTCAACAACACTATTCCTTCATTAACCAGCAGTGGTGCAACCGGCAGCTCGATCACACTCGGCTCAGGTAACTTGAGCATCATCAAGAATTCTGCTGAAAGCGGCAATTACGGCGGCAATATTTCAGGAACTGGCGCAGTCATCGTCAGCTTCCCATCTGGCCAGATCGCACTCTCAGGCACGAATACCTTCAGCGGCGGACTGGATATTAATTCAGGCCTCGTGGAACAACTCTCCAGTGGCGCACTCGGCACAGGAGCTATCAATGTCACCTCAACCGCAAGCATCGGCTCAGGCGTATTCCTGGTCTTCAATCCAGCCAATACTCAAACCATCAATCTCAATAGCACAGCAGGCGCTATCGCCAGCATCTTTACCAGCAATGGCCTGACACTGGCTGATCCTGTTACCTTGGCTGGCACGAACAATGACTTCAATATCGAAAACAACACCGTTGCCTGGAATGGTCTCGTCAGTGGCACAGGCAGTCTGATTAAAGTCGGCGCTGGCACACTGCAACTCGCCAGTGGCAATACCTACTCCGGTACCACCACCATCAATGCCGGTACCATCAGTGCAGCAGCAGACAGTGCATTAGGTACAGCACCTGGTAGCGCAACACCAGGCTCACTCACCATCAATGGCGGCACACTGGAAAGCTCTGCAGGATTTACACTGAACAGCAATCGCGGCATCTCACTCGGTGCTAGCGGCGGTACCTTCCAGACCGATACCGGCACACTCACCTATGGCGGCATCATCGCAGGCGCTGGCGCATTAACCAAGACGGGTACGGATACCTTATTACTCTCCGGTGCTAACACCTTTGGCGGCACCACCAGCATCAACAACGGCATCATCGATGTCACCAATAACAGCGGCTTGAGCAGCGGCAATGTCACAGTTGCCAATGGCGCAGAATTACTGGTAAACGGCGTCACCCTCGCTAATGCCTTGTCCTTGAATGGTACAGGTGTTGGCAGCGCAGGCGCTCTTGCTACCACCGGTTCAAGCAGCAGCACGATCAATGGCAATATCACACTCTCAGGCGATAGCACGATTGATGTCACGAACAGTGGCGACTCACTGACAATTGGCGGCACGATCAATGGCGCTCAGGCTCTGACCTTCGCAGGTAATGGCGCTCTCGCCTTGAATGGTGCAATCGGCGGCGGCACAGCATTAACGAGCGTGGCAACCGGTTCAACGGGAACGACTGCCATCGGTGCAAATATCACGACAACGGGCAGCCAGACCTTTGGTAATGCTGTCACCTTAAGCACTTCACCGACATTATCCGGCAGCAATATCACCTTCAATAACAGCGTCACGGGTAGCGGTGATGATTTGACAGCCAATGCAACCGCTGGCAATGCAGTGACCTTCAATGGCAATGTCACCCTGGATAACCTGATCACCTCTAACGTTGGCTATAACGTCGCCTTGAATGGCACGACCAGCAACTTTACGAGTGGCGTCAACTTCCTGAATACGGGAACTGTCACATTAGGCAGCGGCAGCAGCACTTTGAGCTTCGCAGGCGGTCTTGCCACAACGGGCAATGCTTCCAATCCATCCAGCACGATTATTGATGGCAGCGTCAGCACGACTAACCATGCCATGACCCTCGGCACGACCACCATCAGCGGCAATACCTCACTCGCTTCATCCGGCGGCAATATCAGCCTCGGTACCACAGACAGCAGCGTTGCTGGCAGCAATACCCTTTCAGTCAACTCAGGCGCTGGCACGATGACTTTAGGCACCATTGGCGGCACCAAAGCTCTCAATAGCTTCAGCGCAACCGATACTGGTGCAACCAATGACCTGACGATTGCCAATAACATCAACACGACGAATGGCATTAACTTAACGGCTGGACGTAACGTCGCATTAAGCACAGGTAACTTGAACGCTGGCAGCGGCAATGTCAGCCTGACAGGTACAGCAGGAACGGTTTCTGAAACGGGTGCTGGCACGATTAACGGCGCATTACTGACGGTCAACTCCGTTGGCGGCAGCACACTCAATAATGCCAATACTGTCTCCAGCTTTAATGCAACCAATGCAGGTACGACAGGCACCATCGCCCTCACCAACACAGGCGCATTGGGCATCACGGGTATCTCTCAATCAGCAGGTAATGTGAATATCAACAACACCGGCGCTATTTCACAGACTGGCGCAATCAGCGTCTCTGGAACATCCAGCTTCGCAGCCGGTGCCAATGCAATTGATCTTGCAACGAATGGTGGTAGCAATGCCTTCACGGGTGCAGTCAGCTTGTCAAATAGCGGCGCCCATAACGTCAGCATCAATAACAGCATCGCACTCGCCCTCGCTGCAAGTAGCATCGGTCAGAACCTGAATGTCACAGCAGGTGGTGCAATTAGCCAGACTGGCGCATTGACGGTTGCTGGCACTTCCAGCTTCTCAGCCGGTGCTCATGCAATTGATCTATCCACCAATGGCGGCAGCAACGCCTTCACTGGAGCTGTCAGCCTCACCAACAGCGGTGCCAATAATGCCAGCATCACTAACAGCAAGGCTCTGGTATTAGGCGCAAGCACCGTCGGACAGAATTTGACAGCAACAGCCAGTGGCGTAACCGGTGGCATCAGCCAGACCGGTGCCTTGACGGTAGCTGGAACTTCGACCTTTAACGCAGGCGCCAATGCGGTTGACCTCTCCACCAATGGAGCCAGCAACGCCTTCACAGGTGCAGTCAGCGTCAACAATAGCGGCGCCAACAACGTCTCTTTAACTAACAGCATTGCTCTTGCTCTCGGTACATCCAGCGTCGGTTCCGGTACCTTCACCGCCACCGGTCTTGGCATCTCACAAACGGGTGCAGTCACTGAAGCTGCTTCTGCTGGTGCTACCACCTTTAACGCAGGCGCAGGCCTCATCAACCTGAATAACACTGGCAACAACCTGACTGGCACGGTTTCACTCAACAATAGCGGTGCCAACAATGTCACTCTCGATAACACAGGCACCTTGCTGACATTAGGCGCCTCCACCCTTGGCAGCGGTGTCACCAGCGTCACCAATACCGGTGCATTGACCACGACGGGCATGATTTCCACGGGCGGCAATATCAATCTGACCACACTCTCACCGGATTCCTCCGACCGCTTGCTGACCATTAATTCCGGCGGCATCATCGCCAGCAACGGTGCAAACATCAGCTTAAATGCTGCTAATAACTCAACCGGTACCGCTACTGCGCTGATCGTCAACGGCGTCCTCGATTCCTCACCAGGCACGGGCGGCACGCTGACCTTAAGCGGTGGTCTTGCATTGAATGCCAACCCGAATGTCGGAGCAGGCAATATCTCACTGCAAGGTAATGGTAATGACCTGACATTAGGCGGCACATTGAACTTCACTTCACCCGTTATCTTCAACGTCAATCGCTTCATCGATGTCACGGGTTCATTGAGCAGTCCAAATAGCCTGACACTCGCTGGTGATAATGCACATACCGGCATCGGCGGCGTACTGGTCACAGGTTCGATCGGCAGCGGCGGCAACCTGGTATTAAGCGGTTCCAACCTGACAGGTTTGGGCACAGCAGGAGCAGGTGTTGAAGTGGATTCCGGCGCTTCATTGAATGCAACCGGCAGCGTCACCATCAGCACGAACTCTGGTACTAACGGCAATATCCTGCTGGGTGGCAATATCACTTCTGGCACATCCAACCCAATCAACATCACACCAGATGGCACCGGTACGATTAACCTGACCAATAACATTACGGTGAATGCTGGTACGACTGGCGCAGTCAACTTTAACGGTGTGGTCAATGGCGCAAGCAACACACTGAGTCTGCAGAATAATACCAGCGCAACTGGCACCGTCACCTTCGCCAACAATACGACACTCGGTGGCTTAACCACCTTCGGTCAGCCATACAGCATCATCATGGATGGCGCATCCAATACCATCAGTGGCGATACGGTATTTAGCAACAGTGGCGCACTCACACTCGGCAATGGCGGCAGCTTCAACTTCACTGGCGGTATCGATACCACAGCTACCAGCGGATTGAATCTGAACGGCGCACTCGCCACCACCAATAGCGCAGCCAATCTCGGCGGCATCACGCTCGCTGGCAATAGCAGCATCAGCACAGGTTCTGGCTCAATCACAGCAGGCGCAATCAGTGGCGCATTCAACCTCAACATGACTAGCAGCAGCACCAGCACCAAGACTTTAAACGGCATCGTCAATATCGGCAGCCTCACCCTGGGTGGTGGCGGTAGCGATGTCATCAATGCTTCCAGCATCACCACTTCCGGCAGCCAGACCTACAATGATGGCCTGACACTGGGCGCAACCTCCTCCTTCGTGTCTGGCGGTGACATCAATGCCACCAGCATCGCAGGCGGCGGAAATGCCTTGAGCCTGAGTAACACGGGAACAAATAGCACGATCAGCGGCATCATCAGCAACATGACTTCACTGACCAAGAATGGCAGCGGCTCACTCGCCCTGAATGGCGCTAACACCTACGCTGGTAGCACGACCCTGAACGCTGGTACCTTGATCCTCGGCAATGCAAGCAGTGCTCTTGGCACAGGCGCAGGCACCTTGAACTTAAATGGCGGCAACCTGCAATCCTCACTCACAGCAGCAGTTGCGAATAATGTCAGCGTCGGTGGCAATGTCGCAGTGAATGGCAGCAATAACATCAACTTCACAGGATCAACAGCATCGATTGGCAGTGGTGATACGCTGACGATTTCAAACTCTGCAACAACTGGCATTGCCAATACGATTAGCGGCAGCGGCAGTATCGATCAGACAGCAGGTACGACCAATATCTCTGGCAATAACAGTGGATTTACTGGTACGACCACAGTCGGTTCCGGTGCCAACATGAACGTCAGCAGCAGCAATGGCTTAGGCTCAAGCGCAGCTGATGCAGTGATTGCAAACGGTGGCACACTGACCTTGAATGGCACAAGCCTCGCACTGAATAACAACTTCAACCTCAGTGGTAACCTGATCAGCGCAAACAGCACCACCAATGCCCTTGGCGGCAACTTCACTATCGGTACGGTTGGAAACATCACGGCAAATAGCGGCAATACCCTGAATATCAATGGCACGGTGGATGGTGCAGTTCCAAACACAGATGTCTTGACACTCGCAGGTGCTGGCAATATCGCAGTGAATGGCGCTATCGGCAGCAGCATTGCACTCGCCAGCGTCAGCGATACAGCTAACAACCTGACACTCGGTGCCAATGTGACAACCAGCGGTACACAAAGCTATGGCGCACTCACTTTGGGTAATGCAGTCACCATGACAGGTGCTGGCATTAGCTTAAATGGCGCAGTGACTGGCGGCGGAAATGCTCTCGTTCTCGCAGATAGCGGCACTTCCACACTGGCTGGCGCAATCAGCGGACTCTCAAGCCTGACGACCAATAACGTCAATATCAATGACGGTTCAATTAGCACCACTGGCGCACAGAGCTACGGCGCTGCAACGCTCGGATCTGACACCAACCTGACCGGTACCAATGTGACTCTCGGTGCGATTACCGGCAACAGCCACGACCTGACAATCAACAATAGCGGCACAGCTAACCTGAATGGTGCAGTCAACAACATCAACAACCTGACCACCAATGCAGTCGATATCGCAGCAAATAGCATCACCACGACTGGCACACAGACTTACAACGGCGCAGTCACTCTGACCAATAGCACAGCTCTATCCGGCTTCAGCGTCAGTGCCAATAGCATCGACGGCGCAACCAGCGGCTTGAACCTGAGCCTGAACATCAACGATACCAATAGCTCACTCGGCACCATCGGCGGCAATATCAATAACTTCAACTTGAACACCACTGGCGGATACACCGGCACACTCACTCTCACCAATGCCAACTTGTATGCTGGTAACACCACAGTTAGCGCCGGTACCTTGAATGTTGCCAATGACAATGCCTTGAGCGGCGGCTCTGCCACCATCAACAATGCAACTCTCGGCTTAACTGGCAGCAGCGCACTCACACTCGCCAATAACCTGAGCTTCAACAACGCCACCTTGCTGGATAGCAATATCAACGGCAATACCTTGAATGGCACGGTGGGATTGACGGGAGCCAACACCTTTAACATCGATACCATGACCACCATGAATGGCACGGTCTCAGGCAGCAGCGTCACCATGAACAAGACTGGCGCCGGCACCTTGATCCTGACGGGCAATAACACCTTCACTGGTACCAGCAATGTGAACGCTGGTGTATTGAACATCCAGAGCAGCACCGGCCTTGGCGCAAGCACAGCAACCGCAACGGTTGCTAATAATGCAGTGCTCGCCTTCACTGGTAACAGCCTGAATGTCGCCAATAACCTCAACTTCAACAATGGCAGTATGCTGGTCGAAAGCGCTGCCAATAACACCACACAACTCTCAGGCACACTCAACATGAATGCGGATAATGCAGTCGGTGGCGGCGTCACCATCAATGTCAGCAACCCATTCAGCGACATGCTGCAAGTCTCTGGCACAATCGCATCCGGCAGCAACGGTGTGGCTATCAACAAGACTGGTCTGGGAACCCTTGATCTCGCCAGCGCCAATACGTATTCCGGCAGCACGACCGTTAACCTTGGCCGCATCCAGGTCGATAACAGTTCATCACTGGGTACGGGCAGTGTGGTGCTGAACGCGGCTAACAATGCCACCATGATCTTAAACGGCTCCAGCCTCGCTCTTGCCAACAACATCACCATGAATAATGGCAGCACCATCGTGAATAACATCGGCACCAGCAACAATACCTTAAGCGGTGCCATCAGCGTTTCTGCTGGTTCATCCACCATCGATGTCACCAATGCGGCAGATAGCCTGACCGTAAGCAACGCTGTCAGTGGCACAGGCATATTGAATAAGATCGGCCAGGGTACTTTGACCTTATCTGGCAATAACAGCGGCTTCAGCGGTGATACCAATTTGAATGCTGGTACCCTGAGCATCTCTGGTAGCAACAATGCCTTAGGCACAGGCACCTTGAATGTCGCAGCGAATACCACCTTCAATATCGCTGGCAGCCTGGGCGGCACACTGGCTAACAATATCAACGTAGACAATGCAACTATCACAGAAGCAGGCACCAACAGCTTTGGTACAGGCGCACTCGCACTGACCGGCACCAATACCATCAACAATACCGGTACCTTGACGGTTGGCAGCACCAATGCACTCTCTGGCAGCGGCAGCCTGACCAAGATGGGCAGCGGTACATTAGTCATGGCTAGCGGCGGTGCCAATAACACTTACACCGGCGATGTCACACTCGATGCCGGTACCTTACAGGCAAGCAATGCTAGCAACCCATTTGGCAGCGGTGTATTGAACCTGAATGGCGGTACCTTAACAGCTGCACAAACCACGACACTTGCCAATAGCAGCTTCACAGTCGGCGGCAATGCCACCATCGGCGGCAGCAATAACATCACCATGCCAACGGGCGTACTCTCAAGCGGTACGTTGACAGTTAGCGACAGCGGCACCACCAACTTCGCCGGTGCATTAAGCGGCACAGGTGGCGTCACTATCGCCAGCGGCACGACACAATTCAGTGGTAACAATGGTAGTTTGAGCGGTGCTATAGCGGTAAACGGCGGCGTACTCGATATCAATAACAATAACGCCAATCCGCTTGGCACAGGCTCTCTGGCTTTGAACGGCGGCAACCTGACTTCACTGGTCGCCTTGAGCAACCCAATCAGCAACAACTTCAGTGTCGGTGGCAATAGCAGTATCACTGGCACCAATAGCATCAACTTCAGCGGCAATGGTGTGCTCTCCAGTGGCGATACACTGGGTATCACCGATACTGGCACCACCACTTTCAGTGGCAGCCTGCAAGGCAGCGGCAATATGACAGTCAACGGTGGCACGGTCATCTTCTCTGGCAATAACACAGGCTTCTCATCAGCTGACAGTTATGCTGGCACGACCACCATCACCGGTGCTGGCAGCGAATTAAGTCTGACGAATAGCGGTGCATTGGGTTATTCCAACATCAATGCCACCAACAACGGTACCTTCAATATCAACAATGTGAATGTGGCTGATCAAGGCAATGTCATCACCCTCAACAACGGTAATATGACCACTGATGGCACTGCCGGATTCAACTCACCGATCACACTTGCTACCAGCAGCACCGATACCATCAATGTCGATACGGGTAGCAACTTCACACTCAACAACAACATCAATGGCCAGGCTAACCTCAATATCAGTGGTCCTGGCAGCATGGTAATGAATGGTGAAATCGGTAATGTCACCCCATTACTCTCCACCAATGTCACCATTGCCAACATCACATATGGTGGTACGACAACGATTACTCTCTATAACCAGAACAACAACAGCCCAATCACCCTGACGAATGACGCTGACATGATCAGTCTCCTGGGTAACATCTACGTCAATGGCACGGTCAATGGTAACCACCCATTCACCGTACAGGCTGACAATGGTACGACTTACCTCTACGGCGTCATCGGTGCAGGTACACCAATCTCCACCTTGCAATCCTTCGGACAACTGATCTTTGACAACGGTTCAGTCAATACCACAGGTGGCCAGACATATAACGGCAATGTCAGCCTCGGCAGCAATACCACACTGACTTCTGGTAATAGCGCTGCTATCCAGTTCAACGGTAATGTCGCAGGCAGTGGTACGGATCTGACCTTGAATTCTGGTACTGGCGGCATCGTAGTCACCGGATCTCTGACGACAGCTAACCTCATCCTCAATGCACTCGGCACCAATGCCAGCTTCGGTAGCCTGACGGCTGGAAATACAGATATCGTTGGTGGCGGCGTGATTACATCAGATAGCCAGACTTACAATGGCTTGCTGACACTCGGCGGCAATACTACCTTGCAAACAACCGGATCGGGTGCTACCCAGATCACTCTTAACAATGGTTTGAATGCCAATGGCAACAGCGTGAATGTAAACGGCACGGGTAATAACACCTTCACCTTCAACAGTCCTCAGGATGTCAACGTTGCACTCTCTGCTACCCATGCAGGTGTGGCAACCAATGGTGCCAATACAGTTAACTTCACGAATGTGAATACGATCAATGCTGATGGTATCAACACGAACATCATCTCTGCTCCAAACCTGCCAAAACAGAATAACTTCGTGATCACCGGCAGCAAGATTGGTTATGTGAACGACCCACTGTTCTTCAATGGCTTCAATATCTTCCAGTCTACTTCTGGCAATGATGTGGCAACCATCGATGTCCCAGGTGCCAATATTGATCCTACGACTGGTGTCGTCACCTTTGGCAGCACTACACTGCAATTCATCAACTTCGCCAGCATCAATGGCGTAACACCAACACCACCGACCCCAACGCCAGTGGTACCAACACCAGCAACACCTGCAACAGCAAGCTCTACGCCAACCTTTGACTCCAACCTGGATATCTCCGCCATCATCCAGCAGCCAAATGCACAGAATAATAATGCAGATGACAGCTCAGGCTGGGTCTACACCACCACACCAGATCAGAACATCGATCAACTGGTTAACCAGGCTGCAACGATGTTCAACACCGATCTCAGCAATGTGAAGATCAATCCATACTGCTATCAGGCAAATGCCGGTTATTAAGAACGCCTTCCCCCTCAGGGGGAAGGTGCCGACAGGCGGATGGGGGAATAAAAATAATAAGCAGATTAGTACTCCCCCATCCGCCCGTTGGGCACCTTCCCCCTGAGGGGAAGGCGTTCTAATGAAGTTCCTGGGGTCGCATCTCGCTTTCACCCTTCTCCGTTGCAAAGGGTGAAAGCGAGATGCGACCCCAAGAGTCAATTACGATAAGAATCAACTAATTACCACACCACAAAACCACAAAATATCGACTATCCTTATATAGTAAGCACAAAAAATTACCACAAACGAGGTAATGGATACATGAAACGCATTAACAAGGGACTACTTTCAGGGTTGATGCTTTCTTTTCTGCTTACATCGGGTGTCTTGGCAAACCCGGTGGTAGGTAATGTAGGTGCAGGCAGTGTTGTCATCCAGCAAACACCCAGCACTACAACCGTCAATCAAAGCAGTCAACAAGCAATCATCAACTGGCAAAGCTTTAATATTGGCTCGCAAGAAGCTACCCACTTCAACCAGCCAGCGGGTGGTATTGCGCTCAATCGTATCAGTCCCACCGATGGCGCTTCGCAAATTTATGGTGTCCTAACCGCTACTGGCAAAATCATTCTCGTCAATCCCGCAGGTATTTATTTCGGTCCTGGTGCCTATGTCAATGTCGGCGGCCTGATCGCCACCACCACAGACATCACCGACAAGAATTTCCTGAGCGGCAATTTCATCTTCGACCAACCTTCTCCTTATGCCAATGCCTCCATCATCAATGCCGGTACCTTGATCGCAGCTCACAACGGCTTGATTGCCCTGGTCGGCCAGAATGTCACAAACAGCGGCATGATCCGCGCAGACCTTGGCAAGGTGGTGCTGGCTTCCGGTGATACGTTCACGGTTAGCTTCACTGGCGATGACATGATTAATTTCGCCCTCAAT
>JABDFQ010000001.1:0-603 GCA_013286495.1 Gammaproteobacteria bacterium | reverse complement strand
AATCCTTCCCAAACCCATCGTTCTGGCAGTGTCACGAATACTGGATCGCTGATAGCAAATGGCGGTTCAGTATTGGTGAGCGCTCAGCAGGCTTCTGGTGTGCTGGATAACGTCATCAACCTGAATGGTGTCGTGCAAGCCAAGTCTGTCTACCAACACAATGGGGAAGTGATTATCTCCGGTGATCCCAGTGCTGGTGTCGTCAATGTTGCTGCCAATATTGACGTCTCCGGCAAAAAGACTCACCAGACCGGAGGTACCGTGGATATCACGGGTTATAACATCCTGCTCAATCCATCGACTCTGATCGATGCGAGCGGTGATGCCGGCGGTGGTTCGATCAACGTAGGTGGTAATCTGCATGGTGCAGGACCTTTGCCTAACGCCAATGCTGTGGTGATGATGCCAGGCGCAACCCTGAATGCGAATGCCATCACCACCGGCAATGGTGGACAAGTTGTCGTGTGGTCGAATAATTATACGAATGTGCTTGGCAGTCTTTTCTCAATGGGTGGTAGTCAAGGTGGTAATGGCGGATTGATTGAAACTTCCAGCCATCAGATATTGCTGGCAGACGGTGTGACCATCAACACCAACGCACCA